>JBPCKO010000129.1:0-17625 GCA_051004215.1 Streptosporangiaceae bacterium | reverse complement strand
TGGCGGCGGGCATCGCCGGCATCGCCGTCGCCGCCCCGCACGTCGGCGTCCACGGCAGCCCGTGGCCGGTCGTCCCCGGCCTGGTCGTGGCGGGCGCCGGCCTCTCCCTGCTCGTGATCCCGCTGGTCAACGTGGTGCTCGCCGCGGTCCCGGTGGAGGTCGCGGGCGGCGCGTCCGGCCTGTTCAGCACGGCCCAGCAACTGGGCGGCGCGCTCGGGGTGGCTCTCTTCGGGACGGTGTTCTTCGGTGCCGTGAGCGGCGGTCACTCCTTCGGCGCGGCCATGGTCCACACGGCGCCGTACGCGATGGGCGCGTTCGCGCTCTGCGGGCTGCTCGCCGTCCTGCTGCCGCGTACCGCGGTCGGCGACGACGTCGCCGCGAGCATGTGAAGGTCAGCGCCCTGCACCCGACGGCTCGTGAATCGGGACGAATGGCTCCCCTCTCGCCGGATTCGCCGATAGCGTCGCCTGCGGGAAAAGGAGGCCCTGATGCCGATGCGCCGGCTCGCGGTACGAACAGCAACAGTCGCCCTGACGGCCTCGGCGCTCGCCGCCCCGTCCGCCGCCCTCGCCCAGCAGGCCGGGCCTGCGGCGCCCGGGGCTCTGGGCGTCGCCAGCACCGGGATCCTGCCCCCGCACAACCCCGGCCGCAGCCTGTCGCCGAGGCCGGACTTCCTCGCCGTACGCGACTGCTCGACCGCCAAGGACGGCACCTACTGCGACCGGGAGGCCCTGCGGGCCACCGGCCGGGCCCGCAGCATCCTCGAGCACCTGCACGGCATGTCCTTCTCGCTGACCGCTTACCGCAAGCTCAATCACGTCAAGCAGCTGTTCGTGACGGTCAACCTCGAGCGCGTCGCCCGCGGCCTGGCTCCGGCCGCGGTGCTGACCAAGTCGCTGGACGCGATCGCGCGGACCGGCGCGAACAACGACGACGACCCGCCCCTGAACCTTCTCCCGAGCCACCTCCCCGGCGGCGGCCGCTGGATCGCGGCCGGCGGGAACTGGGCCGGCGGCTGGCCCAACCCGCTGGGCGCGAACTACGCGTGGATGTACGACGATGGCCCGGGCTGGGGCCACCGGGACAACATCCTGGGCCGCTACGCGAACCGCACCAAGTGCGGCGGGACGGCGTCCGACCTGGCCATGGGGGCCGGTTACGTCGGCTCAGGCAAGCAGTACGGTGACAGCGAGACCGAACTGATGGTCGGCGTCTGCGGTCCTACCCCGACCGATGTCGTGCTCCGGTGGACGACCGCGGCCCGGCTGCTGCACGTGAAGTTCTGACCACCCTCAGGAGGCGCAGCTCCTCCCCGCCGAGCTGCGGCTCCCTGCTCACCGCCGGCCGCCGGACCGGGAGGATTCGTGGCTACCAAGTGGACGCTGACGGTCAGGCCCCGAACTCGACCCGCATCACGTAGCGGCGCTTGCTCGGGTGACTGACCTCGGCGAATCCGGCCTCCTCGAAGACCTGCCGGCTGCCGACATGCAGTTCACCCCAGGTGATTTCCTTACCCGGCTCGGTGATCATCGGGTAGGCCTCCAGCGCCCGGGCGCCGCGTTCGCGCGCGTAGCCGACGGTCGCGGCGGCCAGCGCATAGGTGATGCCGCGCTTGCGGTACCCCTTGCGGACGGCGAAACAGGTGACCGACCACACACCCTCGTCGGCCTTGTCTTCGCCGGTGCGGGTGCGCCAGACGGTCGGCAGCCCGATCAGCCGCGGGTAGGCGATGCGCGGCTCGACGGCGACCCAGCCGACGGGCTCGCGGCCGAGGAAGGCGACCAGCCCGCTGGTGCTGTCGGCATCAGGATCCCCGCAGCGCGTCTGCGCGCGCAGCCGGTCCCGGCGCTCCTGGTCGGTCATCGAGGCCCAGAACCAGCCCCGGGTCTTGAACCGCTGGCAATAGCACAGGCCCGGGTAGTCGGCCTCGCCGAATATCGCCCGCAGGTCGGGCCAGGTCGCCTGGTTAGCGGGCATGATCCGCAGCTGGCCGGCGCCATCGGTCATAGCAGGCACGTTACCGTTGGACCCGGACGGACCGCTTCCTGGATTGGCCGATCGCATGCTCCATGACCTGAGCCCGACCGCACGGGCGCTGATCGCGCTCGAGGTCGTCCAGAACAATCCGGGGATCACGGCGGCCACGCTCGGCGAACGGCTCGGCGTGACCGATCGTGCGGCCCGGCGGTACGTCGCGATCCTGCGCGAGGCCGACCTGCCGATCGAGTCGGTCAGCGGCCCGTACGGCGGCTATCAGGTCGGCCGGAGCCTGCGGCTCGCCCCGCTCATGTTCACCCCGGCCGAGGCGATGGGCCTGGTCATGGCCGTCCTGGAGGGTCACAGGGACGCGGCCGACCCCGCTGACCTGGTCGGCAGCGCCCTGGCCAAGATCTTGCGGGCATTGCCGGAACAGCTCGCTCGTCCGGTCCTGGCTGTCCGGGCCGCTGTTCCCGCGCGGGACGACGCGGCCGCGGCGAGCCCTGAGCTGACCACGAAGCTGATCGTGGCCTGCACTCAGGCCAGGCGGCTCAGCCTGATGTACCGGATTGGCGACCGCGACCGGGAAATGCTGATCGAGCCGTGGGCGGTCGTGCTGCGGCATAGCCGCTGGTACCTCCTCGGCTGGTCGGTCACCAGGCAGGCGCGGCGGGTGCTGCGGATCGACCGGATGACCGCCGCCGAGACCACGGCCGAGACCTTCACTCCGCCGCCGGACCTGGACGCCCTGCGCACGCTGGAGGAACACCTGTCGCAGGGCTGGACGCACCCGGTCGAGGTGCTGATCGACGCCACGCCCGGGGAGTCTGCGCGCTGGATGCCGCGCAGCCTCGGCCGCCTGGAGCCGGCCGAGGACGGCCGGACCATCCTGCGGGCGACGACCGACGAGCCGGACTGGTACGCCAGGCAGCTCGCCGCGATCCCGGTCCCGTTCCTGGTCCTCGGCTCAGAGCCGATCCGCCAGGCGGTAACCGAGCTCGGCGGCCGCCTGGCCCGGGCGGCGGCCAGCACCTGACGGCCGCGGGGTCAGGGGGTGACGGAGCGGACGAACCAGGCGGCCTGGGCGACGGCGCTGTCGGCCGCCGCGAGCAGGCCAGCCTGCAGCGGGAAGTCGTGCCAGAGGCCGGGCCACAGCGAGTACGTGACCTCGGTCCCGGCCGCGGACGCTGCGGCCGTCAGCCGCTGCGCGTCGGGGGCCAGCAGCTCGTCGGACCCGGCCTGGACCAGCAACGGCGGCAGGCTGCGCAGATCCGCCCGCAGTGGCGAGACGTGGTGTTCCGCCCACCGACCGGGACTCGCATACGCGACCGCGCACGCTTCCAGCCAGCTCGGGGTGAGCAGGACGTCGCGCCGCACCAGCCCGGGATCGGACCGGCGGTCGGCCGCCAGGTCCAGCCACGGCGACAGCAGAATGCAGCCGGCCGGTGGCTCGCCGCCTTCGTCCCGCAACGACATCGTCAGGGCCAGCGCGAGCCCGCCGCCGGCCGAGTCACCGGACAGCACGAACTGGCCCGTTCCGGCCTCGGCCCGGACGGCCTTCAGCACCGAGCGGGCGTCGTCCAGGGCGGCCGGATAGGGATGCGCGGGAGCCAGCCGGTAGTCCGGTAGCACCACCCGGCAGCCCGCCCGGGCGCTCAGCCTGGCCGCCCAGGCCCGGGCGAGCCCGGGCGAGCCGACGCAGTAGCCGCCGCCGTGGAAGTGCACCACGGTCGGGCCGGAGTTGGCGTCCGCCGCGGTCAGCACGTCGGCGGGCACGCCGCCCAGGACGGTGCGGGAAACTGTGGTTCCGCGCGGCAGCGGCGGGCCGCCGGAAAGCTGGCTCAGCCGGTGCCGCTGGACGTCCCAGGCCAGGGCCGGGTTCAGCACCCGGTGGCCGATCTGGCCGATGCCCGCCCGAATGACCGCGGGCGGCAGGTGCACGCCGCGGCGGGACGGCCGGCCCGGGCTCATGCCGGGCCGTCCGAGCCGGCCGCGGCCGCCGCGCCGACCGGGTCAGGCGGCCGGGGCATCACCCGGTAGCAGCCGAGGTCGAAATGGCGGACCCGGTGCCGGTACAGGAACGTATGGTCCGGCCAGTTGGTCGCGTTGCGGCCGTCGTCGGTGGTGTACCAGCTGCGGCAACCGCTCTCCCAGACCGTGCTCGCGCTGGCCTCGTCCACCCAGTCGATGAATTCCCGCTGGACGTCAGGGCGCACGTCGAGCCAGGCCAGGTCCTGCGCCCGGAGCGCCTCGATCGCGGCGAGCGCGTAATTGATCTGGCCCTCCAGCATGTAGATGATCGAGTTCCCGCCGAGGTTAGTGTTCGGGCCGTAGAGCAGGAAGAAGTTCGGGAACCCGGCCACGGAGATGCCCAGGTACGCCTCGGCCCGCTCGCGCCAGGCGTCGTGCAGCTCGCGGCCGTTCACCCCGGTCACCGGCATCGCGGGCAGGAAGTCGGTCGCGGCGAATCCGGTGCCGAAGATGAGCACGTCGGCCGGGCGGGTCTCGCCGCCCACGGTCCTGACCCCGTCCGCCTCGATGCGCTCGATCGGCTCGGTGACCAGGTCGACGTCCGGGCCCGCGAGCGCCGGGTACCAGTCGTTGGAGAACAGCACCCGCTTGCAGCCCATCACGTAATCGGGCACGCATTTCTCTCGCAGCACCGGGTCGGCGATCTGGGCGTCGAGCTGACGCCGCCAGAGCTTCATCGGGCCGGCCAGCAGCTTCGGCGACACCACGAACCCGCTGGTGAGCAGCTCACCGTAGACGAAGACCCGCATCCGGTCGGCCTTCTGGGCGGCTGGGAAGCGCTCGAACAGGGTGTGCTCGAACGGCTTGTAGGCCCGGTCGGCCTTCGGGATCACGTACGGCGCACTGCGCTGGTACACGTCGGTGTGCGCGGCGACCTTGGCGATCTCCGGCACGAACTGGATCGCGCTGGCCCCCGTCCCGATCACCGCGACCCGCTTCCCGGCCAGGTCGACGTCGTGGTTCCAGTGACCGGAGTGCCAGGACGGCCCGCCGAAGTCATCCCGGCCCGCGATCGTCGGGTACGCGGGCCGGCCGAGCTGGCCGACGGCGCAGACCACCGCTCCGGCGGTCAGCGTCTCGCCGCTGGTCAGCGTCAGCGTCCACCGCGCGTCCGGTTCGTCGAAGCGCGCGGACGCCACCCCGGCGCCCAGCCGCAGGCGCGACGTCAGGCCGTTCTCGGTGACCAGGGCCTGCAGGTAAGCGAGGATCTCCTGGCGCGGCGGGAACCGGCGGCTCCAGTTCCAGGGCCGGAACGAGTACGAATACAGGTTCGCCGGCACGTCGCAGGCCAGGCCGGGGTAGCTGTTGTCACGCCAGATTCCGCCCAGCCCGGCCGCCTTGTCGACGATCAGGAAATCGTCGATCCCGGCCCGCCGCAGCGCGATGCCCATGCCGATGCCGCCGAACCCGGCTCCGATGATGACCACACGATAGGACGGGTGCTCGGGCATGGACTGTTCCTCACCTCGTGCGGCGCCGGCGCGGGGCCCAGGGCGCCATCGGCTGGCCCGTCCCCGGCCCGCACCGGCAGGATAGCCGCCAGCGGCCGATCCGCCCCGACCGGTCGCTTACCCTAACGCCGTGCACGCCATCGCCGCCGCGGCCGGACGCCTGTCGCTGTCCGGCGTCGCCGGCGGCCTGTGGCAGCGAGCCGACGCCGTGTTCCGGCACGTCCTGACCGTGCAGCCCGCGCCGCCGCAGTGGCTGGCGATCGGCGCCTGCGTGCTCGCGCTCGCCGTCGTGGTGTCGGCGCGGGCCTGGCCGCTCGCGCGGACCGTGGTCACGATCGTGCACGAAGGCGGCCACGCGGTGGTCGCGCTGGCCACCGGCCAGCGCCGGGTGCGGATCCGGCTGTACCGGGACACCGCGGGCGAGACCCGCTCGCGGGGCCGCAGCGACGGGGTCGGAGTCGCGCTGACCGCCGCGGCCGGGTACCCGGCGCCCGCGCTGGTCGGGCTCGGGGCCGCGGCGCTGCTGGCGATCGGTCACCTGACCGCGATGCTGCTGCTCGGCCTGGTGTTCCTGGCCGCGCTCGCGATCGCCGTCCGCAATCCGTACGGGCTGCTCGCCGTCCTACTCACCGCGGCGGCGATCGCGGCGGTCTGCCTGTACGCGTCGCCGGTCGTGCAGGCCGGCTTCGGCTACGTCATGACCTGGTTCCTGCTGTTCGGGAGCCTGCGCCCGGTGGTCGAGCTGCAACGCGACCGGCGGCGCGGGCGCGGCTGGCGGTCCGACGCGGATCAGCTCGCCCGGCTGACCTCGGTTCCCGGGGGCGCCTGGGTCGCCGCCTTCGGCCTCGTCGCCGTCGCCGCCCTCGCGGTCAGCGTCCGCTGGCTCCTGATCCGCTGACATTCTCGAGCCCTCTCAGGGGCGGACGCGCTCGAAGGCGCGGCCGGCCGTCGTCGCGATCGCGCCCGGCTTGAACAGCCCGGCCGTGCCGTCGCCCGAGCTCGCGGGCAGCGCGAACCACGCGTACCGCTGCACGTAGCTGAGCGACCGGAGCATCGACGTCGCGGCGGTCACGAACGCGGCCTGCTGTCCCGGCGACGGGAACACGGTCGTCGCGCCGAACCTGATCAGCGCGAACTCGGTCAGCCAGAGCGGCCGGTGATACCGGTTGTGGATCGCGAGCAGGTAGGCGCGAAGCTGGCCGACCGCCGCCCGGGTCGCGAAGTCGCCGCCGTACCAGTGCACCGCGATGAAGTTGACCCGGTCGTGATGGACGGCCACGCCGTGCATGAACTGGTCGAGCCATCCGCCCTTGGTCGCCGCCCCGGACGCGACGGCCGGGCTGCCGAGCCGCATCCCGGTTGACATCAGCCGCGGCCAGAGCTGCAGGGCCTGGGCGACGCTCATGTTCGCCTGGCCGGCGTTGTCTGGCTCGTTGAACCCGAGCAGGTACCTGCCCTCGCGGCGGACCTCACGCAGCGCGGCTGTGGTCACGCTGCCCGCGCCCCAGATCATCGGCACGAACGCCACGCCGTGCGGACTGCCGATCCCCCGGTGATCGGGTCCCCACGTGTAGTACCAGCGCACGCCGGACTTGACCAGGGCCGGATAGGAACCGCGGAACGCCCAGGCTCCGACGCCCTTCTGCGCGGCCGACGCCGCGGGAACCGCTGCCGCGGGCACCTTGGCCTGGGCCGCCGAAGCCACGGCCAGCGTGACGGCCGGCCGCGAGCCCCTCGCCGTCGGCAGCATCGCGGGCCGCAAGGCGACCACGGCGGTGAGGGCGACACACCCGCCGATCCCGGCCAGCAGGCCGGCTCTGGCTATCGGTGACATCGGCCTGCCTCTCGCCCGGCACTCGTACAAAGCCGCATCTTGCCGGGAATTGACCGGCGCCGAAGGCAGAACGGCCGCTTCGGCCACTGCGAGCCGATGAGGGCGCTGCCTCCAGTTCGGACGGCCCGCGCGGCGCACGACGGCCTGATCAGTGCAGCGATCCGGGATAGGCCGCCTCGGCCTGCGCGGAGAGCCGGCCGAGGCGGTGCCGCACGATCAGCAGCGCGGCAATGACCGCCGCGGCGGCGACGCCGCCGATCATCAGGTTGACCAGGCCGGACAGGTGCTCCATCGCGCCGCCGGCGAAGTAGGCGGCGAACGTGTAGATGGCCGCCCAGGCGATGCCGCCGGCCGCGTTCGCGACCAGGAACCGCGGCCAGCGCATCTTGTCGACCCCGGCCAGGAATGCGGCGTAGGTCCGCAGGATGGACACGAACCGGCCGAAGAACACGACCTTCGAACCCTGCCGGTCGAACACGTAGCGGGCGATCTTCAGCTTGTGCTCGTCGACGCCGACCTTGGGCCCGTACCGCAGCACGAGCGGATAGCCCGCCTTGGCGCCGATCCAGTAGCCGATGTTGTCGCCGATGATCGCGGCCGCGGCGGCGACCCCGAAGATCGCCCACGGGTTGAGCTGATGGGAGTTGCCCGCGTACACCGCGGCCAGGATCAACGCCGTCTCGCCGGGCAGCGGTACGCCCAGGCTCTCCGCGGCGACGAGCAGGAACACTGCCCAGTAGCCCAGGGAATGGATCAGGTGGCCGATGGTGCTCATGCCCGCCCGGCGCCTCCCCCGCATGCGAAACGCAGGACCTTCCCCTCCCGGCGGCGTCCAACCAGGTGAGTGGCCGCGGGAGCCGGTCAGCTGGCCTGGCCGGCTTCCAGCAGCAGCTTCAGTTTCGCGTAGGCCCGGGCGATGTTGCGCCGCACCAGCGGCCGCATCAGCGGCTCGGCCAGCCGGTAGAACCCGGCGGGGTCGCCGCCGGCGATCTCGGTCACCCGGCACCGGCGCGCATCGACCGGGCCGAGCTGTCGGGTGATAGTCAGCGGGAACGACGAGCCGGGCAGCGACGAGATCGTGATCAGCTCGCCGTCCCGCAGCTCGGTCACCTCGAAGGTGGTGCGCACCTCCTTGCCCAGGAACCTTGCCACTTGCTCGTACCGGGAGCCGGCCGCGACCGGCGGCGCGGTCAGCCACCGGCACGACTGCATGTTGTCCAGCCATTCGGTGTTGCGCTCCGCGTCGGCCAGATAGGTCCAGACCGCGGCGGGCGGGCACGCGATGTCGACGGACATGCTGACGGGTTTCACGGCTGTCCTTCCGGTGGATAGGCGGGCGGTTCGGTCCCCTCGGTCACCGCGGCGAGCCTGGCCAGGAAGCTGGACCACCCCTCGTCGTGGATGGCCAGCAGGTCGCCGGGAAGCCGGTCATGGACCAGCCGCACCCTGATGCCGCGGCCGGCCGGGCTGAGGGTCACGGTCACCAGCGAGGACCCGGGCGGCAGGTGCCAGCCCTGATCGGTCCAGCCCCAGCTGAACGACACCAGGGACGGCGGCTCGACCTCGACGTAATCGCCTTCGCAGAGCTGGCCTGGCTGCACCTCGAAGCGGAACGACCCCCCGGGGACCGCCGAGAGCGTGGCCGACAGGCCGATCCACTGAACCAGCCGCCCGGCGTCGGTGAAGAACTCGAACACGTCGGGCTGGGGCAGCCCGACGACGAGCTCATGCACGACCCGGCCGCCGGAATCGATCACCGCGTGCTCCTGATCGCCGCTTCCAGCCCGGCCAGCCTGGCCCCCCAGAAGTCGTCCAGGAAGGTGCGCAGCTCGTCCAGGCCCTGCTGCCTGACCCGGTACAGCCGCCGGTTGCCGTGCGCGCGCGCATCCACCAGCCCAGCCTCGCGCAGCACCTTCAGGTGCTGGGAGGCGGCCGGCTTACTCCAGCCGCAGCCCGCGGCCAGGCCACCGGACGTGCACTCGCTGGCCCACAGCAGCTCGAGCGCGCGCCGGCGACCCGGGTGGGCCAGGGCCCGCAGCGCGGCGTCGGACGTTGTCACGCTGCTATTTAAGCAGATACGCAATCAGCTTGCGGACGGCTCCTGGTCTTTGGCCGACCAGTAGCGGCGTGACCTGGGCCGCTCGACCGGCGCGGGCCGCGCCGTTAGGTTGCTCACCCTCCAGCCGGCCGCCTGACCGGCGGCCTAGGCGCCGATCCAGACGGTCTTGACGTTGCAGAACTCGCGGATGCCGTGGGCGGCCAGCTCCCGGCCGTGGCCCGAGGTCTTCACCCCGCCGAACGGCAGCTGCGGGTACGACGTGACGTTGCCGTTGATGAAGACCATCCCGGCATCCAGGTCCCTGATCAGCCTGGCCCGCTCGGCCTCGTCGCTGGTCCAGGCGTTCGCGCCCAGGCCGAACTCGGTAAAGTTGGCCAGCTCGATCGCCTCGTCGATGTCGCCGACCCGGTACAGCGTCGCCACCGGGCCGAACACTTCCTCCGTGTGCACCCGCATCGCGGGCGTGATCGCGGCCAGCACGGTCGGCTCGTAGTAGAAGCCGGGCCGGTCAGGCGCGGCGCCGCCGCAGAGCACCTTGGCCCCGTTGGCGACCGCGTCGGCGACCAGCTTCTCGATGTCGTCCCGCTGCTGCTCCGACGCCAGCGGCCCGATGTCGGTCTGATCGTCCATCGGGTCGCCGACCACCTTGCCCGCCATCTGCTCGGTGAACAGCCGCGCGAATTCCTCGTACACGGACTCGTGCACGATGAATCTCTTGGCCGCGATGCACGACTGGCCGTTGTTGAGGCAGCGGGCGACGGCGGCGACCTGCGCCGCCCGGACGAGGTCGGCCGACGGCAGCACGATGAACGGGTCGCTGCCGCCCAGCTCGAGCACGACCTTCTTGATCTCGCTGCCGGCGATCGCCGCGACCGACTGCCCGGCGGGCGTCGACCCGGTCAGCGTCGCCGCCTTGACCCGCTCGTCCCGCAGCACGGCCTCGACCTTGGAAGAGCCGATAAGCAGGGTCTGGAACACCCCTACACCGAACCCGGCCCGTTCGAACAGCTCCTGCATGAACAGTGCCGTCTGCGGCACGTTCGACGCGTGCTTGAGCAGGCCGATGTTGCCCGCCATCAGCGCCGGGACGGCGAAGCGCATCGCCTGCCAGAGCGGGAAGTTCCACGGCATGACCGCGAGCACGGGCCCGATCGGCTGGTAGCTGGCATGGGCCCGGGCCGCGCCGACCGCCTGGGCGTCCGCAGGCTCGTCGGCCAGGAACCCCTCCGCGTGCTCGGCGTAGTACCGGCAGCTGGTCGCGCACTTGGCGACCTCCTGCTTGGCCGCGGCGAGCGTCTTGCCCATCTCCGTCGTCATCATCACCGCGATCTGGTCCTGCTCGGCATCCAGGATGTCCGCCGCGCGGCGCATCCAGCCCGCCCGCTCCGCGAACGTGGTCAGCCGGTAGGTGGCGGCCGCCGCCGCGGCGGCGGCCAGGCGCCGCTCGATCTCGGCCTCGCTGATCTCCTCGAACGTCCGCTCGGTCTCGCCGGTCGCCGGGTTGATGGTCGCGATCGCCACGTTTGTCCTCCTCGTCAGGCCGCGCCCGCCAGCGCGCTGCGCAGGCGCACGGCCCCGCGCCGCGCTCGCGGGCTCTCATGGCTCATTCAAGCCCTCCCCTGATCCGCCCGCCCCCTCGCCCCCGCCCGCACGTCCGACCCCCCGTCGCGGGCGGTCTGAGCACTTTTGCTAAGGCTGAACTTATTAGCTAGCCTTACGATATGAGCGGTGGGACGGGAACGGCGGGCGGAGGGCCGGGCGCGACGGAGGTTGCCGGGGCACCAGATGTGCAGGAGGTAGCGGCCGCCGTGCGGATGAGCGTGGGCCTGCTGCTGCGCCGGATGCGCCAGGCCAGGCCGGACGGCGAGCTGACCTTGCCGGAGGCCGCCGCGCTGACCCGGCTGGGCCGGGGCGGGCCGGCTACCCCGAGCGCGCTGGCCAGGCAGGAGCGGATCAGCCCGCAATCGATGGGCGCGACCATCGCCGCGCTTGAGCGGCGCGGCCTGGTCGAGCGGCGGCCCGACCCGGCGGACGGCCGCCGGGCGGTGATTCACCTGACCGGGATGGGACGGCAGAAGCTGACCGACAAGCAGAACGCCAGGATTGCCCAGCTCGCCAGCGCCCTGTCGGCCAGCTTCAGCGCGGACGAGCTGGCCACGCTGCGGGCCGCCGCGCCGCTGGTCGAGCGACTGGCGCAGAGCATATGAGGTCCGGCATCTGATGCGCGGCACCGAGCGGGCCAGCGGCCAGGGCGACCGCTACCGGTGGGTAGCGCTGTCCAATACAACCGCGGCCGTCTTCATGTCGGCCCTCGACGGTTCGATCGTCATCATCGCGCTCCCGGCCATCTTCCGCGGCATCAACCTGGACCCGCTGGCACCGGGCAGCGTCGTGTACCTGCTGTGGATGATCATGGGTTACCGGCTGGTCCAGGCCGTGCTGGTGGTCACCGTCGGCCGGCTCGGCGACATGTTCGGGCGGGTCAGGATCTACAACGCGGGCTTCGCGGTGTTCACCGCGGCCTCGATCCTGCTGTCGTTCGACCCGTTCAACGGCTCCCGCGGGGCGCTCTGGCTGATCGGCTGGCGGGTGCTGCAAGCTCTCGGCGGTGCCATGCTGACCGCGAACTCGGCCGCCATCCTGACCGACGCGTTCCCGGCCGACCAGCGCGGGTTCGCACTCGGCATCAACCAGGTCGCCGCCATCGCCGGCCAGTTCGTCGGCCTCGTCGCCGGCGGCCTGCTCGCGACGATCGACTGGCGGGCCGTGTTCTGGGTGAACGTGCCGGTCGGGATCTACGGCACGCTGCGGGCCTACTTCAAGCTGAGCGAGACCGGTGAGCGGCATCGGGGCCGGATGGACTGGTGGGGCAACATCACGTTCGCGCTCGGCCTGGCGACGATTCTCATCGCGATCACCGCCGGGATCCAGCCGTACCACGGCCAGCCGATGGGCTGGGCCAACCCGCCGTGATCGTCCTGCTGGCCGGCGGCATCGCCCTGCTGGCCGCGTTCGGGCTGATCGAGAGCCGGGTCGCGGACCCGATGTTCGCGCTCAGCCTGCTGCGAATCCGGGCGTTCACGGCCGGCAACGTAGCCGGCCTGGCCGTCGCCATCGCCCGCGGCGGCCTGCAGTTCATGCTGATCATCTAGCTGCAGGGGATCTGGCTTCCGCTGCACGGCTACAGCTACGCCCAGACCCCGTTGCGGGCCGGGATCTTCCTGCTCCCGCTGACCGCAGGCCTCCTCATCGCCGGGCCGATCTCGGGCACGCTGTCCGACCGTTCGGCGCCCGGGGTTCGCGACCGCGGGCATGGTCGTATTCGGGGCCAGCTTCATCGGGCTGATGCTGCTGCCGGTCGACTTCCCCTACTGGGCCTTCGCGGCACTGTCAGCGCTCAACGGCATCGGCGGCGGCATGTTCGCCGCCCCGAACTCGGCCTCGATCATGAGCAGCGTGCCCGCCCGCTACCGCGGCGTGGCCTCCGGCATGCGCTCGACATACCAGAACTCGGGCACCGCGCTGTCGATCGGCGTGTTCTTCTCCCTCATGATCGCCGGGCTGGCGGGCACCCTCGGACCGACGCTGACCAGCGGACTGCGGCACCAGGGCGTGCCGGCCGCGGTCGCTGCCCACATCGGCGGGCTGCCGCCGGTGTCGACGCTGTTCGCCGCCGTCCTCGGCCTGACCGGGCGCCGGTACTTCCCCGGGATCATCTCCGGCCCGTTCCACCACGGCCTCACCATCGTGTTCGCGGTGGCGGCCGGCCTGGCCGCGATCGCCGCGCTGGCCTCGCTGCTGCGCGGCGGCCGGCCGGTCGATCCCGGCGAGGCGGGCGGCGCCCAGGAACCGGACCGCGCCCAGGCGGCCGGGTCCGGTTCACCGCGGCCGCGGCCTTAGCCGGCCAGCGCTCCGCGCCTGCACCGCCGCCAGCTAAGACGACGCGGCCACCATCTTGGCGACAACCCAGCGGTGCTTGCCGACCTTGCGATCCCGGGCAAATCCCAGGCTCTCGTACGTCGAGAGTGCCCCGTGGTACAGAAAGCCGGCCGGCACCGAGCCGGCGTCCTCCGGATAGCCCTCCACCCTGCCTCCGCCCAGGCCGGCGATCAGGTCCAGCGCTCCGGCCAGGGCGGCTCCGTGAACGCCCTGGCGGCGGTGCCCCTTGCCCACGTAGCAGCAGGCGATCCGCCAGTCCGGCGGCCTGGCCTGTCCCTTCTCGACCGCGGCGCGGTTCTTGATCCGCGGTACCTCGTCCGGCTCGCCGAACTGGCACCAGCCGACGCAGTGGTCCCCGGCGAAGACAAGCGCCGCGTGTGCGGTTCCGGCGCGTACACGGCCGAGCTTTTGCTCGCGGTGGCTGGCCGCGGCGGCGGGCCCCGGGCTGGCCTCCTTGGGATGGAACCCTATGCACCAGCAGCCGCCGAAGATTCCGTTGTTGCGCTCCACCAGCGCGGCGAAAGCCGGCCAGGTCGTCTCGTCAAGCGCCCTGATCGTGTACGCCGGGACCGTCACGGCCGCAGTGTCGCAGGCGGCCGCGCTGGTCGCAACCCGCGGGGCGCCGGCCTTGACCTGGCCCGAGGGTCAGCTCCTAGCGTGACCGCCATGACCTCACCCAGGGACATCGGAGCCCGCACGCTCGTCATCGACGGCCTGGCCAACGCCCGCGACCTTGGCGGCCTGCGATTGTCCGGCGGCGGGCTGACCCCGCGCGGGGTGTTCTTCCGGTCCGAGAGCGCGGACCTGATCACGCCGCCCGGCTGGGAGCAGGCCAGGGCGGCGGGCATCAGGACCGTCGTCGACCTGCGCCAGCCGGTCGAGCGGGCCGCCGACACCAGCCGCCGGCCGGACTGGCTGACCACCGTCGCCGTCGACCTCGACGGGCGCCACAACCAGGAGTTCTGGCGCGGCTACTGGGATAACGGGCTGGTCGGCACCGCCCTGTACTTCCTGCCGCACCTGGCTGCGATGCCGGAACGCTCAGGCGCCGCCCTGTCGGCGCTCGTGACCGCGCCGCCCGGCGGCGTGCTGTTTCACTGCATGGGCGGCCGGGACAGGACCGGGATGATCGCGATGCTGCTGCTCACGGCGGCGGGGGCCGAGCCGGCCGAGATCACCGAGGACTATATGGAGACGGTGCGCAATGGCGGCGCTCGGGCGGCGGCGGCCGGACGCCAGGACGACGAACCCGCGCTGGAAGCGATCTGCCGGGCCTACGGCAGCACCACGCGAGAGGCGTTCCGCCATGCGCTCGAGGGGCTGAACCTGCCCGCGGTCCTGGCCGCGGCCGGCCTCGGCCCGGACGAGCGGCAGGCCCTGGCGACCTGGCGCGGCACCCTTCCACCTGCGCCGATGACGCTCCGCTGACCTCCGGCCGGCAGCGGGAACCGGCCGGTTCATAGGATGCCGGTATGCGATTTGGCGTATTCGTACCGCAGGGATGGCGGCTGGACCTG
Organism: Streptosporangiaceae bacterium; assembly: GCA_051004215.1. GTDB lineage: Bacteria > Actinomycetota > Actinomycetes > Streptosporangiales > Streptosporangiaceae > Chersky-822. The sequence goes on along the minus strand of JBPCKO010000129.1, from coordinate 2,817 downwards.
GCCGGGATCGGTGTCTCCGAGCAGTGGGCGGTGATGAGCGACTTCGCCCGGGCGGTCGACGCCGGGCCGTTCGAGTCGGTCTGGGTGTACGACCACTTCCACACCGTGCCGGTGCCGACCGAGGAGGCCACCCACGAGGCCTGGACGCTGATGGCCGCGCTCGGCGCCGTGACCTCGCGGGTCAGGCTCGGCCAGATGTGCACCTGCATGGGCTACCGCAACCCGGCCTACCTGGCCAAGGTCGCCGCGACCGTGGACGTGATCTCCGGCGGCCGGGTCGAGATGGGCATCGGGGCCGGGTGGTACGAGCACGAGTGGCGCGCCTACGGCTACGGATTCCCCGGCGCGGGCGAGCGGATCGCCATGCTGGACGAGGGCGTGCAGATCATGCGCCAGCTGTGGACCACCGGGACGGCGACGCTAGCCGGCCGGCACTACCAGGTCGACGGCGCGATCGGCCGTCCGCTGCCCGTGCAGGAGGGCGGCATCCCGCTGTGGATCGCGGGCGGCGGCGAGCGCAAGACGCTGCGGATCGCCGCCCAGTACGCCAGGTACACCAATTTCGACGGCACGCCAGCGGAGTTCACGCGCAAGTCCGAGATCCTCGCCGGGCACTGCAAGGACGTCGGCACCGACTTCGACGCGATCGTGCGGTCGGCGAACTACAACGTCATCATCGGCGAGACCGAGAAGGACGTCGCCGACAAGCTGGACTGGGTCAGGGCGCACTACCGGCCGCTCCTTCCGGAAAAGCAGCTGGAACGGAACTTCACGATGCTGTCGACGGGGCCCATGGTCGGTACCCCCGAGCAGATCACCGAACGACTCGCCGAGATCGGCCGCCTTGGCCTGAACTACGCGATCGGTAACTTCGCCGACGCCGCCTACGACCGTGCCAGCGTGGACCTGTTCGCCAGCAAGGTCATCCCGGCTCTCCAGGACTGACCGCCGCCGGGTCGCGGCCACCCCGCCAGGCCGGGCCGCCCGCCGCCCGCATTCACGCGCAACTCACATTCGGTTCGCGCGCAGGCCGCAGGTCACGGGGCCATGCTGGGGCCGGTAATCCCGCTACCAGGAGGTTGAACGTGCCTGAACTGACCCATCACGCCGCTGCCGGGCAGCCGCCGGCCATCGCCCGCGAGCGCTCGTCCCGGCGCCGGATGAGCCGCCGCGGCGCAGCCGGGCTCTCCGCGGCCGGGCTGGCCGCCACGATGATTCTCACCATGGCGGCGAGCAGTGCCATCGCGGCACCGGCCAGGCCGGACCACACCGCCGCGCGCACCGGCGGCTCGGCCCGGATGAGCCAGGCCACCGCGAGCCGGAACACGAGTGCCACCCAGACCACGACCACCTCATCCGGTGACCTGACGGTCACCGTGCGCTACCGGACCGGACATAGGTTGCGGCCGACGATCCTGTCCGTCAGCTACTCCGGCGGCGCGAAGGTGCACGTCAAGCAGCCGTCGCTGATCTTCGCCTTCGCACCCAGGTTCCCGCTTCAGGTGCGGACCCAGCCCCACCCGGCCGCCTACTACCAGAAGGCGGGCCGGCCGATCCGGGTCTTCTTTTTCCAGGTCCGGATCAAGGCCGGCCAGCTTGGTCACTTCGCCGGGTCACTGCCCGCGCGGGATCTTAAGGTCCTGAACACCCACCGCGGCCTGGGCCTGATCCCGACGGTGGTGACGACGCTCGCGCACCTCCCGCGACGGTCCGGCGGCCGGTTCAGCATCCGCCCGGTCCTGCAGAACGGGATGATCTTGCTGCCCCACATCGGCTGACCTTCGGTCAAGGCTTAGCTTTCGGCGGTGAGTTATTAGCCTTCCAGGCCAGTAACTCACCGCCAAAGCTGGTTTGAGGCTCCTGCGGGCCGGCCAACAGGACCTGGCGGCCTGACCGACGACCCGGCCTGGCTCGCGTACATTCCGTTATTCCCGTCTTGTCGGTTATTTAGCTCGCTCGAGGGCGCAGCTCCCACGGGTAAAGCACGCGAAAAATTGACCGTCCGTCCTTTCCGTAATGGCGCTAAGGGCGCAATGAAACGGCAAAATGTCCAAGATTAGCAGGCTTCCAGGTTCCGGCGACGGGTACTTCTTGGGTGTTTCACCAGGCACGACCCGCTCCGCGCGGCTAGCGTGGGGCATGTCAGGCGCAGATCGGCCGCGTCAGGTGCTCACTCGCGCCTGACCCCGCCGGGTTGCGCGAACTTCGCGTGATCGGACGTGAATGTCACGCTTGTTCCATAGAGCACGGCGTATGTCCGCGGTCGCGGCAGTCCCAGTCGGGATAGCCGCGGCTTTCGCTTTGCAGGCTCCGGCCGCCACCGCGGCGCCCGTGGCCCCGGCGAATCAGACGGCCGTCGCCCGCCTTATGGCAGTCGGCCAGCCACGGACGCTGGCTGCGGCAAACCACCACCAGCGGCACCACCGCCGTCGGCTGTCCAAGCGGCTGCGGGCCTACCAGTGGGCGCTCAGCAGGAAGGGCCACCCCTACGTGTACGGCGGCACGGGCCCGGGCTTCGACTGCTCAGGATTGGTTATGGAGGCCTACCAGCACGTCGGCATCCACCTGCCGAGGACAACCGGCGGGATGCTGTCGAGCTCCAGGCTCGTGCGGGTCAGGCACCCCAAGATGGGCGACCTGGCCTTTTACGGCTCGGGGCACGTGGAGCTGTTCCGCCGGTGGGGCTGGACGTTCGGCGCCCATGATTACGGATCGCCGGTCGGGCTGATTCACTACGGGTACGGCTGGAAGCCGACCGCGTACTACCGGGTCAGGTAAGCCCCGCCGGACCTGGGCACGGAAGCTAGGCCTGTGGTC
>JBPCKO010000128.1:0-11949 GCA_051004215.1 Streptosporangiaceae bacterium | reverse complement strand
GCAATAGTCCTCGCCGGCCGTCGGCGGCGCCGCCACCGGCCGGCCAGGGCTGCCGGACCGGGGCAGGCGGCGTTGGGCCGAGCCCGACGCCGATCAGGCCGGACGGCAGGCTCCCTGGCCGGGCCAGACGCCGGTCAGGCGCCTGGTGCCGATGGCCGCGCCCCGGTCCACCGCGGCCTTGACCACCGCGAAGATCGCGCCGTGGATGGCCGCGGCGACCAGCACCTCCAGCCAGCCACGCCCGGCACCGGTTGCCTCAGGCGCCTCCGGCTCGTTCGCGGCGAGCTTCCAGACCCGCTTGAAGATCGCGCCGGCCAGCATCCCGCTCAGGGCGCCGGCGATCAGGCCGACGGGCTTGTACAGCAATTTGATCACCGACGTCGCCACCGGCGCAGCACGAGCAGGCCGACGACGACGGCGCCGATCGCCAGGGCGATCGGTACCTGGCGCTTCTTCGCGCCGCTAGCGCCCTTGGCGACGGCCTGCCGCACCGGCTCGGGCGCGGCGTCCCACACCGGGGCGCCGGCCGCCACGATCTGCTCCTTGCCGGACTGGCCGGCCGACTGAGCCTTCTGCCTGACCGTCGCGGTCTTGTCCGCGAGCTGGCCGCGGACCGCGTCCGCGGCGCTGGCGGCCTGCTGCCGGGCCTGGTCGGCCTTGCCGGCGAGCTGACTGCGCACGTTCCCGGCCGCATCTGCGGCCTGCTGCTTTGCCTGGTCTGCCTTGATCTTCATGCGCTCTGATACCTCCGATGCCTTGTCGGCGGCCATGGCCTTGACGTCCGCCTTAGCGGCCAGCTGTCCCACGGTCTCGCCGAGCTGCTCACGCGTCCGCTCGATCTCGTGCTGCAGTTGCGCGACCTCGTCGCCGCCATTGGCCTGCTGGCCGGCCGGCGATCTCGCTGCGGGGTCTTCTGGCTGTCCGCTCGTCGTCATCGCCGCGCCCTTCCGCCGTGTGCTGATAAGTGTCAGCCTCTACCCAGCGCGCCGCGAGGCTAACGCGGCTTACCGGCTAGGCAGGCCAGCCACTCGAGTCGCCCGCTCGGGCCGCGAGCCGGCCAGGCCGTGCGGCCGGGATCCGGCTGGCGGCTGCGGTCGGCACGGCGCCGGCGATCGTGGTGCCGCGGCCGGGCGCCGACGTGATCCGCAGCGACCCGCCGGCTGCGGCGAGCCGGTCCGCCATTCCCTGCAGGCCGGTGCCTGCCGTGGCCGCTGCCCGGTCGAATCCCGCCCCGTCGTCGGCGACGCTGAAGTCGAGCTCGTCCCCGGCCATTTGCAGCGTCACGACCGACCGCGAGGCCATCGCGTACTTCGCGGTGTTCTGCAGCGCCTCAAGGACGCAGAAGTAGACCGCCGCCTCGACCTCGCGCGGGAACCGCCCGAGCCCGGCCGCGTCCACCGTGACCGGCAGCGGAGCCCGGTCCGCCTGCGACCTCAGAGCCGCCGCCAGGCCCTGGTCGGCGAGCAGCGGCGGGTAGATCCCGCGGGCCAGGGAGCGCAGGTCGTCCGTGGCCGCCCGGAGCAGCTCCCGCAGCTCGCTGGTGAGCTGCCTGACCTCGGCCGCGTCGTCCGCGGCGCCGTCCAGCAGCGCGAGCCGCACGCTGAGCGCGACCAGCTGCTGCTGAGCCCCGTCATGCAGGTTCCGCTCGATCCGCCGCCGCTCGTCGTCCTGCGCTCCCACCAGCCGCCGGCGGGAGGCGCGCAGGTCATCGATGGTGGCCCGAAGCTCGGCGGTGAGCCGGACGTTGCGCAGCACGAGGCCGGCCTGGGAGGCAAGGTCGGCCAGCAGCTTGTCCTCGGCCGCCGAGACCGGATCATTGCGTGCCTTCTCCAGCGTGATCGCGCCCAGCATGTCGTGCTGGTAATACACGCCGATCGCCCGGGCCACCGGGTTGAGCTCGAGCACCCCGGTCCGGCCGCCCAGCCCCGCCGGTGCCGCGGCGCCCCCGGCGGCGCCTGGCCCGGCGCCGCCCGGCCCGGCTGCGTCCGGCCAGACTGCCCGGGACACCAGGCCGTTCGCGACCAGGACGAAGACCTCGGCGCGGACCGCGCCGGTCGCGCCGCCCAGGAGCGCGGCCAGGCGGTCGAGCGCGGCATCGGCGTCGAGCTGGCCCGCCATGTCGCGGGCGAAGTCGGCGAGCACCTGGTACGGAGAGCTGCGCTCGCCGTAGACCAGGCGATTCGCCAGCCGGGTGGCCCGCTGCCGGACCGGCTGGAACAGCACCGCGACGACGACGGCGGCGGCGGCCGTGAGGACCGGGCCGCCCGCGTATCCGGCCAGGGTTCCGACGCCCACCACAATGCTCGCGTAGACGGCGGTCAGCGCGGCCGACAGCAGCCCGAAGCTCACCGCCCGGCTGATGATCACGTCGATCTGGTATAGCCCGTACTTCATGATCGCGACCGCGATCGCGATCGGGAAGCCGGCCAGGCCGATGGCGGTGGCTCCTTCGTCAGCGGCCGTGGTCAGCAACCCCGGCCACCGGCCGGCGGGCTGCGCCGCCGCGAGGTCGACGAGCGCGCACGCCACCATGGCCGCGGCCGTGAACGCGATCCACTTGATCTGCTGCCGCAGCTCGCGGTCGCCGGACCGGTACCTGGTGATCATGGCCACGAAGGATGTCCCCATCAGGACGAGCATCACCGCCCACAGGCTGTTGAGCGTGCCCAGCGCCCGCGCGGGGCCGGGCAGCCAGTGCAGGCCGATCGGGTTCTGGATCGTGGCCGAGATACCGCCGGGAGCCGGCAGAGCGATCGGACCCGGATGGACAGCGACGCTGATCAGGGCCAGACCGCTGAGCGCCAGGCCGAGGGCTCCGGCGGATCGCCAGCGGGCCGACGGCAGGTGCCCGGTCGGGAAGAGCAGGAACATGACCGCGAGCCCGAGGACAAGCGGCAGGAACGAGCACTGCGCGAGCAGGCCGGCCAGAGCGGGACCCGGCAGGGTGCCAGGGTGATTGGTGCCGATGACCGCGTAGGCCGACGCCGTCGAGACGACGGCGCAGGCGATGCCGCCGTTCAGCAGGAACCAGCCGATGATGTTGCCCGCGCGGCGGACGACCAGCGCGCCGAGGGTCGCGTACAGGACCGCGGCCGGCAGTCCGGCCGTGTTAGAGATCGCGTCGCCGCCGCCCAGGTACGGCCAGGCGAGGACGGTCGCGACGATCCCGGCCGTCGTGACCAGCACGACCAGCACCCACACCGCGCCGGCCGCGGTCGCCTGCCGCGCTCCGGCGATCACGTGGCCCGGCGCCCGGACCAGACGTACAGGTAGGCGGGGATGGCCAGGATGAACAGGCCGTCCGTGGCATGCAGCGCCCCGAAGATCACGTGGCTGTCGGCCAGCCCGGCCAGCAGGCTCTGCAGGACCGAGGTCATCAGGACCAGCAGGACGGCGCCCACGATGGCGCGGGCTCCCGGCCGGGCGATCAGCGTGATGATAAGGACAAGGATCGCCAGGCCGGCCATCGCGAAGCCCAGCGTCCGGTGCGGATCGAGGGCCGCGTCGCCCGCGCCGTGCAGCAGTTTGAAGGCGCCGAGTCCGGCCAGGAAGATCTGGACCACGCCGGCGGCCAGGAACACCGCGAGCGCCCCGCGGTAGACCGCCAGGGCGCCGCCGCGCCGGCCGGGAACACCGGCCTCGGTGCGGCCTTCGGCTGCCGTCGTGCTCTCGCTCATGTCCGTGCCTCCTTGCTGAGCAGGTGCGCTTATGCCAAGGACGCTAGGCCCGGGTGATCGCGGCGCCCACCGTGCGCACCGCCGCTCCGGGGTGAGGCTGGCCTCACGGCCGGCGGCGGCCTGCCTCCTATCGCTCCGGCGCCGCCGGCCTCACACTGGGCCTTTGCGTGCTATCAGCTGGGTGTTCGCCGTGCTGGGCGGCGGCGCGCTGATCGTCACGGTGGTCGGCAACCTGATCGGCGGGGACCCGGCCGGCGCGGGCTTTGCCCTCGTCGGCCCGGCGCCCATCTACGCCGTCGGCCTGGCCGGGGCCTTCCGCGGCCGCGGGCATCCCGTCGCGGTCTGGCTGCTCGCCGGAGGCAGCCTCTTCATGCTCAACGGGAGCCTGGACGACGTGGTCCTGAAGCATGCCGGGCCGGCCACCGCGGGCTGGGTCGTCTTCGGGGCGATGTGCGCGGAAACCGGGTCCCAGGTGGCCGGGATGGGGCTGGTCGGGTTGTTCCCGACCGGCCGGCCGGATCGCAAGGGGCAGCGCGCGGTCCTGATCGCCGCCGCCGTGCTGGCCGTGCTGGTGCCGGTCCTCGTGCTGGTCTCCAGCCCCTGGGCGCCGCGCGATCCGTTCGCCGCTCCGGGCTCGACCGCCGTCGCCAGCCCGATGTTCACCCCGGCCGCCCGGCCGCTGTCGGCGGCCGCGAATGTGATCTACCAGCTCGACCTGGCGCTGCTGGTTGCCGGGCTAGTCATGCTGTACCTGCGCTACCGGCGGTCACCGCAGTCCGAGCGGCGCCAGGTGCGGCTGGCCCTGGTCGGGCTGGCCGCGGCCACCGCCGTCTTCGCCGCGCAGATCGCGCTGGCCTGGACGGGCGGTCAGGGGTTCGGCTGGTCCGCGGTGCTCCTGGCGCTGTGGGTCCTCGGCCTGTCACTCGTGCTCGGCTCGCTCCTCGCCGCGCTGTCGGCCGAGGAACTGCTCGGCATCGATCGCGCGGCGCGCCGCGCCGCGGTGCACCAGGGGCTGCTCGTCCTGGCCGCGATCGGCTACGTCGCGATCGCGGCAACGCTGGGCATCCTGGCCAGCCGGTACCTGCAGGACGGGGTGGCGATCGCGGTGGCGGCCGCCGCCGCGCTGGCGTTCCGGCCGGCCCAGCGCAAGCTGGAACGGCTTGCTGACCGGTGGGCGTTCGGGGCCAGGCTGGACGGCTATGACGTGCTGAGCAGGTTCGGCGCGCTGCTGCGGGCGGCGCCGGCCCACGAGGACCTGCTCGGCCAGCTCGCCGGGGAGATCAGCCAGGCGCTGCGGCTGTCCTGGGTGCTGGTCAGGCTCGACGTGGAGCCGGCCGGCTCCGGCGGGCTCTCCGGCCTGGCCGGCGTGCGTGCGGCCCGCCGATCAGGCCAGTCCCGACCTGGTCGTCCCGATCGTGCAGGCCGGTGAGACGCTCGGCGCCATCGAGTGCGGCCCGCGGCCGGACGGACCGCTGCTGGACGAGGACCGCGGGCTGCTCACCGACCTGGCCGCCCAGGCTGCCCCGGCGATACGCAACCTGCACCTGACCGCCCAGCTCAGCGCCCGGCTGGAGGTGATCAGGCGGCAGGCGTCCGAGCTGACCGCCTCCCGGGCCAGGCTGGTGCAGACTCAGGACGCGGAACGCCGGCGGATTCAACGAGACCTGCACGACGGATTCCAGCAGGATGTGGTCGTGCTCACCGCCAAGCTCGCCCTGGCCAGAGAGCGGTTGCGGCGCGGCGACGACCGGGCCGGCCAGACGCTCGGCGAGCTCCAGGCCGACCTCGGCTACCTGCTCGTGCACCTGCGCGAGTTCGCGCATTCCATTCACCCGCCCGTGCTAGCCGACCAGGGCCTGCTCGAGGCGATCGAGGCGCAGGCGAGCCGGGTGCCGTTCGAGGTCGTCGTCCAGGCCGACCCGGCCCTGCGCGGCGCGCGGTTCCCGCAGCCGGTCGAGACCGCGACCTGGTATGTCGTCGCGGAAGCGCTGACCAACGTGGTCAAGCATGCCGGCGCGCACCGGGTCACGATCGCGCTGGCCCAGCCGAACGGCAGCCTGACCGTCGAGGTCAACGACGACGGCTGCGGCTTCGACCCGGCCGCCGCCCGCGGCCTGGGTCTCGCCGGGCTCGCCGACCGGATGGCCATCGTCGAGGGCGCGCTGACTATCGACAGCGGCAGCGGGCGCGGCACCACGTTGCGCGCGGAGGTGCCGCTGCGCGGGGCCAGGACCGGATAATGGCGGAACACCTGCGGGTGGTCCTCGCCGATGACAACTACCTGGTCAGAGGGGGAACGCGCCGGCTTCTCGAAGACTCGGGCGAGGTGACCGTGCTAGCCGCCGTGGGGTCCGCGCCCGAACTGCTCGACGCGGTCCGGCGGTCCAGGCCCGACGCGGTGCTGACCGACATCCGCATGCCGCCCGACCAGGCCAGGGGCGGCGCGGGCGACGGGCCGTCGATGGAAGGCATCGAGGCCGCGCACGCCATCAAGGCGACGAGCCCGCTGGTCGGCGTGGTGATCTTGTCCCAGTACGCGGACGAGTCGTATGCGTTCGAGCTGTTCCGCGGGGGCACCGCGGGGCTGGCCTACCTGCTCAAGGACCGCGTCGGGGACCTGCGCCAGCTTCTCGCGGCGCTGCGGGAGGTCGTCGCCGGCGGGTCGGTGATCGACCCGCTGGTGGTCGACGCCCTGGTCAGCCGCCGGGCTAGGTTGCGGGCCTCACCGCTGGCCAGGCTCACCCCGCGCGAGCTCGACGTGCTGCGCGAGATGGCCAAGGGCCGCGGCAACTCCGGCATCGGCCAGGCGTTGTTCGTGTCCGAGTCCTCGGTGGAAAAGCACGTCAACTCGATCTTCACCAAGCTGGACCTGGCCAGCGAGCAGCAGGTGCACCGCCGGGTCGCGGCCGTGCTCACGTTCCTGCGGGACGCGGGCCTGGCGCCGCGCAGCTCAGGCGGCCCGCCGGACCAGAGCCGGTAACCGGCCGACTTTGACGGCCCGTCAGCGCCTTCCGGGCGGCTGAGGGGGCCGCTCACTGCGGATCGGATTCAGATGAACTCACGGCCCAGGACCGATGGCGCGGGTTACTAAACACGAGTTCGCTGTCCTGGCAGGCTGACGCGGACGGCACGGCGCCGGGCCCTGCTTCGGCGTTCTGGCCCCGGCGGGCCGCCAGGTTCGGCGAGGGCGCGCGGCTCACGCACTGATCGCTCCGCCGCAGGTATCTGCGGACGGACGGCAGCCGCGCGCCCTGCTCAGGCGACGCTAATCTCGCCAGCTCAGGTAAGGGACGGCCCGCGCCGGGTTGCGAGCCAGCGCCGGCCACTAGCGGATGACCGCGGTCAGGGTGCGGGGCAGCCTGGTCACCGCGAGCAGCCATGGGTGCCCGGTCTCGGTGCCGCCATCGCCCGAACCAAAGCTGTTGCCGTTGGAGAAGCTGTTGCCATTCGAAAGCGACATCTCGTGTCTCATTTCTTGAGGAGGACCCCGGGAGCGCAACGGCCGGCATGTTTGGCATCGCGGCGCAATAATCCGGGGGGACGCAGAGGTTAACTCCCGTCCCAGGCACATCAGCCTAGGGCCGTCCGGCTCGTTGTGGCGTTGAAAGTCTCACGCCCGCCGCCGCGTCGTCCGCCTTTGCGGCGGGCTGCGTATTCGGCGCCCACCGAAAAGCGACCTGAACGTCATCGTGGGTGGCCCGCGGTCGGCGCTCAGCCGGCTGGCCGGCTTATGTAATGCATTATCCCCCGATAACCAGATGTGACCAATCATCTCCCCGTTATTCCCCCTCCCTTCCCCGCGCCCTCCCCGTCCGCAACGTGGTGAATGTGCTGCTGATAGAGCAGCAACGTGGTGACATCGCTGCGGCCGGGGATGGGACGGCGGACACAACCTCGGGCGGGGGTGCGGCGTCTTGGGTGGTGACGACCAGCGGAGGCCGGCCATGCGGGCGGCGGCAGGCAAGTGGTGGCGCGCGTGGCGGGACCGGTTCGGCCTGGCCGAGCTGGTCGGCACCATCGGGGCGATCATCGGGTTCGAGGTCGGGTACGGTCAGTCCGGCCGGCTGCTCGTCGCCGCGGGTCTCGCGACGACCTGCGAGGTGGTCGGCTTCTACACCTGTATCGCCCTGCGGACCGGACTCGAAGTCCGCCGCGTGACGCGCGGCCTGACCGGCTGGCAGCGGTTCGCCGACGCCGCCCGGCACGCGGTGCTGACCAGCCTGGCCTCCTGCGTCACGGCCGAGCTGGCCGATCTGCTCATCCGCCCCGGCTTCCTGGCCGGCACGGCAAGGCTGTTCCGCGGGTCGACGGCCAGCATGTGGATCGGCTACGCGGTCGGCAAGCTCGCGGCCGACGCGGCCTGGTACGGCGTCGAGGCCAGCGCCCGCCGCGGCTACGACCCGATCCAGGCCGCCGTCATCTGCGAGAACCCGGAGTAGCCACGGGCTCGACCGCAGGGTTCGGGGCCACGTCGGCAGGCCGGTACGCGTCCACCTTTCTGAGCCGCCTGTCACGCCCCGGCCTGGCCAGGCCTGGGCTATAAAGTGGTCATGAGCATCGAAGGTATGCAGGCCAACCTCCGCGACTTCGCCAGGGAGCGCGACTGGGAGCCGTTCCATTCGCCGAAGAACCTGGTGATGGCCCTCGTCGGTGAGGTGGGCGAGCTCACGGAGATCTTCCAGTGGCTGACTTCTCACGAAGCCAGCCGGGTCATGCTGGACGAGTCAGCTGCCAGCCAAGTCCGCGACGAGATGGCCGACGTCCTCGCCTATCTGCTACGCCTCGCGGACGTGCTGGGCGTCGATCTGGAGGCGGCCCTGACCGCGAAGATGATCAAGAACGCTCGCAAGTACCCGGTCGAGACTGCACGCGGCAGTTCAAGGAAGCCCGCCGACCCCGCTTAGGTCACGAGGGAATGCAGCAACTCTCGTGTCTGCGCATCAGGTGAATACAAAATCGTGCCGACCATGCCGCGGGTGAGCAGAACCTTGTAGACATTGCGGACGAGCCGTCCGAACTCCGTGGCCGGCACCTTGGTTTGGCTGCGCATATCCGGGTCCCGGTTCGCCGAGCGCACCGCGATCAAGGCGTCGCTGCGCCACACCAGATCGGGCCCGATGATGACGCCGTTCCAGTCGTACTCAAAGCCCTGCGCGGTGTAGATGCAGCCGACCTGGCCGAAACCTGCGGGATCAGTCGCCCACAACGCGGCGGGCGGGGCGCCGCCGACCGAACGGTCTCCCTTGACGTTCCACGGCCTGGACCAGCCGTCGATCACGACGTCGGCTTCAAGCGTCTCATCCGATCTCGGATCGCTCCACGGCCAGCAGAAACCTGCCGCTATCCTCGCGCTGTAACCCGCTTGAACTCGGCTCTGCAAGGCATGTTCCATCTCCTCAGGGCTGTCGGCTACCCGCAAGGTGAACCCCGGATCGCCCGGCCATGAGACGGGCCCGCCGCGGCGCAGCCCGAGCAGTCGCTCGACCCAGGCCAGGTACTGCTGGCTGCCTCCGCACCTGAACTGAGAATCGAGGGGTACCTGGCGCACCAGCAGGCCGGCGGCCTTCGCGTGCGCTTCGATGTCGGCAACGGTTCCCATTTCGCCGGGACGCACCACCTGGTGCTGGTCGAGCAGGAAGACCGGGACCCGGGCCGCCGCGATAAGTTCGTCGACCTGAGGCCGCCCGGTGCGCAGCCTGGCCGGGGTGAATCGGCTCGCGGAAGTCTCGCGGATGCGGTGGGCTTCATCCAGGATCAGCAACTCCAGGCCATTGCGATCAGCGTCGGTGAACTGGTTGAAGTAGGAGAACAGACGCTTGGTTCGCGGCGATCCGCGCCCGGTGACCTGCCGGAGCGTCTGGGTGAAGGACCTGGACCCGGTGGCATGCATCACCGCTCGACCCTGCCGGGCCAGATCCCCCAGAAGCGAGAGTGCGATGACGCTCTTGCCGCTGCCGGGGCCACCGGTCACGATCACCACAGTCTTGGTGCTGGCCTGTCTGGCCGCCTCGGTCGCGTGCAGGACCACGTTGTAGGCAAGCTGCTGCTGGTCAAGCAGAACGAACTGCTCCTGGTGCCGGATTTCCTCGGCCGCTACCGCCAGCAACTGCCGGCTCGGGCGTGCGGCGCAGGCCAGGAATGCATCCGCATAGCCGGAGCCTGGGACGTCGGGCGCGAGGCGGGCTCGAAGGAATCGGAGGAACTCATCCCGCCGACCTCCGGTGAAGAGACGTCCATGATCGGACTCGGCGTGCTGGCGCAGCGGCAAGACCGCCCGCTCCGTTGCGTTGTGCAGATAGGCCGCGCCGGCTACCGAGTCCGTGTCGTCTTGCAAGGCAGGCAGGAAGTCAAGCAAGTATTCGCAGTACCCGCGGACCTGCTCGACGGGATGCAGGCGTGGCCTGTGGCCGTAGGCGTCGATCGTCACCAGCCGAGGATCGTCTTCAAATACCTCTGCGCTGCTCCATTGCTTGAGTTCCACCACGACGTATGACGCACGGCGGGTGACCGGGTGGCACCCGGCTACTATCGCGTCGACCCGACGGCTGCTGAGCGGCAGCCGGTGCTCCAGCAGCACCTCGACATTTCCGAGACCGGCGTCCACCAGGTCTTGGGCTAGGACAGGAATGCTGCGTTCCCAGGCCCGGCGCTCGCCCGGGGACGGCCTGGCCATGAGCTGGTCGTGCAGGATCTGCTCAAACATCAGCTCAGCGACGCTGGACCTGTTCGCTAGGCCGGCGAGACTGGCGGCGGAGCGGCGAAGCAGCGCCAATGGATATGCCTCTACGCAGCGCAAATCGCGCGGGTGGAGGCATATCCATCAAGCGACGCGGAACAGTCCGCCGAGGAAGCCCGTCGGGCCGCAGTGCGCTGATCTTACCGACGCCCGGGAGCCGCCGAAGCGTCTCAGTTCATACATCGCGTGCGTGGGGACGCCGCGCGTGCCGGGCTAATGCACGACCGTGGCCCAGATCTCGGAGTCGCGGCTGGTGCCGACCGCGCTGCCCCAGGCCACGGACAGGCCGCGACCACGCAGGTGCGCGAATCCGAGCGTGTCACCGGGCCACGCGGCCGGGTTCCCGAATCGCGGCGAGACGCGGATCGCCGGGCCGAGCCAGCCCGTGCGGATCGAGAACGGCCGCACGTAGGTGGCGTACCCCTTCGGCGACGCGCTGGTCTGCCACGCGATGTCGGCGACGCCCCGCCCGGTGCCGGCCGACTGCACGAGGTGCATCGCGTGTTGCGGGCTGCCCGCCACCCGGACCGGAGCGGACCACGACTTGCCGTGGTTCGCCGACCAGGTCATCCAGGCGACGTCACCGGCGGCGGACTGGGTATCCCAGGTCGCGTAGAGCGTGCCGGCCGGGTCCGTGGACAGGTTCCCGTCGATCCACCAGGTCGGCAGCGAGATCGCGCCCTTGCCGGGGAAGAGCTCGAGCGGGTGCCGAGACCAGGTTCTGCCGCCGGCCGACGAGGTGAAGAACTCGTGGCCGGCGTGCAGCTTGTCGCCCGGCGGCCGGCCGATCCGGTGGCCCCAGAACAGCACGTCCACCCGGCCGTCGGGCTGGACGAGCACGGGAGCGCTGATGCCGCCGTTGCGCGGGAAGCCGGGGGCGAGCGGAATGATCTTGCTCCAGCTCCGGCCGCCGTCGGAGGAGGACTGGATGACCGCGTTCAGGTCCCCGGTGGTGAAGTAGCAGCTGCCGTGCTTCGCGCAGGCGATCTTGACCTTCCCGCTGTCCGGGCCGTAGTCCCACGTCATGAACAGCTTCCCCGACGGGCCGACCGCGATGAAGTCGCGGTCGCCGAAGTTGCCCGTTACGTCCGGCGCCACCTGATGCACTCGCGGGAACGTGGCGCCGTGGTCGGTCGAGACGTCCACGACCGGGGTCGAGTGCGTCCCGGTCCCGAGCATGTAGGCCACGTACAGGGTGCCGTCCCTGGCCACGGCGACCGACGGGTCCCAGGTGCTGCGGGTCGTCCCGGACCGCGAGCCCGGCACCAGCGTCGCCTTGCCGAAATGCGCGCCGCCGTCGGCTGACCGGGCGAACCCGATGCCGCCGCAGCCGATCCAGACAACGTAGACGTAGGCGGGCCCGGCCGCCGCGGAGATCGGCTCGGAGTTCGAGCCCGCGCAGCCGCGGCTGACCTCGCGGACCGCCCCCTGGCCGGCCGCTCGCGGCCGCGGATGGCCCGCAGGCGCCCCGGTCATCTGGCCCGTGCAGGCCAGGAGCCCGGCCGCCGCGAGGGCGCCTGCGTACCGGGCCGCGGC
>JBPCKO010000127.1:0-22439 GCA_051004215.1 Streptosporangiaceae bacterium | reverse complement strand
TCCCCCCATGTGCCCGCGGTACGCAACGTGCGCGGGACACCCCCTTTGTCGCCCACCCCCGCGGCGAGGCACCGGCTCGCGGACGAGCACCGGATCCCGTTCAGGAAGTTGAAGTCCGGGCTCGTGGACCCGGCGGGCTGGGGCACGCGGACCGACGACCAGGCGTGGCCGTTCCAGCGCAGCACCTCATTGCGGGCGACCATGGCCATGCCCTGGCTGCCGTCCTCTCCGACGGCCCAGCATGCAGACGCGGACAGGCAGGTGACGTCGAACAGCTCGTTGACCCGGGCGGACGTGGTTCCGGCCGGGTTCGGAGTGCGGACCTTCGACCACCGGCTTCCGTTCCAGTGCAGTGCCTGGTTCAGGTAGGCCCGGCGCCCGGTGTAGTAACCGACCGCCCAGCAGTCCTTCGGGCCGGCGCAGCGCACGCTGAACAGGTCGCTGATGCTGTTTTTCGTGTGGCCGCCCGGGCTCGGAACGGCGAAGGTGCGCCATGACTTGCCGTTCCAGTGCAGGACCTCATTGCGGTCCCCCTGGTGCGCGGTCCCGTAGTCGCCGACCGCCCAGCAGTCCGACGCCTTGACGCAATAGACCCGTCCAGGAAACTGAAGAGGCCGGGCTTGGGCACGAGGCGCGCTCCGGGCAAGGCCGGCCTGTTTCGCGCCGCGCCCGGGGGCAGGCCGGGCACTAGTCCCTGGCCGGGACCCCCAGGCTGCGGGGCCGTGAGCACGTGCGGCTGGGTAGCGGCCCGGACGGCGGCGCTCGCGCTCGCCGCCGGAACCCCGACGGCAGCCAGCATCCCAGCCAGCAGCACGGCGACGTGGAGTTCCGCCCTGATCCTTGTTCGCATCTTTTTCCTTCCGTCATTGCCGGTCAGGAGGCCGGAGTCAGCTTCAGGTAGACGACGCCGTTGTCGTACAGCGAGGCGTTGGACCGGAACCACTTGGCGGCCGGCCGGCCCTCCGCGAACAGCCGGGGCCCGGACGGCCGGGTGACCGGATACATGAACAGGTGCAGCTCGTCGACCAGGTTGTCGGCAAGCAGCGCCCGGACCAGGGTCCCGCTGCCGCTGATGTACAGGCCGCCCGGGTGCTCGTCCTTCAGGCGCTGGATCGCGGCCGGGTCGTAGGGCCCGAGGATCTCGGAGTTCCGCCAGGTCGGCGCGGTCAGGGTCGAGGAGACCACGTACTTCATCGTGTCGTTGAAGAACGGCGCGCCCGGATCGTCATCGGCGGTACGGACCGACCAGGCGGGCTCGAACATCTGGTATGTCGTCCGGCCCAGCAAGATGCCGTCGCAGCCGGCCATGCTGACGGCGAGGTCCTCCCCCATCCGGGCGTCGAACCCGAAGTCCATGGTCCAGCTCGGAGTGTCGATCACGCCGTCAAGGCTGATGAACTCGTGTACCCGGATCGCTCCCACGTCTCCTCCGTTCAGGGTCCGGCCACCTCATCGGGCGGCCGGACCCGCGATGGGTCCGCTGACGCCTGCCGCTAACCGGCGACGTCGACCTTGGCCACGATGGCGGCCGGGGTCACCCGCACCACCATCTCGGGCGGCACGCTATTGCGGCGCCCGTACTCTTCCGCCCGGCCGGCCCCCATGTACCGGCCGGCGATCCTGGTTGCCCAGGCGGCCAGGTCGGCCGGATCCTGCGACAGCGCGGCCGTGCCCGCGATGGTCAGGAAGCTGAACGGCGGCCGCTCGTCATCCCAGCACAGCGAGACCCGCGGATCGCGCCGGATCGCCTTGCCCTTGATCGTGTTCGCGGCGGTCATGAACACGACCTGGTCGCCGTCGAGGTCGACCCAGACCGGCGCGACGTGCGGTGATCCGTCCGCCCTGACCACGGCGAGCTTGGCCGTCCTGGCCGGGCTGGCCAGGATGAATTCCCGCCACCAGCCGGGCGGCGCATCGGTGTATCCCACAAGCACAGCAGCCTAGCGAGCAAACCGCCGCTCCAGGCCCCGTCAGATCCTCCCGGCTCGCGCCACCCCCGTAACACTGTCCCCATCAGCCCCGGGAGCCCCCGGGGTCGGCCGGACAATCTGGAAACGAGTTTTAATAGGAGCTCTCTCCGTCGCATTGACTGAGAAAGCTCCTATTAAATCGCGGGAGCGGCCGGCGGGGGCGGCGGCGGCGGGCGGGCGCGGCGGCGGCCGGGGCCGCGCGGAGGCGCGTCAGCCCTTGCCGAAGGCAGCCAGGTCGCGCGCGATGTCGCGGCTGATCTCCGGGCAGGCGATCGTGAAGATCTCGGTGCCGTGCATGGTCCCCATCACCTGCCTGGCCCTGGCCGGGACGCCGGCCCTGAGCAGCAAGCGGTAGAAGTTGATGCCCTCGTCCCGCAGCGGATCGCATTCATTGACGCTGATCACGGTCGGCGGGAACCCGTCTACGTCCTGGACCTGCGCGAACGACGGCCAGGCGAGCGGGTTGCGGTCGCGGAAGGCCTCAATCCCGTAGCCGAGCGCACCGCGGTTGTTGTGCAGGTTGATCAGGATCCCGTTGTTCTCGGTCGACGACGGGCACTCCGGAGCGGGCCACTGGCCGGCGATGTACGGGCACAGCGCGTACAAGCCCGTGATCAGGCCGAGCTCACCGTCCTGCTTCAGCTTCAGGCCGGTCGCCAGGGTCAGGTTGCCGCCGCCGCTCTCGCCCGCCACGACGATGCGCGCCGGGTCAATGCCCAGGTGCCCGGCGTTGGCGCTGACCCACTTCAGGCCGGAGATGCAGTCGTTCAGCCCGGCCGGGAACGGCGCGACCTCCGGCACCGACGATGGCACCACGGAGTTGCGGAAATCGACCATGACGACCGCGACGCCGTTGGCCGCGATGAGCTTGCCCCACCCCCGGTACATGCCGTCGTAACACGACAGCGATGCCATTCCGCCGCCGTGAATGTAATAGACGCAGGCCAGCGTCTGGTCATTGTCGGGCCGGATCACCTGCAGGTTGATGGTGTTCCCGTCGGGCTGGGACACGACCTTCTCCGAATGCACCCGCAGGCCGGCCGACGGCGCTGCCTCCTCGGTGTCGCACATGTCCATGACCACGCGGAACATCTCGGCCTGCTGGCGCGCCTGCTCGGAGTTGGCCTCGGCCAGCATCGTCTCCCGGCTGTCGGCATCGCCTTCGGATTCCTGCGCCATGCCGGCGAGAATCGTCTTGATCCTCGGGTCCAGCCTGTTGTCGCCTGCGATGTCGTACGCCATGGCCCGGTTCTCCTCAGTGCGGCTGCTAACAGGACATTAGATGCGCTGCCGGAATGTCACCATCAGGCGCTAGCCAGGCCGGCCCGGGTCGCGGGCAACGGCCTCCAGCACCGTGACGGTCTCCGCCGGGGCGGCCAGCATCAGATCGTGTCCGAACGCCATTTCGTACCTCTCCCAGCCGGCCGCGACCGCGTGCTGGTAGGAAGCCCGCAGGCTGGCCAGCGGCGGCTGGGTGTGGATGACGTACGCCTTCCTGACCGCTGCCAGCGCCGCGGGATCGAACTCGGCCGGCTCGGTGACGCAACGCAGCGGGAAGCCGGTCAGCCTGGGCCCGATCCGGGCCCGCAGCGCCGGGCTCGCCACGCCCCACTGGTCGAGGAACCGCTCGGACGACGGAACGAGCCAGCCGCCGCCCTCGCGGGCCGCCAGCGCGCGGTAGTGCGCCGCGACCTCCGGCGGCTCGACGTCGGCCAGCGACTGGCCAGGCTGCGCGATGAACGCGGCCAGGTAGGTCACCGAGGCCAGGCGGCCGGCCGCCCGTTCCGCGACCGGCCCGGCCAGCACGCCGGCGTAGCTGTGCAGGACCAGGTGCACGTCCCGGAGACCTTCGAACCACAGCAAGTCGGCCAGGTCGGTCACGTGGGTGGCGATCCCGACCTCCGGGGTCAGTGCCTGCCGGCGGTCTCCCTGGCCGGTCGGGGTCGGCGTCCAGACCTCGTGGCCGCGGTCGCTCAGCCGCTGCCGCACCGCCCGCCAGCACCAGCCTCCGTGCATGGCCCCGTGCACCAGCACGAACGTCGCCATCGCCCACCCCTCCCCGCGCTCTGCGCCCTGCGGCCTGCGCCTGGCCCGGGGGAAGGCCGACCCGGGACTCCTACCCGGCGGACGGGGCGCTACCGGCTCGGCAGCGAAGGCTAGCCGGGCGGGCGGGGCGGCCGGCCGCGACCGCGCATCTCGGCGGCGGCGCGCGGCAGCCGCCCCGCATCGGCCAGGGCCCGGCGGAGCAGGAATTCGATCTGGGCGTTCGTGCTGCGCAGCTCGTCGCCGGCCCACCGGGCCAGGGCATCGTGCACGGCCGGGTCGAGCCGCAGCAGCACGCCCTTGCGCTCGGTCATGCCGGCTCCGGTGACCGGCTCACTGGTACAGCGACCCGGTATTGACGACCTGCTGGGTGGCCTGCTCGCTGCACAGCACGACGAGCAGGTTCGAGACCATCGCGGCCTTGCGCTCCTCGTCGAGCTGAACCACGTTCTCCTCGTCCAGCCGCTCCAGCGCGAGCCTGACCATCCCGACGGCCCCCTCGACGATGCGCGCCCGGGCCCCGACGACCGCGCTGGCCTGCTGCTGGCGCAGCATCGCCTGGGCGATCTCGGCCGCGTAGGACAGCCTGGTCAGCCGGGTCTCGATGATCAGCACGCCGGCCGGGCGGACCCGCGAGGTCAGTTCCGCCGACAGCTGCTCGGAAACCTCGTCGGCGTTCTCGCGCAGCGAGAGCCGGTCGGTGCCGCGGCTGTCGTACGGGAAGCCGGATGCGATGTGCCGGACCGCGGTCTCGGTCTGGATGGTGACGAAGTGCGTCACCTCATCGACCGCGTAATACGCGCTCGCGGTGTCCCGCACCTGCCAGACGACGACGGCCGCGATCTCGATCGGGTTGCCGTCGGCGTCGTTGACCTTCAGCTGGGCCGATTCCTGGTTGCGGATCCTGGTCGAGACCACGATCCGGTTCGTGAACGGGTTGACCCACTGCAGGCCGGGCTCTCTGATCGTGCCGCGGTACCGGCCGAACAACTGCACGACCCTGGCCTGGCCGGCCACGACCGGGGTCAGGCCGCGCAGGATCAGCGCGCCGGTGAGCAAGACGAGGATGGCGGCAATGATCACGGCAACCTGGCCGGTCCCGGACAGGTGCCCGCCGGCGATCGCGACCGCGACCCCGGCGAGCAGCACGATGATGCCGAGCGCGAGCATGCGCAACCCTGAGACGACCGCGGCGGAGTGTTCGGTAAGTGGCTGGCCGGCCGCCCGGCCGACCGCGGGTTCCAAGTCTGGTGCTGACATCTGACCAACCTCCGGTTGACGACCCTGATAACACATGCTTAGCATAGTGATATCAGTTTAGAACAGCAAGGATCCGGGGCGACCTGACCGCACGAGCGGGCCAGGTTCCGGGGCAGGAGGCGCCATGGCCAGCCCGGCCAGCACGTGTACCAGCACCAGCCCGTCCGGCCCAGGCGCCGGCGAGGCCGCCATCAGCGTCCGCGACCTGACCAAGCGCTTCGGGGAGCGGGTCGCGTTCGAGAACGTCTCGTTCGAGATCGGCTACGGCGAGATCTTCGGCTTCCTGGGCCCCAACGGCGCGGGCAAGACGACCACGGTCCGGACCCTCGGGACCTTGATCTCGCCGACCTCGGGCTCGGCGACCGTGGCCGGGATACCCCTGACCTCGGACAATGGCACCGAGATCCGCCGGCAGATCGCCGTCATGCCGGAGTCCCCCGGCCTGTACCTGCGCCTGAGCGTCGCCGAGAACCTGCGCTGCTTCGCCGACCTGTACGGCGTCGCCGACGTGCGCGGAAGGATCGATCGCTCGCTGGCGGCCGTCGGCCTGGCCGACCGGGCCGGCGATGCCTGCGGCACGTTGTCCAAGGGCCTGCGCCAGCGGGTCGCCCTGGCCCGGGCGCTGCTCACCGAACCGCGGGTGCTGTTCCTCGACGAGCCGACCTCGGGCCTGGACCCGGCCGCCGCCCACGTCGTGCACGACCTGATCACCGACCTGGGCCGGCGCGGGGTGACGATCTTCCTGACCACGCACCGGCTGGCCGAGGCCGAGCGGTTGTGCGACCGGGTCGCGATCCTGAACACCACGCTGCGCACGATCGGGCGCCCGGACGAGCTGCGCGAGCGGCTGTTCGCGCACACGCTGGCGGTACGCACCGCGAGGCCGGTGCCCGCGCCGGAACGGGTATTCGCCGGCCTCCCGGCCGTCACGAGCTGGCGGGCCGATGCCGCCAGCGCCTACACGCTGGCCGTCTCCGACCCCGACGCGGCGGCGCCCGCGCTGATCAGGGCCTTGGTCGGAGCGGGGGCCGACGTGCTCTCGGTCGGCGAGTCGCAGCACTCGCTGGAAGACGTCTATCTCGAGCTGGTCGGCGACGACCGGGCCGGGGCCAAGGAGGTACAGCCGCGATGACCATCAGCTCCCGCCGGGTCCGTGCGATCGTCCGCAAGGATGTCACCGAGTACCGGCGCAGCAAGTCCATCGTCTCGACGATGCTGGTCCTGCCGATGATGTTCCTGATCGAGCCGCTGGTCAGCGTGCTGACGTTGCCGGCCACCCAGTCCGGTGCCCTGCGGCACGAGCAGCCTCTGCTGTACCTGCTGGCGATCCCGGCGCTGGTGCCCGCGATCCTGTCCGCCTACGCGGTGGTCGGCGAGCGGCAGCAGGGGACCCTGGAGCCGGTGCTCACCACCCCGATCCGGCGCGAGGAGTTCCTGCTCGCCAAGGCCCTGTCGGCGCTGATCCCCTCGGTGCTCGTGGCCTACGTGGTGTACGGGGTGTTCCTGGCCGTGGTCGGGATCTTCGCCGCGCCCGGCGTGGCGACGTCGCTCATTCACTGGCCTGAGCTACTCGCCCAGCTGGCGTTCACCCCGCTGCTCGCCGCCTGGTCGATCTGGCTCGGCATCACGATCTCCACCCGGGCCAGCGAGGTGCGGGTCGCCCAGCAGCTCGGGCTGCTGGCCAACCTGCCGTCGGTCGCGGTCACCTCGCTGATCGCGTTCCGGGTGATCCCGCAGACCGGGACCGTGGCCGCGGCCGGCGCCGTGGTGCTGCTCATCCTGATCAGGCTCGGCTGGCGGGTCGCGTCGGCGGCTTTCGACCGTGAGCGGCTGATCGTCGGGATCAGGTAACCGCCGTGGCGGCGGGGGCCGTCCCGGCCTGGCCGCCGAGATCAGGCTCGCTGGCGAGATCGAGCCTGCTGGTCAGGGCACGATCAGGGCATCGGTCAGCGGGCCGATGCCGGCCAGCGGACCGGCCAGGTCCACCGGCAGCTCATACCGGGCCGTGACCTCGGCCGGGGCCGGGTACGACACCTTGGTCTGCCCGTGGTCGTCCCAGATGACGGCCGCGCGCCGGGTTGCCGAATATGACCAGCACGGTCTCGCGCAGTTCCAGCCCGGCCTGCCTGGCCTCGGCACCCTGGTCGATCACCGCGAACAGCTTCATCTGCCGCGCGGCGACCAGTTCGGCCAGCCGCGCGACCGTCTCGGTCACCGGCCGCGGGCTGTCCTTGGTGACCACGCGCTCCGACGCCTCCTGCGTGCCGATGGGGCCACCTCCTTGTCCCGCTTGTCCCGCGGCCAGGCTGCGTCCGCCGCCCGGCCGCACCGCCCTGGCCCGCATGAATCTCGCACACTCGGCCGGCCGGCGCACCCCGGTCCGCCAATCGGGCCGCTAGTGGCCTGCAGGCCCGGTCAGGAACGAATCCACGAGGGCCGCGAGGCGCGGCCAGTCCTGGAACAGGAACCCGTGCCCGGCATCGGGGTAGAGCACCAGCCTGGACCCGGCGATGAGGCGGGCCAGGGCGTGCGCGTTGGAGACCGGGGCGATCTGGTCATCGGCGCCGTCCGCGATCAGCGTGGGCGCCGAGATCCTGGCGATCTCGCGTCCGGCCGCATCGTGACCGACCCACCAGTCCGATACCGCGAGCCCTTGGTCTCCCTTCGTGCTGGCCGATACCGCAGGAGCCGACGGGTACTCGGCGATCGCTGCCTTGAACGCGGCCAGGGCGCTGCCCTGGTTGGCCGGGAAATCGCTCCCGGCCTGCCTGGCCGCCGCCGTGGGCGCGACCGCCTGGCCGGTCCCCGGATAGGTGGCGCACAGCACCAGGCGGCGCACCTGGGCCGGATGCCGGACGGCCAGCGCCTGGGCGATCATGCCGCCCATCGACCAGCCCAGGACGTCCGGCCGGCCAAGGCCGAGGGCCTCGATTAGCGCGCTGGTCTGATCGGCCATTTCATCGATGGTGACCGGCTCGGGCAGCTGCCGGGTCCGGCCAACGCCGGAGTTGTCGAACATGACGACCCGGTGATGCCGGGCGAGGGCGTGCACCAGCCGGGGATCCCAGTCCTCGATGGTCCAGCCGTAGCCCATGATCAGCACCAGCGGGGGTCCGCTCCCCACCACCCGGTATCCGACCGGGCCGAGCCTGGTGTGAGCGACGCGCACCGGCGCCGATACCACCGCCGCCGTGCCGGGCGCCTTCGCCGGTGACGACCCGCAGGCGACGAGGGCCAGGCCGGGCACCAGGCCCAGCAAAACCGCGGCCAGGCCGGCGACGAAACCTCGCCGCCGCTCGGGCAGTCCTAGGTCCGAGGGGCGCAGGTAATGGCGCATGACCATCACTTCCATCCGGTCCGGTCAGCTACCCGCGGCTCCGGTCCGAAAACACTGCCCGGCAGCGGCGCGGCGGTCCTGGTGACAAGCACCCTTGACAGGCGATCCTTGTCAAGTTAGCTTGTCAGTGACAAGCAAGCTTGACATTGCGAGAGGAGCAATCCGGTGAGCAGCTGGAAGCGGAGTCTGTATCTGGTCGCCGGCCTGGCCGTCGCCTTCGTCCTGGCCAGCGCGGCGGTGCTGGCCGCTCGCCAGGGCAGCTGGGGACCGCTGGAGTCGGTCGCCTGGGTACCTGCCTTGCTGTTCGTGACCCTGTCGCCCCGCACCAGCCGGTGCCTGCCGCGGCGCCGGCAACCGCGATGATGCGGGCCGCGATGGTGCCAGCGGCGCCAGCATTCAGCCCCGGATAACGCACGACCATGAAGAACACCGTGCGCACGCTGCGCACCCAGCGGCGCCTGGCCCAGGGCCAGCTCGCGGACGCGATGGGGGTGTCGCGGCAGACGATCAATTCGATTGAGAACGAGCGCTACACCCCCTCGCTGCCGCTCGCGATCGCCCTCGCCCGATACTTCGGAGTCCCAGTCGAGGAGGTGTTCGATGACCAGGAAGGCTAACCCGCCGTTCACCAAGACGCGGTGGTTCATGCCGATGTTCTGCCTGCTGCTCGGCGCGGTCATCCTGGCGGCGTGCTGGCTCGGCGGCCACCCCGCGGAGGGCCTGTACTCACTCGGCGTGATGGCGGCGGCCGGCGCGATCTTCCTGTTCGGCGGCCGGAGCGAGACGATCCGCGGCTTGCGCGGCGACGGCCGGGACGAGCGGTTCGCGCAGATCGACCTGCGCGCCACCGCCGTGGCGGGTCTCATCCTGATCCTGGTACTCATCGCGGCGTGGCTGGTCCGGCTGGCTCGCGGCGAGTCCCCGGGACCGTATGACTGGCTGCTGGCCGTCAGTGGCGTGAGCTACCTGCTGTCGGTGGCCTGGTTCCGCTGGCGGGGCTGACCGCGGTTTCGGCCGGGCCAGCATCTGGCCGTGGCCAGCATCGGCCGGGCCAGCATCGGCCGGGCGGAACGCGCTGTGTCGGCGGACCGACGCGATTGTGCGGGCGTATCGTGCGCGTGTGCACGATCACCGAGACGACCTGCGCCGCGCCCTGCGGGATGACCTGGACCGGAGCCAGCGCGCCGCGCTCGTGAGCTGGCTCGCCTTCACCGGAACGTTCACGGGAGTCCGCGGCATCACCTGGAGCATCAGGGCCGGCCGGGGACCGTTCCGCAACCTGTCGGCCGGCGGCGAGCACCTGCACCATTACCTGTGGGGCATCGGCTTGCTCGCCGGGGTCGGCGCGGTCGCCGTGCGCGGCACCGACCGGCAGCGCCAGCACCCCGCGGTCGCGCTGTGTTACGGCGCCGGGCTCGCCCTGATCGTGGACGAGTTCGCGCTGCTGCTCGACCTCAAGGACGTGTACTGGGCCAAGCAGGGCCGGATCTCGGTCGACCTCGGCGTCGGCGCGATCGCGCTCATCGGGTCGTATTTCGCCGCCCAGCCCGCCTTGCGCGCGCTTCGTGGCGAGCTCGGCCACGGCCTGAGCGGTTGACCTTCCCGTAGCAGGAATGCGTACGGTCGGGGCATGAGCGACCAGGCGAGGCTGCTGAGCATCGGGCAATTCGCCCGCGCATCCGGCCTGAGCGCCAAGGCGCTGCGGCACTACGACGCCGTCGGCCTGCTGACTCCGGCCAAGGTCGAGGCGGGCAGCGGCTACCGCCGGTACCACCCCGATCAGCTGGTCACGGCCCGCCTGGTGCGACGGCTGCGCGGCCTTGACCTGCCGGTGGCCGAAGTCAGGCGGCTGCTGGACCTGCGGTCGGCCGGCCCGGACGCGCTGGCCGGCGCGCTGGCCGGGCACCGGCGGCGGCTGGAAGCCCGCCTGGTCCGGATGCAGCGGCAGATGCACGACCTCGACCACCTCACGTCCGACCTGGAGTGGAAGTCCATGCGGGACGACGAACAACCAGGGCTGGACAGGGCCGCGCAGCGCAAGGTCGCGGTGGCACTGTTCAACCACGTCTGGACGCTGCTGGAGGTGGAGGACAGGTCCGAGGCGCAGGACGCGGAGATGATCCACGCCGCGCACGCGTCGACGTATCACTGGATGATGTGCGGCGAGCCGGTCAACCGGGCCAGGGGCGAGTGGCAGTGCTCGCGGGTATACGCGGTACTCGGCCTGGCCGGGCCGGCCGGATTCCACGCCCGCAAGGTGCTGATGATCTGCGAGCGGGAGGGCATCGCCGACTTTGACCTGGCCTTCGCCTACGAGGCGCTGGCCAGGGCCAGCGCCGTGGCCGGGGACGGCGCCGAGGCGCTCAGGTGGGCCGAGCTGGCCCGCGGGGCCTGCGCCCAGATCGCCGAGGATGACGACCGGGAGATCGTGCTGGCCGACCTGGAGACGATCCCCGCGGGCGGCTGATCGCGCCAGCCGGGCCGCGCCGGGCCGGACCGCCACCAGGCGGCCCGGCCCGGCGCGCGCATGCCAGCCGTGATCACTTACTGGGGTGCGGGCAATGCGCCTTCGGGTTCGCGCCGAAGTAGTTCAGCGGCCCGGCGAGGATCGTCACCGCGATCGTGGTCGTCTTGGCGCAACTCTTATCTGAACTGTAGTAATGCCGCTGCGCACCGGCGATCGCGCCGATGACCAGCCAGATCACGACGACGATTCCAAGGATCCGCATCGAAAACCTCCGATCAGCCGGACGATCGCCGTGACCGTCCGGGGCGGCGAACGTCAGGGGTGTCCGCTCGCCGTGAGCCGCGCTGCCAACTACCTCCGGTCCCCCTACATAAACCCCGATACCGCTCGGTCATCGAGCAATTGCCACGCCGTCCTCGCTGACCCCGATATCGCCTTATCCGGCCTAAACGGCCATGACGCCACGGACCGGGCGGATGCCGCCGGGAAGTACGTGGAGCCCGTCCCGATGTTTAATCGCACCTGGGTGGGCAGTGTCAAGTGCTCCACGAACAACTGCAGAAAGCAGCACCGCAATGGCCATCGTCTTCGCGGTATTTCTGGTCGCCTTGCTCGCCGTCTTCCTCCGGCCGGAAGGGCGGGCCGACCGTTTCGCCCGGGCCTCGGCCCTCGCCAGCAGCGCTGCCAAGACTAGCCGGACATTGTTCAGCCGCGGCTCGGATGTTGTCGACCGCGTCTCCGCCGACCTGGCCAGGGATGAGAGCCAGCCCGGCGGCCTGGACGTGCTGCTCGGGCCGCCCGAGCCCGCCCCGGTTACGCCGGCCGCCGAGTAGCGCGCCGTCTCCCGGTCCGGCCGGACGCCGGACCGTCCCCGCCCAGCCGGCGGCCCGCGGCCGGGCGGGCCTAGCCAACTGACCCTTCCCGCATGCAGTTTTCGCTGCTCAGCCGGTGTTAATGTTTGAACCGTGTAGGCGGGGCACGAATGGCCCGTGCTTATAATTGGTTAGCCGGAGGTGACGGGACGATGACTCTCCTGACGATGATCGACGAGCCGAGTCCGGTCATCGAGATTCCGGCCAAGGAGCTCGAGCAGCGCGAGGACGCTGACCTGCTCGAACTGATCCGCTCGCTGCCACGAGAGAGCCCGGCGCGGGAAGCCGCGTGCGAGATTCTCGTCACCAGGTACCGGCCGCTGGTGCGCTCCTGCGTCCGCCGGTTCCAGAACAGCCCTGAGCCCTACGAGGACCTGCTTCAGGTCGGCTACGTCGGGCTGATCAAGGCGATCAACAACTACGACCCGGCGGCCGGCACCGGACTGGCCGGCTACGCGCTGCCGTGCGTCAGCGGCGAGATCAAGCGGTACTTCCGCGACAAGCGCTGGCAGGTGCACGTCAAGCGGTCCCTGCAGGAACTCCGGCTCGCCGCGCGCAACGCCACCTCCGACCTCACCCAGACCCTCGGCCACGCGCCGTCCGACGCCGAACTGGCCGAGCGGCTGAACATCACCGAGGCCGAGCTCAGGGAGGTCAGGCAGGCCGAGATGGCCTTCCAGTCCTCCTCGCTCGACGCCCCGCTCGCCGACGAGGACGGCCGGGCCAGCCTGACCGACCTGATCGGCACCGAGGACCCGCAGCTCGAGCAGGTACTGGACATGGAGGCCGTGTGGAAGCACTGGAGCGGTCTGCCCGACCGTGAGCAGCAGCTCCTGCTCATGCGCTTCTACGGCAACATGACGCAAGCCGAGATCGGCAAGCAGCTGGGCATCTCCCAGATGCACGTCTCGCGCCTCCTGGCCGAGGCGCTGACCTACCTGCGCGGGCGACTCACGGCGCCCGCCTAGGAACTCCTGCGCCCTCTCCCTTACCCCGCCAAGTATTTGAAGGGACCGAACCCATGAAGTCCGCAACCGCCTTGACTGTGCTGGCGATCGGCGCCGTGTTCGCGTTCGCCGTCACCGCTCATCCCTCGTTCCTCAACCTGCAGGTGCTCGGCTGGGTGCTGATGCTGACCGGGATCTCCGGCCTGATCATTCCCCGCCGTGGCAAGGGCTGGCTGCGCCGTAGCGTGCTGGTGAAAGGCTCGCCCGACTTCACCGACGTTCCTGACCATGCGCCGCCGAGCCGCAAGGCCCTCCCCTACACCCAGGTCGAGTCGGCTCCGACCGTGGTGGACGGCCAGGTCGAGCGAGAGCAGATCGTCGAATACATCGAGAAGTAGCCCCGCCCGCCGCGCAACTACGAAGCCGCGGTGCCCGTCAGAGGTAGCTGAATGGCACTGCGGCTTTCTGGCCGCGCCGTCCGGCCCGGAACTCAATGCGGACCCCCGGCCGGTACCAGGCGAAGACCCCGCTCTCCGCCCGGGCCGGCCGGCGGCCCGGCTCGCGTCCGGTCTGCGCGAGGCCGGCCGGACGCCGTCCCTGCTGGCCTAGCCCGCGCTCAGCGCGGCCGGCCGGCCCCGGCCATGGCCGGCCGCCGTACCTGGCTCTGCGCCGCCACCCGGAGCAGGCGCTCCTGCTCGCTCATCCCGCCCCAGACGCCGTGCACCTGCCGGGTCGACAACGCGAAGTCGAGGCATTCCGCCCGTACTGGGCACCGGCCGCAGACCTTCTTGGCCTCGGTCAGCTGCTCCAGTGAAGGTCCCATCGAGGACAGCGGGAAGAACAGCTCGGGATCAGCGGTCAGGCAGGCGCTCTGCGAGCGCCAGTCAGGATCTGCGTGCGACATTACGATGCGCCCCTTCGCGGCGTGCGGATTCGGCCTGTCGGCAACTCCCCCGGCGTTGCGTCCGTGGCCAGCGGTTCACTGCCCGGCGACACTGGTTTTACTCATCAGGGACGCAAAGCCACGGCCAGGTAACAGCCGGCCCAGTAACTCCGCAGGTGAAGGCGGTCGAGACGGCGCCTATTTCCGCTTCGGAGCCGGGCTCTTGCCCCCAGCCGGGCTCTTGCCCCCAGCCGGGGCTTCCGCCTTGCCGCTGGCGCTCCTGGCCGCCCTGGCCGGGCGGCGCCGCGGGCCGTCGCCCACGCGCAGCACCATCATCGTGATGTCGTCGATCAGGTGCCCCGCGGTGAACTCCAGCAGAGTCCGGCGGATCGACGCCTCGAACTGACGCGGGCTCTGCCCGGTCAGGCGGGCCAGCTCGTCGGACAGCCGGGCCTGGAAGTAGGTCTTGTCCAGCCCCCGCGCCTGGGTCAGCCCGTCGGTGTACAGGAACAAGATGTCGTCCTTGCGCAAGATCACCTCGTGCAGCCCGGGCCCGGCGTCGGGGAGCAGGCCAAGCGGCAGCCCGCCGCCGCCGGGCATCTGCACCCGGCCGTCGGCGCGGATCACGGCGGCGCTGGGATGGCCGGCGCTGCCCAGCACGGCATGCAGCTCGCCGTCCCGCCAGTCCAGGTGCGCGATGCTGGCGGTGACGAAGCCGCCGCTGAGTTCCTCGGCCAGCAGGATCTCGTTGGCCCCGGTCAGCACGGCGGCCGGATCGGCCGTGCTGTGGGCGAGAACCCGGATGGCGTGCCGGGCCGCGGCCGTGACCGCCGCGGCCTCCTCGCCCTTGCCGCAGACATCCCCGACCGACAGCCCCCAGCCGCCGGGGGTCTGGTAGGCGTCGTAGAAGTCCGCCCCGATCTCGACCCCCTCGGTCGCGGGGACGTAGACGGCCGACAACTCCACCCCGGCGATCTCCGGTAGCCGGCGCGGCAGCAGGCTGGCCTGCAGGGCGTCGGCGATCTCGGTGCTGCGGCGGAACATCTGGTCAACCCGGATCGCCAGCGCCAGCTGCTCGCCCAGTTCCTCCACCAGGCCTAGGTCGGCGATCTCGAAATGCCCGGCGCCGGATCGCCTGGCCAGGGTCAGCACCCCGTAACGGGTGTCCTTGTCGGTGATCGGGACCGAGAGCACCGACGTCGAGCCGAGCAGCATGAGCAGCGGGACCTCGCCCGGGCCAGGTCCCAGGATGCCCGCGTCCTCAGCGTGCGCGATCAGCACCGCCTGGCCGGACTCGTGCACCGTCTGGGGCAGCGATCCCGGAACCGGGTTCAGCGCGGCCGCCGAATCGCTGATTCCGGCCAGACCCGGGCCCTCGGGCCCGATGACGAACTGCCGGCTGAGCAAGCCGCGGCGATCCAGGTCGACGATCACCCAGGCCGACAGCTCGTCGGACAGCATCCGGGCGCTGCGCTGCAAGGTCATCGACTCGCTGAACGCCTCGTTGTCCAGCAGCAGCCTCGTGACCGCGGTCACCAGGTCCATGCGCTGCGTGATCGCCTCGACCGCGCCGGCCGGCCTGCCAGGGGCCGGACCGGATCCGTTCGCGGCCGGGCCGGCCTCGGCCGGACGCTGCGCCCCGTCCGCGACCGCCACGATCAGCCGGTCCGCCTCGCCGCTGACCTCGACCTTGCCGATGGCCAGCTGACGCGGCTCGGCGCCGGAGGCGATCAGGAGCCCGCACCGGACCCTGGCTACCCGGCCGCTGCGGAGCACCGCGGTGAGCTGCGTCTGAAGGGCCGCCCGGCTCGGCATCGCCACGAAAGCCGGGAACGGCCGCCCGGTCGCGTAGCCCGGCTTGGATCCCAGCAGGTCGGCCGCCGCCCGGTTAACCCGCAGCACGGTGCCGTCCCTGGCCAGCAGGAACAGCGGCACCGGCACATCGGTGAACGCGGCCCGCAGCAGCCGCCGCTCGGTGCCGTCCGCGTCCTGAGCCCGGCCGGCCGACACCTCGCCGGGACCGGCCGCGGCCGCGCTCAGCAGGCCGATCGCGCCCTCGAGTTCGGTAAACGCGGCATCGAGTACCGCCGCCAGATCGGCCGCGGGCAGGTTCGCCGCCTGGCGCAGCGCGGCGTGCCGCTGCTCTATTTCCGCGATAAGGCGCGCGGACTCGGGCTCTCGTGCTGCCTGCACGTAATGTCGTCCTATCTCATCCTGGCCACACGCCCAACTAGATCAGCCGGCGCTCCCGGGCGTCTAGAGCCGGGCCCACCCGGTCACGGCTGGGCGCGCCACCTGCGAGCAGCCAGCGGCCGCCTGGTCGCCTGCAAGCGCGTGATGGCCCCGGCGGCCAGGTCGCCGATGTGCGCGAGCACGCTCAGCTCCAGGAAGGTGATCTTCGGGCCGGACCGGCTCCGCACGATCGTAATAGCCCCGCGGGCCACGCCGTCCACCGTCACCGGCACCACGGCGCAGGAACCGGCGTCAATTATCTCGCCGACCGGCCGCCCGTCGGGCAGCACCCCCAGCTCGGCCGGGTCGGCCACGACCGCCTGGACCAGCGGAGTCTGCTGGGCCATGGCGGACACGATGATCGGGCAGCTCCGCGCGGGCAACGCCGCCAGCGCCGCCTGGGCGGCGGCGGCCCGCGGGCCAGACTCCTGGCCGGCGACCGATCTGGCCTCGGGTTCCGGCGAGGACAAGTCGACGATGGCCCAGTCCGCGAAGCCGCCGATCAGGGCCTGCGCGGTGGCCGCCCTGAGCTCCTGCTCGCTGGCCGCGGTCACGGCGGCCCCGCCAGCCGCCGCGAACGCGTCCAGCGCTGCCGTCCACGCCCTGACCCGGTCCGCCGGCCATACATAGCTAGGCGGGAGGTTCATCGTCGTTCTGCCTGTCTGCTCTGCGGATGCGCCGGGAGCCAGGCCGCGGGTGCGCGGCGCGGCGCCGGGCGGGACGGGAATCCGCAGCTACCCCCGGCACCGGCGGTCCAAACCGGCGTCAGCGCCGCTCGAGCTCGTGCGCCTCGACGATCCGCCTCGCGACCTCGGTGACCTTGATGTGGCTGGACTGCGAGATGTCCCGCATCCGCCGCAGCGCGTCATCGGCGCTGCAGCTCAAGCTGACCATCAAGATCCCCTTCGCCTGGTCCACGATCGCCCGCGAGTCCGCTCCCTCGGTCAGCTGCCTGGCCGTCCGCTGGGCGGCGTCGTAGGTCGAGGTGTTCCGCATGACCGCGCTGCCGAATGCGATCAGCAGTTCGCCGATCGGCACCCGCTCGGCATCGAGCACCCGGGGCCTGGTCGCGTACAGCGACAAGGTCAGCGCCAGCAGGTCGGACAGGTGCACGAGCGTCAGCGACGACCGCACGCCCATCGACAGGGCCCGGCTCGTGTATTCGGGCCACCGCGAATCGCTCAGCGTGTCCTGGCAGTTCACCGTCCGGCCGTCGGCCAGGGCATCGATGACCGGTCCGCGGCGCCAGGCATGCTGGACATCGGCGAGCTCGGACAGGTCAGGATGGCTGGCCGCGGTCAGCTTGGCCTCGCCGTCCGCCCACAGCATCGCGGTGGCGCCCGAGCAGCCGGGCACATGCCGGGCCGACAGCTCGACCAGCCGGTGCATGGCCCGCGATTCGGACGCGCTGGCCAGCGAGAGCAGTTCCCCGGCAGCCTGCGCGAGCTCGGCGCTCAGGTCGCGCGACTCTGCTTCAGACACTGCCACCTCGTGCAAGACAACTAGGTACCGATAACAAGGCACGTTCTGCCGGCTGGCGGGCCGCCACCAGCGCCGGGCAACACCCTAGGCACAGTTCGGCAATCCGGCCAGCCCGGGCCCAGCCCGGCCATTGCCGCCTGGCCCGGCACTATCATCCCGTCGCGAGTAAGCTCCGGACGATGGACCGACTCGCCTGTACCGCCTGAGGGAATCTGCTGAATGCTCCAGCTTGCCACAGAAGGGGCCGGCTCCGGCGAGGTAGTGCCCGTGCTCCTGATCGAGGATGACGAGGCCGACGCCATCCTGGTCCAGGAGTACCTCCACGACGCCGGGCTCGGGGTATCGCTGTCCTGGCAGCAGAGCCTGGCCGCGGCCACCCCGGAACTCCAGGCCGGGCCAGTCTGCGTGCTCCTGGACCTCGGCTTGCCCGATTCGGTGGGGTTCGATGGCCTCCGGCACGTTCTCGGCGTGGCGCCCGACGCCGCCGTGCTCGTGCTAACCGGGGCCAGTGACGCCTCGCTCGGCCTCGCCGCGATGGCGGCCGGCGCCCAGGACTACCTGATTAAGGGCCAGGTCGACGGGGCGACACTGAGCCGGTGCATCAGGTACGCGATCGAGCGGAAGCGGGCCAATGAGTCGGCCAGGCGGCTGCACGACGCCGAGGTCCGGCAAGCGGAGTACGCCCGCCTGGAACGCGGCCTGCTGCCCGTCCCGATCCTGAACGACTCCAGCCTGTACCACACGCTGCGCTACCGCCCGGGCCGGGACCAGGCACTGCTCGGCGGGGATTTCTACGACCTGGTCCAGCTCAACGACGGCACCCTGCACGCCCTGATCGGCGACGTGTGCGGGCACGGCCCCGACGAGGCCGCGCTCGGCGTCTGCCTGCGCGTCGCCTGGCGGACGCTGGTGCTGTCCGGCCACGACCCGGCCGGCACGCTGCAGTGCCTGCAGGAAGTGCTGGTCAAGGAACGGCACCGGCCCGAGGTCTTCGCGACCGTGGCCACCTTGTGCCTGGACGTGGCCACCGGCGAGGGGACGATGCACATTGCCGGGCACCCCGCGCCCGTGCTGCTCGGTCCGCAGCCGCGGACCCTGGGCCACGGCCGGCCGGGGCCGCCGCTCGGGCTGTTCGACGAGACCTGGCCGACGATCCCGGTCTCGCTCGGCCAGCGGTGGTCGCTCCTGCTGTATACCGACGGGCTGATCGAGGGCAAGGCCGGCCCCGACCGCCGTGTCCTCGGCCCTGAGGGCCTGCTCGACCTCATCATGGCCCTGTCGCCCGCGCCGTCTGCGCCCGGGTTCACCGACACTCTCGTCGACTCGCTGCTCAAGACGGTGGAGCGGCTGAACGGCGGACCGATGGCCGACGACCTGGCGGTCATCATCGTCGGACGGCACCCGTGACCGACCAGCTCGCGAGGCCTGCAACTCGGCCGGCCGACGGCCCCGCGCCCTCCGGCCCGGACGGGCTGGCCAGTATCTGGGCTCGAACCAGGCTCAGCTTCAGCGAGACGGGCTGGTCGCTGCGGCGCCGCCTCGGGTCCGCGTTCGCGCTCGCCGGGACGCTGCTCGTGCTGGGCTGCGTGCTCGGCGGCCTGGCCCTGAACAGCATGGTCAGCGCGGTCGACCTGCAGGTCAACCGGCTCGACCCCGGGTCCAGGTACACCGTCTACCTGCTCGCCGCTGAGCTGAACGAGGAGACCGGCGTCCGCGGGTACATCATCACCGGGCAGCCGTCCTTCCTGCAGCCCTATCACCAGGGTGTGGGCGAGAGCGCGCGCCGGATCTCCTCGCTGCACAAGCTGATCGACGCCTACCCCCGGCTGCGGTTCCGGCTGCGCCTGGTCGAGCGCCAGGCCGACCGGTGGCGCACCCAGTACGCCGAGCCCGCGATCGCCGGGGTCACGGCTCATCACACCCCGAGTCCGCTGATGGAGGCGCTGGGCAAGCACGACTTCGACAAGCTGCGCGCGACCGTCGCCTCGCTGCGAACCGAGATCCTGGCCGAGCGGTCCTCGGCCCTGGGACGTCTCCATCGGGCGACGGCCCTGGTGATCGTGATCGCGATTACCGGCGCGCTCGCCCTGATCGCCGCCGGCGCGGCGGCGTGGGCCGCGATGGTGGCCTGGGTAGTCAGGCCGCTGGCCGCCCTCGGCGAGGAGGCGCAGGTGGTCGCCTCGGGCGGGCTCGACCACCAGCTCAAGATCTCCGGGCCGTGGGAGGTGATCGAGCTGGGCGCCGACGTCGAGGCGATGCGCCGCCAGCTGCTGTCCGGCCTGAACGACCTGTCCTTCAAGGCGGGCGAGCTGGAGCGGTCCAACCGCGAGCTCGAGCAGTTCGCCTACGTTGCCTCGCATGACCTGCAGGAACCGCTGCGCAAGGTCGCGAGCTTCTGTCAGATGCTGGAATCCAGGTACTCGGCCCAGCTTGACGACCGGGCCCGTCAGTACATCGGGTTCGCCGTCGACGGCGCGAAGCGCATGCAGATGCTGATCAACGAGCTGCTCACCTTCTCCAGGGTCGGGCAGCCGGGCACGGCCAGTGGCCCGGTCGACCTCAACGCGGTGGCCGGCGAGGCGGCGGACCGCCTCGAGGCCATGATCAC
The DNA here is from genome assembly GCA_051004215.1 of Streptosporangiaceae bacterium. Lineage (GTDB taxonomy): Bacteria > Actinomycetota > Actinomycetes > Streptosporangiales > Streptosporangiaceae > Chersky-822. The sequence goes on along the minus strand of JBPCKO010000127.1, from coordinate 2,338 downwards.
CGACACCGATGCGCAACTCCAGATCGGCGAGCTGCCGCAGGTCACCGGCGACGCCACGCTGCTCACCCAGCTCTTCCAGAACCTGATCACGAACTCGATCAAGTTCCGCCGGGTCGACGAGCCGCCCGTCGTCGCGATCACGGCGGTGCCGCAGGACGCGAACTGGGAGTTCACCTGCCGGGACAACGGCATCGGCATCGCGGCCGATCACGCCGACCGCGTGTTCGTGACCTTCCAGCGCCTGCATCCGCGGGATGCTTATCCCGGCACCGGCATCGGACTGGCCCTGTGCCGCAAGATCGTCGACTTCCACGGCGGCCGCATCTGGGTGGACACCGAGGCGGCCGGCCCCGGCGCCACAATCAGGTGGACCCTGCCGGCCACCGGAGACGCCGACGAAACCGAGGAGCGGTGATGACCAGCCCCGGTCCCGAACAGAGGATTCAGATCCTGCTCATCGAGGATGATCCGGGCGACGTGGTCATCACCAGAGAGGCATTCGTCGACAATAAGGTACGAAATAACCTGTCCGTCGTCTCCGACGGCGAGGCGGCGATGTCGTTCCTGCGCCGGACCGGCGCGTTCGCGGACGCTCCCCGGCCGGACCTGATCCTGATGGACCTGAATCTCCCGCGCAAATCCGGTCATGAGGTGCTCGCCGAGATCAAGGCCGACCCCGATCTGCGGCGGATCCCGGTCGTGGTGCTGACCACCTCCGATGCCGAAGAGGACGTCCTGCGCAGCTACGACCTGCACGCGAACGCGTTCGTCACCAAGCCGGTCGATTTCGAGCGTTTCCTCGGCGCGATCCGGCAAATTGACGACTTCTTCATCTCCGTCGTCCGGCTGCCAGACCGCTGAATCAGGCCGCTGACACCTGCTCCGGTTAGGAGTTCTCGCCCGGCGAAGCAGCCGCTAGCCGCGGCGGATCCCAAGCAAAACGCAGGTCAGGCCGTGAAGACAGATCAAGATCCCAGGAACGAGACCCGGGCCCAGCGCGACGATCGCAACATGATGGAGCTGTTGCAGGAACTGCGCGTGGCCGGGCTTGGCGTGCAGGTCCTGTTCGGTTTCCTGCTGTCGCTCCCGTTCACCAACCGGTTCGCCAAGCTGGGCCAGGTACAGCGCGACATCTACGTCGCCGACCTGCTGCTGTGCGTGCTGTCCACCGCGCTGCTGCTCTCCCCGGTCGCCTACCACCGGCTGGTCTTCCGCCGTCACCTCAAGGAGGCCGTGGTCAGGAAGGCCAACGCGATGGCGATTGCCGGTCTGGTCTGCGTCGGTCTCGCCGTGACGGCGTCCGTGGTTTTGGTGGTCAGCTTCGTCGCGCACGGAACTCCCGCCGTCATCATCGGCATCTTCGTCCTCTGCCTGTTCGCCACGCTGTGGTTCGCGGTGCCGCTGGCCAAGCGGGAGAGCGCCGAGGAGGAAGAGCGGCCCGGCGAACCGGTGGACGGACATAGCATCGAGCCGTGAACGGACCGGACCAGGCGGGACCTGGCCACGCAGACCTGGACGCGCTGCTGCGACGCTGGCGCGAGGACCTGGCCGCCTGGGTCATCCCCGACGAGATCCTGAGTTCGGTGACCGAGTCGCCCTGGGTCCTGCCCGGCCAGGTCTTCGCCAGGCGCGCGGACCAGGTGGCCGCGGCACCGGCCGGGCCGTCGTTCGAGCGCGCCTGGGCCGCGCTCGACCCGCCAGGCAGCGTGCTGGACGTCGGCACCGGCGCGGGTGCCGCCTGCCTGCCGCTGCTGCCCCGCACGACCGCCCTGACCGCGGTCGACGCGGACGAGCCGATGCTCGGCCTGCTGGCCGAGCGGACCGCCGCCCGGGGCCTGGCCGGCGATCATGTCCGCCTGGTCGCAGGCCGCTGGCCCGACGTCGGGCCGGAGGTGCCCGCCGCGGACGTCGTGACCTGCCACCACGTCCTGTACAACGTGGCCGGCCTGGCCCCGTTCGTGACCGCCCTGACCGCCCACGCGCGCCGCCTGGTCGTGGTCGAGACCGCCTGGACGCACCCGCTGACCTCGCTGAACGAGCTCTGGCGGCGGTTCCACGGCCTGCGCCGCCCGGACCGCCCGAGCGGCGCCGACCTGCTCGCGATCCTGCCCGCGATGGGCCTGCGCATCGGTCACGCCCGCTGGCGCCGGCCAGCCGGGCCCGACTACGCCTCGTTCGCCGAGCTGACCGACGTCACCCGGCGGCGGCTGTGCCTGCCGCCCGGCCGGGCCGGCGACGTGGCCGCCGCGCTGACCGGGCTCGGCGCCGACCCTGAGCACCCGCAGGACTACGGCTCGTCAGGACGCGACGTCCTGACGATCTGGTGGGACGGCGGGGG
>JBPCKO010000126.1:0-3538 GCA_051004215.1 Streptosporangiaceae bacterium | reverse complement strand
GCCCGGCCGTGCGGTCCCGCCGTCGCACAGCCGGAAGGCGGCGATCGCGGCCGGCACCAGGGGCATGCCGCCGTAGACGAAGAAGGGGGCGCGCAGCGACCAGTCGGCGATCAGGCCGCCGAGGGCGGGCCCGCTGATCCCGCCGAGCAGGAAGCCGCCCGTATACAGGCCGCTGGCCCGGCCGCGCAGCCCGGCCGGCACGCTGCGCAGCAGCAGCGTCTGCGCGCTGACCCCGAACATCGCCGAGCCCAGCCCGCCGATGCCGCGCAGGATGATCAGCTCGGCGAACGTCCCCGACAGCCCGGCCAGCACGCTGCTGACCGCCACGATCGCGATGCCCGTGGCCATCGTCTTGTGCTCGCCAAACCGGTCGACCAGGCGGCCGGACGGCAGTGCGCCGACGATGCGCATCAGCGCGAAGGCGCTGATGACGCCGGCCGCGGCGGTGATGCTGACGCCGAACTGGCGGCCGAACACCGGAATCGCGGGGGCGACGATGCCGTAACCGAGGGCGACGGTGAACGAGATAGAGCTGAGTATCGCCACCTCGGGCGGGAGGTCGGTGAACGGGCGAGGGCGCAGCACAGCAGGCATTCTGCCAAAGCCGAGGTAGCGGCCTTCAGGGGCGTGCCCGGTGATCGTGGCCGCACTCACCTCGCCGCGGGCCGCGAGCCGGGCACGCTGTCGGCGCCTGCTGTGATACTGGATACGTGCTCGGACTCCGCAAGAACGCTCTGGTCGGCCGCGAGGCCGAGCTCGGCCACCTGCTGGGGATGCTCGATGCGGCCGCGGCCGGCCGGCCCGTGGTCGCCCTGATCAGCGGCGATGCCGGGGTGGGGAAGACGCGGCTGGTCAGCGAGCTGGCCGCCAGGGCCCGCGAATCCGGCTTCACCGTGCTGTCCGGCCGGTGCGCGGAGCTGGGCGATGCGGTGCCTTACCTGCCGCTCGCCGACGCGCTGCGGGACGCGACCACCGGCCCCTCTCCCGGCGGGGCCCTGCTCGACGCGCTCGCGGCCCGGCCCGTGCTGTCCCGGCTGCTGCCCGACCGGGATACCAGCCAGCCGGCCGGCGGTGACCTGCCCGGACTGGTCCAGCAGCAGCTGTTCGGCGCGGTCCTCGGGCTGCTGTCCGAGCTGGCCCAGGCCGGCCCGGTGCTGCTGGTCCTGGAGGACGTGCACTGGGCCGACCAGTCGACCAGGGACCTGCTGACCTTCCTGAGCCGGATGCTGCACTCCGAGCGACTGGCCGTCGTGGCCACCTACCGTTCTGACGACATGCACCGCCGGCACCCGCTGCGACCGCTGGTGGCCGAGCTGCTGCGGCTGCCCAGCGTGAGCTCGATCGACCTGGGCCCGCTGACCGCCTCGGCGATGGCGCAGCACCTGACCGCGTTGTCCAGGCAGCAGCTGGACGCGAAGGTCATCGGCCGGATGATCACCAGGGCCGAGGGCAACGCCTACTACGCCGAGGAGCTCCTGGCCGCCTCCTCGGCCGGCTCGCAGCTGCCCGCCGGGCTGGCCGACCTGCTGCTGGCCAGGATGGAGCGGCTGTCCGGGCCGGCCCAGCAGGTGCTCAGGGCGGCCGCGGTAACCGGCCGGAGGGTCGACGACGAGCTGGTTCGGCGGGCCTCCGGGCTCGATGACCTGGTCTATGAGGACGCCGTCCGCGAGGCCCTGGCTCACCAGCTGCTGGTGCCCGACGGTGACCACGGCTACTCGTTCCGGCACGCGCTGCTGCGCGAGGCCATCTACGCCGACCTGATGCCGGGCGAGCGCACCAGGCTGCACGGCCGGCTGGCCGAGCTGCTGTCCGACGAGGGCCGGCTGGCCGAAGTGCCCGGCACCGCCGCCGAGCTCGCGCACCACTGCCTGGCCAGTCACGACATCCAGGGCGCGTTCGCCGCCTCGGTGCTGGCCGCCGAAGAAGCGGAGCGGCTGGCCGCCCCGGCCGAGGCGCACCGGCACTACGACGAGGCGCTGTCGCTGTGGGACCGGGTCGCCGACCCGGAGAAGATCAGCGGCACCAGCCGCGGCAAGCTCGCCTTCCGGTCGGCGGTCAGCGCGGCCGACGGCGGCGACACGGCCAGGGCGGCCGGCCTGCTCAGGCGCATGCTCGGAATTCTGGAACAGGACGCGGACCGGGTGCTGGCGTGCCGTGTGCAGGAGCGGCTGTCGTACTTCCTCAACGACCTCGGTGAGGACGCCGCCGCGGCGGTGGTCGGCCAGGCGGCCGTGGACACGCTGCCGCCTGACCCGCCCACCTGGGAGTACGCCTTGGCCCTGGCCACCCACGCCAGGGCGCTGCTGAGCTTCTCCGACGTCGGCGCGATGACGGCGCGGGCCGAGCAGGCCCGCGTGGCGGCCCAGGCCGCGGGTGCGCCTTTCGCCGAGGCCGATGCCCTGACCACTCTCGGCCTGATCAGCGAACGGACCGGCAAGATCGCTGACGCGATCGCCCTGTTCGGCACCGCGCACCGGCAGGCGGCCGAGGCCAAGGTGCTGGGCGTCGAGCTGCGGGCCACCTACCAGCTGGCCAGGCTGCAGCTCGAGCAGGGCGACGTGAAGAGCGCGGCCCGGTACGCGCACGAGGGCACCGAGCGCGCCAGGGAGGCCGGCCTCGGCCTGGCTCAGTACGGGATCGACCTGCAGTACCTGCACTACCTGGCCCATGTGGCCGACGGCCAATGGGACCACGCTCAGCAGATCGCGGACGGATTCGCGGTCCGGGTAACCGGTCCCGGCGAAGCCAGGTTGTCGGCCATGGCCCTGTTCCTGGGCGTGGCCAGGGGCCTGAACAGCGTGGAGGAACGGCGGGTCTGGCTGGAGCCGATGTTCGCCACCGAAGGCTTCGTCGAATACATCACCCGGGGCCTGCTCGCCGAGCGTGACCTGTGGCGGGGGGAGCCCGCGGCCGCGCTGGCCGAGGTCGAGGAAACAATCAGGGCGATCGAGGAGATCGACGAGGGTTACTACAGCCCGCAGCTGATCAGGGTCTGCGCGGTCGGCCTCGGCGCGCTCGCCGATCTGGCCGGCTCGGCCAGGGCATCCGGTGAGCACGACCGGCTCGCCGCCCTGCTCAAGCAGGCCAGCCGGCTGCGGGAGATCGCCCGCGAGGGCGCGGAGAACCGGCAGCTGCCGGGGTTCGCGCTGGGCGTGGACGGGCGCGGCTGGCTGGCCAGGGCCGAGGCCGAGTGGAGCCGGGCCAACGGCGACAACGACCCTGAGCACTGGCGGGCCGTCGTGGACACCTTCGGCGAGGGCTTCGTGTACGAGGCGGCCAGGTCCCGCTGGCGGCTGGCCGAGGCGCTGGCCGAGGCTGGCGACCGGGAGGCCGCCGCCCGCGAGTGGGCGCTTGCGACCAGGGTCGCCACCGAGTTGCGGGCCGCGCCGCTGCAGGCCGCGCTGGCCGGCCTCGGCCGCCGGGCCCGGCTGGGCGGACCCGGGCGGCCGGCCGGACCCGCAGGTCGCGGGCCGCTGGCCAGCCTCCCCGAGCGCGAGCAGGAAATGCTTCGGCTGCCTACCCCCAGGCAGTCCAAACG
>JBPCKO010000125.1:0-18871 GCA_051004215.1 Streptosporangiaceae bacterium | reverse complement strand
CCGCCGGGTGGCCCGTAGGTCACCGGCGGCCGCAGGTCCCGCACGTCGGAGGGGCCATCCTGGCCCATCGGCGTGGTGGCGGTCGGCCAGCCAGGCCAGTTCTTGTCTCGCGTCGTCCGCGGCCGGGCACCGAGGGCTACCGCAGGTCCCGGGCGGGCCAGACTGGGACCGCCCGCCAGCCGGGCGGCGGCCGCGGCGGCCGGCGGTCCGGGAATCAGGAGCGTCGGGTTGATCGCGGCGATCCGGCGGCCGAGCTCGTCCGCGGCCGGGCGGCGCCCGGGATCGCGGGACAGCGCGGCGAGCAGCACCGGGCGCAGCGGCTCGGCCACGATGTCCAGGTCAGGCGAGCCGTGCACGATGCGGTAGAAGATCGTCTCGAACGGCCCGGTCCCGTACGGCGGCCGGCCGGTGGCGGCGTAGGCCATGGTCGCGCCCCAGGAGTGCACGTCCGAGGCGGGGCTGCTGTCCTTGCCCTCGATCACCTCCGGCGCCAGGTAGCCCGGCGTGCCCATGAACATGCCGGTCATGGTCAGCCGGGTGTTCTCCGGGAGGTGAGCGATGCCGAAGTCGATGACCACCGGCTCGCCGTCGGAGATCATGACGTTGCCCGGCTTGAGGTCCCGGTGCACCACGCCGGCGGCGTGCACCGCCGACAGGGCCTGGGCCAGTCCGTAGCCCAGCCTGGACAGCGCCGGGCCGGTCACCGGCCCGCCCGCGCTGACCACGTCTTCCAGGGTCAGGCCGGGCACGTACCGGGTCACGATATAGGGCGGATCGCACTCCAGATCGGCGTCCACGACCTCGGCCACGTACCGGCTGTGAACCCGCCGCATCGTCTCGACCTCGCGGGCCATCCGGCGCCTGGCGTTCTCCTCCCTGGCCATCTGGGGATGCAGCGCCTTGATCGCGACCTGGTTCTGGGCGGAGTCCGTGGCCAGGTACACAACGCCCATACCGCCCTCGCCCAGCCGCCTGATCAGGCGGTACGGGCCGAGCCGCTTGGGCGTGCGGTCCTGCACCCTCATGACGTCATAGCTTACGGATCGCTTTCTGCCGGCTGACCACCTCGAAGCAGAGCCCTGAGGTCACCTCCGATCCGCCACCAGGGCGCAACGTGCTCGCCGGGGTCCTGCGCGCCCGGCCGGGACTGTGACATTCCCCCGATTCCGGCCATCCGAACATGCCCGTGGTCCGATGGGGTGGAGTTCCGGCTATCCGCCTGCGACCAGTCGCCGGAGCGCGGTTGCGGCTTGCGCGTTCTGCTCGGCATGCTCGACGAGACCGCGGGCCAGTTCGGCCGCCCACTCGGCGATCGGGACGGCGGTGCGGGACAGCACGATGCCCCGGACCTCGTGGCAGATCTCGGCGACCGGGGCGCCGCGCTGGCTGCCCAGGGTCATGGTCCGCTCGCCGAGGTGCACCGAGACCTTGGTGACCGTGCCAGGCCGGTTCTGCATCCGGTCGGACAGGCTCCGTGACCGCTCGACCGACACCGATCCTGGCGGCAGCGACTCGCCGAGGGAGTCGGTCAGGACCCTGGCGTAGATGGCGATGTCCGAGCTGTCGGCGCGCAGCGCCGCGGTCACCATCTCCAGCGACAGGCTGTCGTCGCCTGGCGTTCCGTCGCCTGCCTGGGTCATCGTGGTCTCGTCCCGTCCCGTGTCCGGCCGCCCGCGCCCGCGCCGGTGCGGCCGCTACCGGCCGGCGAACGTCGCCTTGCCAGGACCATTCTCCACGAAGCTGCGCATGCCCGCCGCCGCGTCCTGGGTCGCGAACAGGCCGGCGAAGTGCAGCCGCTCGATCTCCAGGCCGGTGCCGAGGCCGGCGTCCAGGCCATCGTCGATGGCCTGCTTGGCTGCCCGCAGGGCGACCGCCGGACCGGTCGCATACCTGGCCACCAGGTCCCGGGCCGCCTGGTAGACCTCCGCGTCCGGCACGACCTGGTCGGCCAGGCCGATGTCGAGTGCCTCGGGGGCGGCGACGAACCGCCCGGTGAACACGATGTCCTTGGCCTTCGCCGGGCCGACCAGCCTGGGCAGCCGCTGGGTCCCGCCGGCGCCGGGAATGAGCCCGAGCAGGATCTCCGGCTGGCCAACCCTGGCGTTCTCGCCGATCACCCGGAAGTCGGCGCAGAGCGCGAGTTCCAGGCCGCCGCCGAGCGCGTACCCGGTGATGGCCGCGACCACCGGCTTGCCGATCTTGGCCACCGCGGTAAAGGAGTCCTGCAGCCGCCTGCTGTCCGCGGCCATCGTGGGGTAGCTCGCGTCGGCCATCTCCTTGATGTCCGCGCCCGCCGCGAAGACCTTCGGGCCGCCGTAGAGGATCACCGCGCGGACCTGGTCGTCGGCCGAGACGTCGGCGGCGGCCGCCGCGATCTCGGCCTGCACCTGGGCGTTCAGCGCGTTCATCGGCGGCCGCTCGAGCCGGATCGTCGCGATCGCCCCGTCGGTCTCCAACCGCACGAACTCGCCCATGCTCATCCTCCGCCGGTACCGGGCCGCCCGCGGGCCGCGGGCCCGCCTGGTGCACGCCGGATTGCGCGCACCGCGATCCTACGCAGCCGCTGGCCCGGTGCGCTCAGACGGCCCACTGGCCCGGGTGCCGCTGGCCCGGTGCCCCGGGATGCTTGGGGGTGCCGCGGACCCAGGAGCGCTGGCCCGCTGGCCCGGGTGCCGCTGGCCCGGTGCCCCCGGATGCCGGTGGCCCGGTGCCCCGGATGCCGCGGGTGGCGCTGGCATGGCGGAGGGCCCGACCGTGCGTCACGGTTCGGGCCCTTCGTCGGGTGCGCCGGTCGGTCCTCACTCACCAACTGCGCGCGGCAGGTTCACGCCCTGCCAGCTGTTGAGGAAGCCGCGAACCTCGGACTCGCTGTAGCGGCGGTGGCCGCCCGGGGTGCGGATCGAGGACAACTTGCCGCCCCTCGCCCAGCGGGTGACCGTCTTCGGGTCCACCCTGAGCATGGCCGCAACCTCGGCCGGAGTCAGGAGCCTGTTGTCCGGCTTGATCTGAGTTCTCACCTTAGCTAATCCTCTCGTTGTTACTTAGGTGACTACTTCATGACTGACAGTGACGAGCCCTGGCACTACTCTTTGAAGTCAACGAATCACAGCATGTCACATGTCCCTCGTCTTTGCTGGCGTTCCACCCCGCAAGGCGACAAATTTCGTCGGGACTTCGACGTTCTTTTCTCTTGAACGACGCCGCGCGGCCTGTCTTGGTTTACTCCGCACGGTAATCCGCCAATCACGGTGCGTCGTATGATTGGCGCAATCCTCCCGTTCCGACCGGGAGGTATTGCCCCTGATCCGGGTCGCTAACGGCCGAAAATGCCCCGGCGGAACCGCGCAGTCAGTCGCTTGGCCCACCATTTCCGGCCAAACAACGCGGCCCTTCAGCCCAGCTGTCCGGCATTCGGGGTCAACCCCAGCCCTCAATGGCGCTCCGACGCCCCGCAGGCCCGCCGCGCGCGCCGTGGCGAAAGACAACGTGGTGGAGTTGCTGCTGCTACAACGACAGCAACGTCACCACGTTGCTGCTCCCTGGTGGTGGTGGAGGGGCGCGCTGGTGGTTGAGGGGGCGCTGGTGTTGCTGACGGGCGCGCTGGTGTTGGTGGTGGTGGAGGGGGCGGGTTAGCGGAGGTCGCCGCTCAGCATGCCGGCCGTGGCGGCCGGAACGGTCACCAGGCCCAGTTCGGCCGGGGCGGACAGGAGCGGGTGCTGCGGCAGCACGCGAACCGTGTAGCCGAACGCGCCCGGCTGGCCGAGGACGGCCTCGCCGCTGTACCAGGCGACAGAGTCGGGTCCTGGCGGCGACTCCAGCGTCAGCGGCGAACGCACCGGGTCGGCGATCTCGTCGTCCTCTCCAGCCGGCCCGTACAGCACCTCGACGCAGACGTCTTCCGGGCTGAGCTCGCCGAGGGCGACGCTCGCGCGGACCGCGAGCCGGGCGCCGGGGTTCTGCGCGCCGTCGTCGGTCTCGACCAGCTCGATGCGGACGTCGGGCCAGGCCCGCCAGATCCGGTCCTTCCAGGCGGCGAGCCTGGCCGCGCCGGCAAACGGGTCGCTCTCGCCATCGGTGAGCCCGCGCGAGGACCGGCAGGCCGGCAGGTACAGCTCGGTCGTGTACTGCCTGACCATCCTGGTCGCCTGGGCCTTCGGGCCGAGATCGCGCAGCGTGTGCGTGATCATCTCCAGCCAGCGTTGCGGGATGCCGTCAGGGCCGCGGTCATAGAACATCGGCGCGACCGACCGGGCCAGCAGGTCGTACAGGGCCGCCGCCTCAACGTCATCGCGGCGGTGCGGGTCGGGCACCGAATCGGCCGACGGGATGGCCCAGCCGTTCTCGCCGTCGAACCACTCGTCCCACCAGCCGTCGAGCACGGACAGGTTGAGCGCGCCGTTCAGGGCCGCCTTCATGCCCGAGGTGCCGCACGCCTCCAGCGGGCGCAGCGGGTTGTTCAGCCAGACGTCGCAGCCCTGGACCAGGCCGCTGGCCAGGTCCATGTCGTAGTCGGGCAGGAACACGATCCGGTGCCGGACGGCCGGGTCGTCGGTGAACTTGACCATCTGCTGGATCAGCGCCTTGCCGGCAATCACGATCTGTACCGGCCGCTCAGGATCGAGCAGCAGCGCGGTGAGCCGCTCGGGGTCCTGCAGCATCATGGTCAGCCGCTTGTAGGACGGCACCCGCCGGGCGAAGCCGATGGTCAGGATGTTCTCGTCCAGCGCGCTGGAGATCCAGGCCAGCTCGGCGTCGGAGGCGCCGCGCTGCTGCCAGGAGGCCCGCAGCCGGGCCCTGGCCTCGGTGACCAGCCGCCCGCGCAGGATCTGCCTGATCCGGAAGATCCCGGCCGGGTCGGCCACCACCGCGGCCCAGGCGGCCTCCTCGTCACCGAGCCAGTCCGCGGCCCCGGCCTGGTGACCGTTCTCGGCCAGGTTCAAGATCTCCCCGGCGACCCAGCTCGGAGCGTGCACGCCGTTGGTGATCGAGCCGATTGGCACCTCGCGGGTGTCGAACCCTGGCCACAGCCCGGCGAACATCTCCCGGCTCACCTGCCCGTGCAGCTGGCTGACCCCGTTGACCCGCTGGGCCAGGCGCATGCCCATCACGGCCATGTTGAACACGCCGGCGTCGCCGCCCGGGTAGGTCTCGGCGCCGAGTGCCAGCACCTGCTCGACCGGCAGGCCGGGCTCACCGCCGCCCGAGCCGAACTGCTCCTCGATCAGCTCCCGGTCGAACCGGTCGATGCCGGCCGGCACCGGGGTGTGGGTCGTGAATACCGTGCCCGCCCTGGTCAGCTCGAGCGCCTCGGTGAACGACGCGCCCCGCTCCAGATACTCCCTGATCCGCTCCACGCCGAGGAACCCGGCGTGACCCTCGTTGGTGTGAAACACCTCCGGCTCGGGGTGCCCGGTGATCGAGCAGTACAGCCGGACGGCCCGGACGCCGCCGATGCCGAGCAGCAGTTCCTGGCGCAGCCGGTGGTCGCTGCCGCCGCCGTAGAGCCGGTCGGTGACCTCGCGCAGCAGCTGGTCATTGTCCTCGGTATAAGAGTCGAGCAGCAGCAGCGGGATCCGCCCGACGTCGGCGACCCAGATGTGCGCGGTCAGCTCCAGGCCGCCCGGCACGCCGACGCTGACCTTGGCCGGGGTGCCGTCGGCGGCCCGCAGCAAGGCGATCGGCCGCCCGTTCGGGTCGGTTGCCGGGTACCGCTCGGCCTGCCAGCCCTCGGCGGACAGCGACTGGGTGAAATAGCCGTGCCGGTACAGCAGGCCCACGCCGATCAGCGGCAGGCCGAGGTCGCTGGCCGACTTCAGGTGGTCGCCGGCCAGGATGCCCAGCCCGCCCGAGTACTGCGGCAGCGCCGCGGTGATCCCGTATTCGGGCGAGAAGTAGGCGATCGCGGCCGGGCCGCCGTCACCGGTGCCGGACAGCTGGTACCAGCGGCGGCCGGTGCGGTACTCCTCCAGCTCGGCGACCGCCTCGCCCAGCCTGCGGCCGAATTCCTCGTCGGCGGCCAGTTCGGCCAGCCGGGCCGTCGACACCCTGGCGAGCAGCCCTTCCGGGTCCTGTCCCGAGCGCTCCCAGGCCACGGGGTCGATCTCGGCGAACAGAGCCCTGGTCGGCTCATGCCAGGACCAGCGCAGATTGTGCATCAGGGTCCGCAGCGGAGCGAGCGGCCCAGGCAGCGCGGGATGGATGGTGAACCGGCGGATTGCTCTCACGGTCAGTGACCTTAATGCGTGCCGCCGGCTGCCCGGACCACGAGCACCGAGCGGGCCAGGAGGCGGAACACCACTCCCGCGTGCATGCCCGCAATCACGATTGGGTAGCTTTTCGTGGTGATCGGTCGGATTCCCATCCTGGACATTCAGCCCCTGGTCGACTGCGGCCGGCGACCGGCGAAAGCCGTGGCCGGGGAGATCCTGCCGGTGAGCGCGACCGTGTTCCGCGAGGGGCACGAGATGCTCGGCGCGGCGGCCCAGCTGCGAGATCCGGCCGGCCGGGCCGGCCCGGTCGTGACGATGCGCGAGCTCGCCGAGGGCAGCGACCGCTACGGTGCCGACCTGACCCCGGACCGCGAGGGCCTGTGGCACTTCCGGGTGCAGGCCTGGGGCGATCCGATCGCGCACTGGCGCCACGATGCCGCGATCAAGGTGCCGATCGGCCAGGACGTCGACCTGATGCTGGCCGAGGGCGCGCTGCTGTTCGAGCGGGCGGCCAGGGAAGCCGTGCCGGCGATCAAGGGGGCAGGCAAGGCGAACGGAGCCTCGGCCGGCGGGACCAAGGCCGGCGGGGCCAGGGCCGACGGCGAGAAGGCCAGTACCGCCAAGGCCAACGGCGGGAAGAAGGCCGGGGCCAGGACCGCGGGCAAGCCGGCCCGGTCCGCCGCCACCGTGCGGCCGGCCGAGCCGGACCCCGGCCGGGACGCCCTGCGGGCCAGGGCGGCGGCCATCCGGGCGCTGTACCGCCAGGTCGCGGCCGATCTGGGCGAACGTCAGGTCGCCCCGGTCGACCGGCTGGGGGCCGCGTTCACCCAGGACGTCACCGATGCGCTGACCGAGTTCCCGCTGCGCCAGCTGACTACGTACTCGGACTGGAGCCCGCTGATCGTGCACCGCCAGCGGGCGCTGTTCGGCTCCTGGTACGAGTTCTTCCCGCGGTCCGAGGGGGCCCAGGTCGATCCGCTCGGGCGCCGGCCAGCCGTGTCCGGCACGCTGCGGACCGCGGCCCGCCGCCTGGACGACGTCGCCGCCATGGGCTTCGACGTGGTCTACTTCCCGCCGGTCCACCCGATCGGCACGACGGCCCGCAAGGGCAGGAACAACGCGCTGGTCGCGGCGCCGGATGATCCCGGCTCGCCGTGGGCGATCGGCTCCCCGGCCGGCGGGCACGACGCGATCCACCCTGACCTGGGCACGTTCGCGGACTTCGACCAGTTCGTGGCCCGGGCCAACGAGCTCGGCATGGAGGTCGCGCTCGATCTCGCGCTGCAGGCCTCGCCCGATCATCCCTGGGTGTCCAAGCACCCGGAGTGGTTCACCACCAGGGCGGACGGGTCGATCGCGTACGCGGAGAACCCGCCCAAGAAGTACCAGGACATCTACCCGCTGAATTTCGACAACGACCCGGAGGGCATCTACGCCGAGGTCCTGCGGGTAGTGCGGCACTGGATCAGCCACGGGGTCACGATCTTCCGGGTCGACAACCCGCACACCAAGCCGCTGCCGTTCTGGGAGCGGCTGCTGCGCGAGATCGAGCAGACCGATCCCGGCGTGCTCTTCCTGGCCGAGGCGTTCACCAGGCCGTCCATGATGCGGGCGCTGGCGATCATCGGATTCCACCAGTCCTACAAGTACTTCACCTGGCGTAACTCCTCCGACGAGCTGACCAGCTACCTGACCGAGCTGGCCGGCCCGGCGGCCGCGTCCATGCGGCCGAACTTCTTCGTGAACACGCCGGACATCCTGTCCGAGTACCTGCAGCACGCCAACCCGGCGGCGTTTCGCGTGCGGGCCGTGCTCGCGGCCATGCTCTCGCCGACCTGGGGGGTCTACTCGGGCTACGAGCTGTGCGAGAACGCCCCGCTGCGGCCGGGCAGCGAGGAGTACCTGGACTCGGAGAAGTATCAGTACCGCCCGCGCGACTGGGCCAACGCGGCCCGGATGAACCTGACCATCGCCCCGCTCATCACCCAGCTCAACGCAATCAGGCGATCCCATCCGGCCCTGGCCCAGCTGCGTAACCTCCGCTTCCATTTCCCAGACCAGCCGGGAATTGTGTGCTTCTCTAAGAGCGCTGGGGCGGCAGCCGGCCGTTCCGGCGGCGACACGGTGCTGGTCGTCGTCAACCTCGACCCGCACCAGGCGCGCGAGACCACGATCTGGCTGGACCGGACCGCCTTCGACATCGACGTCGGCGCGGGATTCACGGTCACCGACGAACTCACTGGCGCGTCCTACCGATGGGGCGAGGCGAACTACGTGCGGCTCGATCCGGCCATCGCTCCGGCCCACATCTTCACGGTCTCCGCCGACCAGCCTGGTGACGGTCACCGCCGAGCCTGACGCATGATGGAGAGGGCGTCAGTAGAACATCAGGAGAGACCCCGTGGAATCAGCGCCGCACGAAACCCCCGGGCAGCAGAGTAACTTCCTGCCTGCCGCCGCGGCCGTCGAACCCGTGCCCGACTCGTTCTCCTTCGACACGCCGCGTGACCCGCAGTGGTACCAGCACGCGGTCTTCTACGAGGTGCTGATCCGCGGATTCCACGATTCCAACGGCGACGGCACCGGGGACCTGCGGGGGCTGATCTCCCGGCTGGATTACCTGCAGTGGCTCGGCATCGACTGCATCTGGCTGCTGCCGATCTACAACTCGCCGCTGCGCGACGGCGGCTATGACATCTCCGACTTCATGGCCGTGCTGCCCGACTTCGGCACCATCGGCGACTTCGTGGAACTGGTCGAGGAAGCTCACGCCCGGGGCATCCGGGTGATCGCCGACCTGGTCATGAATCACACCAGCGACCAGCATCCGTGGTTCCAGGCATCCCGGTCGGACCCGGATGGGCCGTACGGCGACTTCTATATGTGGTCCGACACCGACGACAAGTACCCGGACGCGCGGATCATCTTCGTCGACACCGAGCAGTCGAACTGGACGTTCGATCCGGTCAGGGGCCAGTACTACTGGCACAGGTTCTTCTACCACCAGCCTGACCTGAACTACGAGAACCCGCTGGTCCAGGACTCCATGCTGGAGGTGCTGCGGTTCTGGCTGGACCTCGGCATCGACGGGTTCCGGCTCGACGCCGTGCCGTACCTGTACGCCCGCGAGGGCACGAACTGCGAGAACCTCAAGGAGACGCACGAATACCTGAAGCGGGTCAGGACCGAGGTGGACCGGCTCTACCCGGACCGGGTGC
This sequence comes from Streptosporangiaceae bacterium, assembly GCA_051004215.1. GTDB lineage: Bacteria > Actinomycetota > Actinomycetes > Streptosporangiales > Streptosporangiaceae > Chersky-822. The sequence goes on along the minus strand of JBPCKO010000125.1, from coordinate 9,444 downwards.
TGCTGGCCGAGGCCAACCAGTGGCCCGACGACGTCGTCGAGTATTTCGGCGACCCGGCCGTCGGCGGTGACGAATGTCACATGGCCTTTCACTTCCCGCTGATGCCGCGCATCTTCATGGCGGTGCGGCGGGAGCAGCGGTACCCGATCTCGGAGATCCTGGCCAAGACCCCGAAGATCCCGTCCGGCTGCCAGTGGGGCATCTTCCTGCGCAACCACGACGAGCTGACGCTTGAGATGGTCGCCGACGACGAACGCGACTACATGTGGGCCGAGTACGCCAAGGATCCCAAGATGAAGGCCAACATCGGGATCCGCCGACGGCTCGCCCCGCTGCTGGACAACGACAGGAACCAGCTGGAGCTGTTCACCGCCCTGCTGCTGTCACTGCCCGGATCGCCGGTGCTCTACTACGGTGACGAGATCGGGATGGGCGACAACATCTGGCTCGGCGACCGGGACGGGGTGCGAACCCCGATGCAGTGGACCCCCGACCGCAACGGCGGGTTCTCCCGCACCGACCCGCAGCGGCTGTACCTGCAGCCGAACATGGACCCGATCTACGGATTCCAGTCCATCAACGTCGAGGCGCAGGAGCGCAACACCGGCTCGCTGCTGCACTGGACCCGCCGGATGATCGAGATCCGCAAGCGGCACCGGGTGTTCGGGCTCGGCCAGTACTCCGAGCTGACCAGCTCCAACCCGTCGGTGCTGGCGTTCATCAGGGAGTACGAGCACGACAGCGGCGAGCCGCCGGACGGCCAGGGCGAGCGCGCGATCTTGTGCGTGAACAATCTGTCCAGATTCCCCCAGCCGGTCGAGCTCGACCTGAGCCGGTTCGACGGCTACACGCCGGTGGAATGCATGGGCGGGGTCGTGTTCCCGGCCGTCGGGGAGCTGAGCTACCTGCTCACCCTGCCCAGCCACGGCTTTTACTGGTTCGTGATGGAGCCGCCCGCCGGGTGAGCCAGCCGGAACGTCTCCGTCTTTCCTGGGCAGAACGGTCATCGCAACCCTGGTTCAGACCGGGCCGAAGCCGGATGCTTGACTCAACAGGTGACGCAGAACGCGCTCGCGGAGCTGCTGGCCGGGTGGCTTCCGGCCCAGCGCTGGTTCGCCGGCAGCGGGGCCACGGTGCGGCTGGTCGGCCTGGCGTCCGACGTCTCGCTGGCCGACGGCGACCCCGAGCTGCGGCACCTGATCGCCGATGCCTGGGTCGGCGAGGAAAAGGTCAGTTATCAGGTCCTGCTCGGCATCCGGGCGGACCTGCCGCCCTTCTTGACGTCCGCCGCGATCGGGCGGCTGCCCGACGGCCGGATGGCCTACGACGGAGCCTGCGACCCGGCTCTGGCCGCCCTCCTGCTGGGCGGCATCGCAGCCGGCCGGCAGGCTGGCCCGCTGCGGTTCGTCAGGGAACCCGGCGCGGTGATCAGCCAGGACGCCCCGGCCAGGCCGCTGCCCGCCCTGGCCAGTAACACCAGCATCGTCTTCGGCGAGCAGGCGATTTTGAAGCTGCTCAGGCGCCCCTTTACCGGCCACCATCCCGACCTGGAGGTTCCGGCCGCCCTGGCCAGGAACGGCTCGGCCCTGGTGGCTGCCCCGCGGGGCTGGATTGAGATGCCGGGCAGCGGGCAGATCGCCGACGTGCAGGACCTGGCCGCCGCGACCTTGGCGCCGGACGCGCCGCGGGCCAGCGATGCGTCCGGCGGGTCAGGCGACGGCCAGCAGGTAGTGCTCGCGATCTTGTCGGACTTCTTCGCGAACGCCAGCGACGGCTGGGCGCTCGCCGCCGCCAGCGTGAACGAGCGCGGTCCCGGGTTCGCGGCCCAGGCCGGCCTGCTGGGCGAGGACACCGCGCGGCTGCACGCCGAGATGGCGGCCGCGTTCGGCACCAGCGTGCTGTCCCGCTACGCGCTGAAGGACCTGACCGACGCGATGACGACCGAACTGCGCCGGGCGATCAGGGTCGTGCCCAGGCTGAATGAGTACGCGGCCGGGATCAGGGACTGCTACGCGGCCCTGGCCGAGCCGGACACGCAGGTCCCGGTCCAGCGGATCCACGGCGATTACCACCTGGCTCAGGTGCTGCACACCGGGCGGGGGTGGGTCATCTTGGACTTCGAGGGCGAGCCGTCGGTGCCGCTGGCCCGGCGCCGGGCCTTCGCGCCCGCGCTCCGCGACGTGGCGGGCATGCTGCGCTCGTTCGACTACGCGGGCCGGCACCAGGTGCTGCGGCGCCCGGATGACGGACAGCTGGCCGAGACCGCGGCACGCTGGGTGCAGGGCTGCCAGGAGGCGTTCTGCCTGGGGTACGCGAAGGTCACCGGGGCCGATCCGGGCGCCAGCGGGCCGCTGCTGCGCGCGCTGATCCTGCAGAAAGCCGTCTACGAGGCGGTCTACGAGGCCAGTCACCGGCCCGACTGGCTGCCAATACCGCTCGCTGCGATCGCGGAGGCAAGCCGATGACTGCGCCAGGCACGCCGATGACCGGCGCGACGTTCACGCCCGACCCGATCGGCCACGACGAGATCAGCCGGCTCATCGCCGGGCACCACCACAACCCGCACGCCGTGCTCGGCGCGCACGCCGGACCGCGGGGCACCACGATCAGGGCCCTGCGCCCGCTGGCCTGGTCGGTGCACGCCGTGCTGCCCGACGGGACCAGGTACCCGATGGCCCACGTGCACGAAGGCGTGTTCTCGGTGCTGGTGCCGGACGGGACGACGGGACCGGAGGGACCGGCGGGACCGGAGGAACCGGCGGGACCGGAGGGCGGCCCTCCGGCTGGCACCACCCCGGCTGGCACCGCCCCGGCTGGCACCGCCCCCGCTGGCACCGGTCCGGCCGGCCTGGTCCCGGCCGCGGCGAGTCCGCCCGTCGACTACCGGCTGGCTGTCAGCTACGCCGAGGCTGGCCCCGAGCTGTTGCTCGACGACCCGTACCGGCACCTGCCCATGCTCGGCGATATGGACCTGCACCTGATCGGCGAAGGCCGGCACGAGGAGCTGTGGCACGCGCTCGGAGCCCGGGTCAAGCCCGAGCTCGGCGGGACCTCGTTCGCCGTCTGGGCGCCGAACGCCCGCGGCGTCCGGGTGATCGGCGACTTCAATCACTGGGACGGCCGGGCGTACCCGATGCGGTCGCTGGGCGGTTCCGGGGTGTGGGAGCTGTTCCTGCCCGGCGTGACCAGCGGCGCCCGGTACAAGTACGAGATCTGCGGCCAGGACTACAGCTGGCACCGCAAGGCCGACCCGATGGCCGCGTTCGCCGAGGAACCGCCCGCGACCGCCTCCGTCGTGTTCGAATCCCGCTACCAATGGGCCGACCAGGAGTGGATGACAGCCAGGGCGCACCGCGATCCGCTTAGCGAGCCGATGAGCGTCTACGAGGTCCATCTGGGTTCGTGGCGCCCTGGCCTGTCCTACCGGCAGCTCGCCGACGAGCTCGTTCGATATGTGACCGAAGGCGGCTTCACGCACGTCGAGTTCCTGCCGGTGGCCGAGCACCCGTTCGGCGGATCCTGGGGCTACCAGGTCACGTCCTATTACGCGCCGTCGGCCAGGTTCGGCAGTCCCGACGATTTCCGGTGCCTGGTCGACCGCCTGCACCAGGCCGGGATCGGGGTGTTCGTCGACTGGGTGCCCGCGCACTTTCCGCGGGACGCCTGGGCGCTGGCCAGGTTCGACGGCTCGCAGCTGTATGAGCACGCGGACCCCCGGCGGGGCGAGCACCCGGACTGGGGCACGCTGATCTTCGACTTCGGCCGCCGCGAGGTACGCAACTTCCTCGTCGCGAACGCGGCCTTCTGGCTCGAGGTCTTCCACATCGACGGCCTGCGGGTGGACGCCGTCGCGTCGATGCTGTACCTGGACTACTCCCGCCGTCCTGGCGAGTGGACGCCGAACGTGCTCGGCGGCCGGGAGAATCTGGACGCCGTGTCGTTCCTGCAGGAGGTCAACGCCACCTGCTACAAGCGGGCCGCCGGGATCGTGATGATCGCCGAGGAGTCGACCGCGTGGCCCGGAGTGACCAGACCGGTGCATCTGGGCGGCCTGGGGTTCGGGCTGAAATGGAACATGGGCTGGATGCACGACACGCTGTCGTACCTGGCCCACGACCCGGTGTACCGGCGCTACCACCACAACGAGCTGACGTTCTCGATGATGTACGCCTACAGCGAGAACTTCGTGCTGCCCCTGTCGCACGACGAGGTCGTGCACGGCAAAGGCTCGCTGCTGCGCAAGATGCCGGGCGACGACTGGAAGCGGTTCGCCTCGCTGCGGGCCCTGTTCAGCTACATGTGGGCCCATCCCGGCAAGCAGCTGCTGTTCATGGGGTCAGACTTCGGCCAGGATCCCGAGTGGTCCGAGCAGAACGGGCTGGACTGGGCCGCCCTCGGCGGCCATCTCAACGCCGGGCTGCGCCGGCTCGTCGGCGACATCAACGCGGCCTACCGTTCCCTGCCCGCTCTCTGGCGCGAGGACTACTCCCCGGCCGGGTTCAGCTGGATCGACGCGAACGACGCCTTCGGCAACGTGATCTCGTTCCTGCGGTTCGCGCCGGAGGAGGCCACGGTCGCGTGCGTGGTCAACTTCTCTGGGGAACCGCACCACGACTACCGGATCGGGCTTCCGTCGCCCGGCCGCTGGCGCGAGCTGGTCAACAGCGACGCGACCGACTACGGCGGCAGCGGCGTCGGCAACTACGGCGCGGTCCAGGCGACCAACGAGCCGTGCCACGGCCGCCCGGCTTCCGCGTCGCTGTCGGTTCCCCCGCTCGGCGTCCTCTGGCTCGTCCACGACCCCGCCCCCGACGAGGATCCCGCCGCCGCTGACCCCGCCGCCGAGGATCCCGCCGCCGAGGATCCCGCCGAGGACCGCGCCCCAGCGCCGCCGCCCCGGGCGGGCGGGTGAGCTAGCGTCGCCGGTAGAGGACCGGCGGCGAAGGCGGGCGAGGCAGTGGACGAGGAACTGAGGTCGGACGCAAGTGAGCACGAGCCGGTAACACCGGACGCGGGCACCGACGTCCAGGAGCGCGCTGTCCGCGGCACCGAGGCGGGCCGGATGCCCGCCATGTACCTCGGTCACGGCGCTCCGCCGCTGGTCGACGACCCGTTGTGGACCACTCAGCTCGCGGCCTGGTCGGCCGCGCTGCCCAGGCCGTCGGCCCTCCTGGTCGTGTCGGCGCACTGGGAGGCCGCCCCGCTGACGATCGGCGCGACCCGGGACGCGACCCCGCTCATCTACGACTTCTGGGGCTTCCCCGAGCGGTACTACCAGGCCACCTACCCGGCGCCAGGGGCGCCCGACCTGGCCCGCAACGTGCGCATGCTGCTGTCGGGCACCGAGGAAGTGACCGAGGCGCCTGACCGGGGCCTGGACCACGGCGCGTACGTGCCGCTGACCGTGATGTACCCGGGGGCCGACATCCCCGTGCTCCAGGTCTCGATGCCGACGCTCGACCCGGCCCGGCTGCTGCGGATCGGCGCGGCGCTGCGACCGCTGCGCGACCAGGGCGTGCTGATCATGGGCAGCGGCTTCCTCACCCACGGCCTGCCGTTCCTGCGGGACTTCCGGTTCGACGCACGGCCGCCCGGCTGGTCGGTCGAGTTCGATCACTGGGCGGCCGAGGCCCTCGACCAGGGCGACGTGGACGCGCTGGCCTCGTTCCGGCGCGCGCCGGGAGCGCGGTACGCGCATCCGACCACCGAGCACTTCGCCCCGCTGTTCGTCACGCTCGGCGCGGCCGGCGAGCCGGCCCCGGTCACCACGATCACCGGTTACTGGCTCGGGCTTGCCAAGCGCTCCTTCCAGGTGGCATAAGCATGGGATGCCGGCCGGCGGTCCTGCCCCGGCTGGCATCCCGCGCTACCTGAAGGAGTCACCATGCCCGAGCCAGCCAGCCCGACGCCATCGCCGGCGGCCGGAGCGACCGGGCGCCGCCCGTCGATGGCGCTGACCGACCTGGCCGCCGACCACCCGGAGGCCAGGTTCGACCGGGCCCTGCGGTGGGTGCCGCGCATCCTGGCCAGCAAGCCGCACATCCTGTGGCTCATGTTGCTCGGGGTGTACCTGATCGTGCTGCCCTTGCTCGGCATCGCGGTCAGCGCCAAGTCCGAGCTGATCGGCGGCAACTACACCAACGTGACGAGCGATATCGGCGCCTGCATCGCCGCCGGGGGCACGCTGCACCTGGTCAACCAGAACCGCAAGCGGCAGAAGGTGGATGCCGAGCGGCTGACCACGCTCAAGGAGGTGCACGCGCTGCTGCACCATCTGCACCCGGACGCGGCTGCCGCCCTGGGCCAGACCATCCAGCCGCCGGACGGCGACCGCAGCTAGCTTGGCCACAGCGATGCCGCTCGCGGCCGCCGGAAGGTGGCCGCTCAGAGGAGGTCGAGCAGCCAGCGCGGGCCGGTCACCGCCGCGCCGACGGCGGTGCAGCGCGACCGCAGTTCACGGTCGGCCGTGACGACGAGCACAGGACCGCGCTCGGCGTAGGCTGCCGCCTGCCGCACGATCTCGTCGTCGCCCGACCCGCGGGCCGCCACGACCTCTGGTTCAAGCCCGGCCGGCCCAGCAAGCCCGTCGCCCGCGTCCCGCTCACCGAAGCCCCGCTCACCGAAGCCCATGGCCGCGGTCGCCGCACCCTCAAGCACGGCGACGAACCGCGGAAACCAGCGCTCCAGGGCCGGTACGGCCAAGTCCCCAGGCAGCCCGCTCACGCCCCGCATCGACAGGTCGGCGATCTGGTCAACCAGCCGCCTGGCCGCTCCGGCCCGGTCCCGCCACCAGCCGTCGGGGCGGGAACCCATCACGTTCGCGATGTCCACCACCACGGTCACCGGGTTCAGCGCCGGTCGCAGCCCCGGCCACTGGCTGGCGAACCCCGGATGCAGCAGCAGCCGGCTCACCTCGCCGACCGGTACCCAGGCGACCTCGCTGGTCTCCTCGCTCACCGCCACGGCCCGGATCGGCCGGGCCGCGGCGGCCAGCACCGTCTTGTAAGTCCAGCCGCCGTGGTCGTCGGCGAGCACCGCGTGCACGCGCACCGCGGCCGGGTCGATGGCGCACTCCTCGACGGCCTCGCGCAGCGCGGCCCGCACCGCCGACTCATGACTGTCCCTGGCCCCGCCCGGCGGTCCCCAGGAGCCGCCGTGGCTTCCCCACCAGCTCCGTTGCTGCAGCAGCACGGACGGTCCGGCGGCGTGGTCTTCGGCGACGACGAGCAGGCCGGCCGCGCCGTGCCGGCCCCAGTGCCGGTGCCCGAGGCCGCACCGGGTCCAGCCGTTTCCGTCGTGCACCGTCATCCCCGCCGACGATAGCGGACGGCGCGACCTAGGCTGGGTCCATGGACTCGTTGCGCAGCGGCATACTCGCCGGCCCTCTCGCCGGACCCCTCGGAAAGCTCACCAGGCAGCGCACCGCCCCGCTGATCCTGGAACTTGACCTCACCGACGGGGTGATCGAGACCCGCCAGGCCGACCCGCTGTCCGCCATCATGACCAGGCACCAGTCCACGATCACGGACCTGCTGGCCGGGTTGCGGGCGGCGCGGACCGACGCCCGGGTCAAGGCCCTGATCGTGAAGCTCGGCGGCCGTCCGGTCGGCCTCGGGGTCGTGCAGGAACTCCGCGAGGCGGTGATCCGCTTCCGCGAGGCCGGCAAGCCGGCCTGGGCCTGGGCCGAGACTTTCGGGGAGTTCTCGGCCGGGAACGTGCCGTACTACCTCGCGACCGCGTTCGACATGATCTACCTGCAGCCCTCGGGCGACCTCGGCCTGACCGGGCTGGCCGTCGAGCGCGTGTTCCTGCGCGGGACCCTGGACAAGCTCGGCATCAGCATGGAGATCGGGGCCCGGCACGAATACAAGAGCGCTCCCGAGCAGCTCACCGAGAAGGGCTTCAGCGGCCCGAGCCGCGAAGCCGCCGGGCGGATCGCGCAGTCGGTGACCGACCAGATCACCAGCGCGATCGCCGAGCGCCGCGGCATCTCCGCGACGGACGCCCAGCGCCTGGTCAACGAGGGCCCTTACCTGGCCGACCAGGCGCTCGCGGCCGGCCTGGTCGACGCGCTGGGCTACCGGGACGAGGTCTACGCGGCGCTGCGCCAGCAGGTCGGGGCCGAGCCCATCCTGCTCTACGTAGGCCGCTACCAGCGGATGCGCGAACTCACCAGCCGGGCCAAGCAGCTGGCCGGGCCGCGTCCGCAGGCGGTCGCGCTGATCCAGGCGACCGGCGGGATCCGGCGCGGGCGAAGCGGCCGTAGCCCGCTGACCGGGACCTCGATGGGCTCGGACAGCATCACCGCCGCGCTGCGGGCCGCCATCGCCGACGAGCACATCAAGACGATCGTGCTGCGGGTGAACAGCCCGGGCGGCTCCTACGTCGCGTCGGATTCGATCTGGCGCGAGGTGGTCAGGGCCCGTAACGCCGGCAAGCCGGTGGTCGTCTCGATGAGCGACGTAGCGGCGTCCGGCGGGTACTTCATTTCGATGGCGGCCGACGCGATCGTGGCTCAGCCGGGCACGGTGACCGGCTCGATCGGCGTGTTCAGCGGCAAGCCCGTGCTCAGCGAGGCGCTCGGCAAGGCCGGGGTGAGCACCGACTCGATCGTGCTGGGCGACCACGCCGCGATGTTCTCCACTAACAAGCCGTTCAGCAGCGACGAGTGGCAGATCGTGGACGCCTGGCTCGATCACATCTACGCCGACTTCACCGGCAAGGTCGCGACCGGGCGCGGGCTGCCGGCCGAGCGGGTGCACGAACTGGCCAGGGGCCGGGTGTGGACCGGCGCGGATGCGCTCGAAAGCAAGCTCGTGGACGAGCTCGGCGGCGTCGAGGAAGCCGCCGCCATCGCCCGCCGCCGGGCCGGGCTGCCGGTCACCGCCCCGCTGGCGCCGTTCCCGAGAATCGCCCCCCTTGACCGGCTCAGGCCGCCGAGCAACAGCGAGGACCGGCGTGCTTACGCGATCGCCGGCACTAGCGCGGAACGTGCGACCGCCGCCTCGGCGACCCTGTTCGCCGAGAGCTGGGGCCCGGTCTGGCAGCAGGCCGCCCGGTGCGGGCTGTCCCCGGCAGGCCCGCTGCTGTTGCCCGGCAGCTGGATATTTCATTGAGCGGAACTACTCGCGCGGCCAACTCGCCGCGGGAGTTTGCCGCTGCCCTCGGGGTGATCGCGACCGGCGTCACCCTGGTCACGATCGCCGACGACCGCGACGACGTCGGGGTAACCGTGAGCGCGTTCTGCCCGGTCTCGATGGACCCGCCGCTCATCCTCGTCTCGCTGATCGCGGGGTCCTACCCGGCCGAACTGCTCAGCCGGCTTGACCGATTCGCGGTGACCGTGCTGGCGGGCGGCCCGGGGACGGTGGCCGGGCGCTTCGCCGCGTCCGGGGGGACCGGGGACCGGCAGCTCCTGGACGGCACACCGCATCCCCGCCGATC
>JBPCKO010000124.1:0-14143 GCA_051004215.1 Streptosporangiaceae bacterium | reverse complement strand
GTCCGCGAAGGCAACGTAGGTTCTGGCCGAAAGCGGCGCGGCAACGGGCTCGGCGTCCCGCCGCGACCGGAGCGTGACGGTGGCGGCCGGCAGCATCCGCCTGGCCAGCGCGCGCACCTGGGCGCCGTCAATGCGCGGCCCGACCAGCAGCAGCCGGTCAGGCCGCGCCTCGCTGGTCCCGACGATCGCGGCCATCGCCCGCAGCGGCGCGACCACCAGCGGGGCCGTGGTGCCGGAACCGGGAACCGACCGGATCGGGCCGGAGTAGCGGACCGCCACGTCGCGGTACCCGATCTGCACCTTGCCCGCGCGGTGGATGACCGCGAGCGCACCCGGGGACATCAGCACGCCCAGCCGGCCGGGTGCCGCTCCGGCCCCGGCCCGCAGATCGGCCGCCGGGAAGCGCGGCTGCGGCGTCGCGGCGATCAGGGCGGCGTAGTCGGCCGGGTCGACCAGCACCACGCTGACCGGCGTGCCGTCGGAGGCGCTGCCGGGCAGGGTGCCGACGACAGCCAGCTGGCGGACTCCGCGAATCCGGCCGAAGGCCCGCCGCACCGCCTGGTCCAGCGGATCGCTGGACAAGCTCGCGTCCACGACGACGTCGGCGCCCGTCGCGCGCCAGGACGCGGCGGTATCGCCGCGGACCACCGCCGCCCGCAACGTCGCCCCGAACGCGATCAGCCCGAGCACCAGCACGAGCGCGAAGGCCGGCAGCACGGCCGTGGCCGAGGACCGGGCGGCCCGGGCCAGGCCGACGAAGGTGGTCACCCCCCGGCGGCGGCCGGTCAGCCGGACCAGCCAGCCGACCGCGGCTGGGTACAGCCGCACCATCAGCACCGCGACCGGCACCGCGACCAGCACCGGAGCGGCGCTGGTGAACCAGTCGGTACGGCCGGGGGCCGGCGTGCCTTCCTGCCGCAGCACGAGCAGCCCGCCTGCCGCGGCCAGCACCAGCATCGCGTCGATGACCAGCCGCCTGACCCTGGACAGCGGGACGGCCGGGCTGTCGGCGCGGCCGGTCCCGGCTCCAGCGGCCGCCCGGCGCACCGCGAGCACGGGCACCGCCGTCAGCGCGGCGAGCGCGGTCAGCGTGCCCAGCCAGGCCGCCGCGGGCTCGCTGGCTCCCGGCGTGAGCAGCACCGCGGCCAGCGCCCCGGCCACCGCGGCGGGCAGCACCGCGATCACCCCGGCCCGCAGCGCGAGCGCGGTCAGCTGGCCTCCTCCGGCCCCCCGGGCTCGCATCAGCGCGAACTCCGCGGTCCGCCGCTCGGCCAGCAGGCGGCACCCGAGCAGCAGCACGACCGCGCCCAGGATGACCAGGCTCACCTCCAGCAAGGCGAGCAGAGTGCCGATCCGCGCCTGGGCCGCGATGAACGAAAGCAGTGCGCCGGTCAGGCCGCAGGACAAGCTCACCGACGTGATCACCTGCACGTTGCGGGTCAGCAGGCCGCCGTCGGTCAGGGCAGTGCCGAGCGAATTGCTGAGCGCGGCCGCCTGGCCGGCCCCGATCCGGCCGAGCCGGAGGGGGTACTGCCACTGCAGCGTCATCTGGCTGGAGTCCAGGGCGCCCTGCAACTCACCGAATTCCGCGGCTCCGATGAACACCGCGCCCAGCCAGTAGGAACCGCGGATGCTGGCATTGAAGGTCGCTCCGGCGGCATCGGGATCGGCCTGCCAGAACGTTCCGGCCCGGGCGGCCGGGGCAACGATCCCTGACACCCGCAGGACCGCGCCGGTAATGGTCAGCGCCGATCCCGGCCGAAGCCGGAACCGCGCGGCGGTCGCCCTGGTCACCGCGACCTCGAACACGGGCACCGGCCCTGACGTGCTGACCAGATCAGGCAGGTGACCGGAGAGCAGCCTGGCGTACCGGCCAAGCTGCGGCCGGTACAGCACCTCCACCTTCGGCGGGGTACTGCCGAAGTACGCGTGCCTGGACGCGTCCGGCACCGACGAGTAGCCGCTGGCCAGCCCCCACCAGCGATGGCCGGGCGGCTGCAGGGGCACGTGCCGGGCGGTGAGATTCTGCCCGACCTCGCCCCCGATCCCGGCGAGCTGGTCGCTGGACACCCCGCCGGCCGTCCCTGGCTGGGCACCGAGCGCGTTGCTGATCGAGATGAAGTCACTGCTGGCGATCACCGAGCGGCCGAGCAGCGGGGTCGCGGCGAAGACCTGCTGCAGCGCTCGGGTGCGGAACGCCACGCTCGCCCGCGGCGTGACCACCGCGACGAACACCGTCGCCAGGACCAGGATCGCCAGCACCACGCTGGCCCCGGCCCCCGTGCCGGTCGCCAGCGCGACCGCCGACCGGACCCCCGTCCGCCCGCTCAGGCTGTGTTTCCCCGTTCGCGTCCGGGCCGCCCGGCTCATGCTGTCTCCCCGGCGCGCAGTTCGCGCGCGTTTTCCGGGCGGCGCAGCGCGTTGGCCGCGGCCGCCGCCACCGGGATCGACAGCACCGTGATCGCGAGCAGCATCGTCGCCGGCAGCGGGACCTCGATCAGGACCGGCGGCACCGGCGCGGCGGCGGCCGAGGTCAGCGTCACGGCCGGCACGAGCACGTGGGCCAGCCCGATCCCGAGCAGCAGCCCGGTTACGGCGGCCGGCCCGCTCAGCGCGAGCGCCTCGGTGCACAGCAGCCGCACCTGGGTGCCGCCGCCGACCCCGAGCGCGCTGAGCAGCGCCGCCTGGCTGCGCCGCTCGTGCACGCTGCCCGCCACGCTGACCGAGAATCCGAGGATCGCCAGCAACGCGGCCGCGATCGCGACCGCGAGGACGGCCTGCTGGGGAATCACCGACAGCGGGTCGGACAGCTGGGCCGATACCAGCCTGTTCCGGCTGATGAACGTGGTACCGGCGGGCACCCCGCGCGGAGCCCGGCCGTCCGCGGTGGCCAGCCACCATTCGGTGACTGGCAGCGGGACGGAGTTCTGGGCGATCAGCACGTCCTGGGCGGCGGCCTGGTCGATGATCAGCGCGCCGCCTGGTCCGGTGACGGTCGGGAAGCTCGGCACCGCGGCCACCACCCGGGCGGTGATCGTGGCCGGACCTGGCGCGGTGACCTGGTACAGGCTGCCGACGCCGATGTGGTTGCTGGCCAGGAACGCCCTGGTCGCGATGGCCGGGATCGTCGGCGGAGCTGGCGCGGCCAGGGTGAGCCGCCCGTATACCGGGAAGATCGGCGGTTTCAGCGGCGGGGCGTATTCGCTGGTCTGGCCGTAGCCGGGATAGAACGCGGCGGCGCCGGGCCTGGCCGGGCCCGCTGCCGCCAGCTGAGGCTGGATGCCGACACCGAACAGGGACAGCGCAGCTGCGGACACCGCCGGCGTCCAGCCGGCCAGCGCCGAGCCGGTCGCCAAGGGCGCGGCGAACGCCCCGGACGTGGCGGCCGACACCGCCAGCCCCCGCAGCGCGAACCGCGCCACCCGGCCGGCCGCGACCCCGCTGTGCCCGTTCTTCGGCACCGGCGGCAGCGTGTATCCCGCCGTCACCGCGAGCAGCCGGAGCGGATAGCTGGCCTGGCGGGCCGCCGACAGCACCGCAACGAGCCGGTGCGGCCTGCCGTCGGCGGGCAGCACCCCGGCGGGCACCGTGTAGGCGATGCCCGCACCGTCCTGGACAGTCACCGAGACCTGCACGGGCGCGATGGCCGGGCCAGGGCCCGGCCGGATGCTGGCGGTGAGGGCGAGCCGGGCCGGCCGCCCGGGCAGCATCGCGGCCCTGGTCACGGGCGGCCGGATCCGTCGCCACAGCGCGGCCGGCCGGCCGCGCGCCTCGTCCGCGCGCAGCAGCACCGTCCTGGCCGCCCGCGGGGCATCCAGGGCCAGGATCTGGGCGCCGCCGGCGGTCGTCAGGCTGATGGTCACCGCCATCGCGGACCGGACGTTTCCGGCTCGGGCGAGAGCGGCCCCCCGGCCGAGCGGCAGCGGGGAGATCAAGTCGGCCCGGACATCGGCGCCGGCCGCGAACGCGGCCTGGTCGGCCGCGGACCGGCGCCAGCTCTGGTGCTGGGCCAGGGCCAGCGTCCCGGCCCCCACGGCCAGCACGACCAGCAGCATGGGCGCGCTCTGCCTGGTCGCCCGCCGGCTGAGCTGCCAGCTCGTCATGGCCAGCCCGAACCGCGAGGTACGGGCGGCCAGCCGGTCGGCCAGCCTGGCCAGGGCGGGCAGTACCCGGAGCGGGAGCACGGTCATCGCGGCCAGCGCGATCGCCGGCGCGAGGGCCAGCACCGGGTCCACGGTCAGTGTGCCCGATGCCCGGCCGAGCACCGAGTACTGCCGCAGCTGCCAGACGGCGAGCCCGGCCAGCACCAGCAGCCCGACGTCCGCGCCCGCCCGGCTCGCCGCCGCGACAGCGGCCCGGCGCCCTTTGCGGGCGCGGGCAGCACCCGGCCCGGCCGGGCGGATGGCCGGCCAGACGAGCATGACCGTGCACAGCCCGAGCACCGCGGCCCCGGTCCACCAGACCGGCCCCGGGATGCCGCCGGCCAGCACCCCGCCCCTGCTCACGGCCCCGCCCTCGCCGCGGCCACGAGTAGCGGCGGCCGTGAGCACCCGGGCCAGCGGGCCGCCCGCCAGCACGCCGATCGCGGTGCCGACGACGGCCAGCAGCGCCGCCTCGGCCAGCGCGATCCTGGTGAGCTGCCACCGGCCGGCCCCGCGCGCGGTGAGCAGCGCCGACTCGTCCTCGCGCTGGCCGGTCAGGGTCCTGGCGGTAAGCGTCAGCGCCGCCCCGGCCAGCAGCAGCAGCTCGATGATGCCGACCAGGAGCAGCGACCTGGCCACGACCAGGCGGACGGCGACACCGGCAAGGGCGGCCGGCAGCCCGGTGGCAACCTGAAGCCCGCCCAGGTCAGGCGAGCCGGCCAGCGAGCCGAGGACCCGGCTAACCCGGGTGGCCAGCGCGCTGAGCTGACCGGTGCCGACCGAGCTGACCGCGGGCAGGACGTGCCAGGTGATGCCGCCGGTGGCCAGGTCCCGGCCGAACGCGGCCGGCGCGACGACCAGCGGGCCGTAGGTGACGAATCCCTTCTGCGCGAGGACGCCGGCGGGCCCGATCTGGTCGACGCCCCAGTACGAAGCGGCCGGATTCCGCGGGCGGTACAGCCCGGTCAGCCGCAGCCGGACCAGGGAGCCGCTCTGCCGGTCGCGCAGCGCGATCGTCTGGCCCAGCCTCATGTGCAGGTCAGCAGCCACGGCGGCCGGCGCCACGGCCTCGACTGGGCCGCCGGGCGCGGGCGACGCCGGCCATTGCCCCCTGACCAGGCGGACCCGGCCGCGGATCCCGGTCAAGGTGGCCGCCTGGGTCAGGGCCACGATCCCGCTGCCGCCCCGCCCAGCCGGGGTCAGCGGCCCGGGGAGAGCGAGCGGGTCAGACCACACCGCCCGGTCGGTGCTGAAACGCACCCGGCCGAAGGCCTGCCGCAGCGCGGCCCGGACGCGCGGCTCATCGATCCGCGCCTGCCCGGCCGGAAAGGCGCCCTGGATGGAGATGGCGATCCGCGGCGAGCTGGCCAGCTCCCGGCTGACGGCCCCGGGCAGCGACCGGACCGCGAAACCGGCCAGCGCCGCGACCAGGCAAGCGGCGATGATGGTGCTGGCGAGCACGCTCAAGAGCAGCAGGCGAGCCGAGTTCAGGCGGGGCGGCAGCAGCCAGTCCCGAGCCGTCATGGCCTGAATCGTATGTGTCCGATTCATGCGGTTCAGTGTGCGGAACCATACTGTTAGTCAATCGTTGCGGCCTTCTGACCAGCCCCGATCGCTTATCCCCGGGAGGACGGAGTGGACCAGGACAGGTCGTTCCGTTACGACGCCGCCCTGGCCAACGAGATCGAGGCCCGCTGGCAGCAGCGCTGGGCCAGCGAAGGCACGTTCTGCACGCCAACCCGCAGGGCCCGCTGTCGGCCGGGTTCGAGCGCATGGCCGGCCGGCCGAAGAGCTATGTGCTGGACATGTTCGCCTATCCCAGCGGGACGGGTTTGCACGTCGGGCATCCGCTCGGCTACATCGCCAGCGATGTCATCGCCCGGTTCCAGCGGATGAACGGGCGGCACGTGCTGCACGCCTACGGGTATGACGCGTTCGGCCTGCCGGCCGAGCAATTCGCGATCGAGACCGGCCAGCATCCCCGGGTGAGCACCGAGGCGAACATCGCGGTCATGCGCGGGCAGCTGGCCCGGCTGGGCCTTGGCCACGATCCGCGGCGTGAACTGTCCACCGCCGATCCGCGCTACTACCGGTGGACCCAGTGGATCTTCACCCGCATCTTCGGCAGCTGGTATGACGAGCGGTCAGGCCGGGCCAGGCCGGTCGCCGACCTGGTCGCCGAGTACGAGGCCGGGCTGCGGCCGGTCCCCGGCGGGCGGCCGTGGGCCGGGCACAGCCCGGTTGAGCAGCGCCAGATCGTGAACGACAGCCGCCTGGCCTACCTGTCCGACGAGCTCGTGAACTGGTGCCCCGGCCTTAGCACGGTGCTGGCCAACGAGGAGGTCACCGCTCAGGGCCGCAGTGACATCGGCAACTTCCCTGTGTACCGGCGGCCGATGCGGCAGTGGATGCTGCGGATCACCGCCTATGCCGACCGGCTGGCCGCCGACCTCGACCTGGTCGACTGGCCCGGGCCGGTGAAGACCATGCAGCGGAACTGGATCGGGGCCGCGGACCAGCCCGATGGCACCCGGACTTACCGGATGCGGGACTGGCTATTCTCCCGGCAGCGGTACTGGGGGGAGCCGTTCCCCATCGTGTACGACGCGGACGGGCTGCCGGTCGCGCTGCCCGACGAGATGCTCCCGGTCCTGCTGCCCGAGACCGCCGACTTCAGACCCGCCTCCGGCGAGGCCGCGGGGGCGGGGGCGGAGGAGGCCGAACCGCGGCCGCCGCTCGGCCGCGTGCCGGGCTGGGCCGAGACCGAGCTTGACCTGGGCGACGGGCCGCGAACCTACCGGCGCGAGCTGAACATCATGCCCCAGTGGGCCGGATCATGCTGGTACTACCTGCGCTACCTGGACCCTGGCGATGACGAGAGGTTCGTCGGCCAGGCGAACGAGACGTACTGGATGAGCGGGTCGGAGCCTGGCGGCCCGGGCGGCGTGGACCTGTACGTGGGCGGCGTCGAGCACGCCGTGCTGCACTTGCTGTACGCCAGGTTCTGGCACAAGGTGCTGTTCGACCTGGGCGCCGTGTCGACCCCCGAGCCGTTCGCGCGGCTGGTCAACCAGGGGTATGTGCTGGCCTACGCCTACACCGACGAGCGCGGGCGGTACGTGCCGGCGGCCGAGGTGACGACGACGGCCGCCGGCCAGGCCAGCTATCTCGGCCAGCCGGTGACCAGGCGGTCGGGCAAGATGGGCAAATCGCTGAAGAACGGCATCTCGCCCGACCAGATCTACCGCGATTACGGTGCCGACACGCTGCGGCTGCAGGAAATGGCGGCCGGCCCGCTGGCGGCCGACCGGCCGTGGCAGCCTGACGACATCGCCGGAGTGCACCGGATGCTGCAGCGGCTGTGGCGCAGCGTCGTCAGCGAGCAGACCGGCGAGCCGGTGATCCGCGAGGGTGCACCGGACGCCGATGCGCTCCGCCAGCTGCACCGCACCATCGCGGCGGTCAGCGACGATCTCGCCGGACTGCGATTCAACACCGCGATCGCCCGGCTCGGCGAGCTGGTCACGGCGGCGGCCAGGATCTCCGCGCGCGACCGAGGGCTGCCCCGCGGCCTGGCCGAGCCCCTGGTGCTGATGCTGGCCCCGCTGGCCCCGCACATTGCCGAGGAGCTGTGGTCCCGCCTCGGCCATGCCGGGTCGCTCGCCTACGAGCCGTTCCCCCGGCCGGACCGGGAGCTGGCCAGGCCGCCGCTGGTCGGGCTGCCGGTCCAGGTCAACGGCAAGATCCAGATGGTGCTCGAGGTCCCGGCCGACGCCGACCAGGCCGAGATCGAACGCCTGCTTGACCAGGCCGGGCTGGCCGGGCTGACCGGCGGCAAGCCGGTGCAGCGGATGGTGGTCGTGCCGGGCCGGATCGTCAGCATTATCACCGGCTAGCTCCGGCGCTATCCGGTGCATCCTGCGGAAACGGCGCACCGCACGGACATCCGCCGGTTATCGTAGGGAATGCCGTCGATCAAGCGGATAGCCCAGATACCGCCGATAAATACGACCGGCCGGGTCATCCGCTCCGCGTGCTCGTCCTGGTACCGCCGCCTGGCCGTGACGCTGGGCGTGGCCCTGGCCGCGCTCGCGGTCGCGGCCGGGTCAAGCGCGCTGCGGCACTCCCCCGAGTTCGCCTGGCGGGTGCGCCTGGCCACCGGGACCTATGCGCAGCGGGCCCAGCTGGCCGTCGCGGCGCTGGAGCACACGTTCTACAACGGCACCGGGCTCTGGCACATGTGCGCCGGGCTGACCTGCAACACCAAGAACCGGGACTGGGGATCGGACGCCCTCACCTACGACCTGTACCTGCGCTGGCGCCTCACCGGCGATGCCACGGTGCCGCCGATCATGTCGAACCTGGCCAGCACCGCGCTGACCTGGACTCCTGGCCAGGCAGCGAGCAGCGACACGGTGATGTGGGACTCGGTCGCGGACGCCCGCGAGTACCAGGTCACCGGCAGCGCCGTGGCGCTGGCCAAGGCCAAGGCCGCGTTCGCCTGGGTGGACTCGGCTCACGCGGCCGCCTTCGGGGCCGGAGCCTGCCCGGACGTGGACTATCAGTGGCCCGGCGGCAAGGGCGGATACCTCAAGACGCTGGAGACCGCCACCAACTACATCAAGGCCGCCCTGCTGCTGCGCCAGCTCACCGGATCCGACCGGTACCTGGCGAGGGCCGAGAACGAGTACCAGCAGGTCCGGCACTACTTTCTGGCCCGCCGGGCGCAGCTGTACACCGTCTACGTCTTCGACGATGGCAGCGCCTGCCGGGCCCTGCCCGGGCGGTACTTCGCGTCCGTGAACGGCAACATGATCTGGGCGGGCACGGCGCTGGCGGCCGCGACCGGCCGGCCCGGGTACCTGAGCCAGGCCGTCGCCACCGCCCAGGCGGTGAATTCCCGGCTGTCCGACTCCACCGGCGTCTACGCTGACCTGCAGGCCGACAACGATGTGGCCGAGCCGCTGGTCGAGGCGATGTACGTGCTGGCCAGCCGCGACCATCAGGCCTTCGCGGCGGGCTGGCTGCTGCGGGCGGCATCGGCGGCCGGGGCCGATCAGAACGCCGCGGGCGAGTTCGGCCGCTTCTTCGACGGGCCGCCACCGACCGCTGAGGCCACGGCCTGGCAGGTCAACGGCGGCGTCGCGCTGATCGAGGCGGCGGCCGCGCTTGACCCGGGCGGGCGGCCAGCGGACCCGGCGTTCTGGCAGCGGGCGAGCTTCATCCCGGACGCGGCCAGCCTGCACGGTCCCGCCCTGCGGATCAGCTTCACCGGCCGGGCCATCGCCATCATGGGATCGATCGGCGCGGTGTGCTGCGTCAGCGGGCATGCGCGGGTGTTTGTCGACGGCCGTCAGACCTTCGACCGCACGGGCATCTGGCAGAACATGACCAGCCCGTCGATCAGGCAGCCCGATCAGGTGCTGTTCGCCTGGCGCTGGCCGTCCCCAGGCCGGCACACGATCACGATCCGCCCCGGCTCGCCCGATGCCGAGGAGGGCGGCTCATTCTTCCAGATGACGGGCTACCTCGCGGTGCGCTGAGAACCGCCGTCGCGGGCATCCTGGCTAGCGGGCGGGCCGCCCTCGCCGAGCCCGGCCCGCTGCCCTGGGGCCGGCCGGACCTCGGCCGCCGGAGCCCGGGCCGCCAGAGCCTGGGGCGGCGCCTGCCGGTGCCCGAGCGCCACCGCGCTCAGCACGAGGCACGTAAATGCCGCGAGCTGGAACCCGGCCTTGGCGCCATGCGGCAGCACCTCGCCGAAGAGCACGAAACCCGCCGCAATCGGCACGGCGTTGGTCACCAGGGTGGCCGTCCCGGCCGCGGTAAGCGCATCGCCTCGCTGGTAGGCCGACTGGAGCACGCTGGTTCCTATGCCGTACGCGGCGACCAGCGACACCAGCGCGAGCAGCCACCAGCCGCCGTAGCCGATCAGCTTGGCGGACATGTCACCGTCAGCGAGCAGCAGTCCGGCGGCCAGGCCGAGGGCGGCGGCTCGAGCGACCGGCACCCGGGCCACGATCAGGAACATGGCCCCGCCGGCACAGGCGGCGAGCCACATGATCACGCCGATGACCAGCGGATGGTGATCCGATTCTGGATGGCCCACCAGTGACAGCGAGAGCAGGACCAGCCCGGCCAGGGCGAGCAGGACCGCGACCCGCTCGCCCATCGTCAGCCGGCTGAGATGGCCGCGCGCGGTCACGAAGGCCAGCACCGCGACCCCTGAGGCGGTGACCGCCTGCACGAGCGCGAGCGGCGCGAGCCGGAGCGCGGCGACGTACATCAGCCAGCCCGCGGTCTCGGCCCCGAAGGCCAGCATCCAGTGCCGGTTGCGGGCCAGCAGCCGGACCGAGCGGAATGGCCGGCGCGGAGACAGCGGCGGCATCGCGGCCGCCGCGTCATGCTCCAGGGAGTAGGCCGTATTCGTTACCAGCGCCGAGGCGAACGCCAGGCCGAGCCCGATCCACTGCAGCTGCATTACCGGCGACGCTATCATCGCGGCCGGTCGGCCCAGCGTACGGGGCTAACCGGCCCGGAGCCCGGCCAGCGCGGGTGCGGCCGCAGCGAACTCGGCGCCGAACTTGCAGCACAGCCGTCCACCGCGCCGGGATCGCGGCGGCGCCGTCGCGAGCGCCGAGCAGGCCGCCGGCGATCGCCGCGTTGGTGTCGGCATCGTGCCCCAGCCTGGCGATGTCGGCCAGCACGGCGGCCAGCGGCCGCGGGTCGCCCACGGCCGCCACCGCGAGCGTGAGCGAATCCAGCACATAGCCGGAGGCCTGCCCGGGGAACGGCAGGTCGCCGGACTCGGCCAGCCCGGCCGGATCCAGTTCGCGGCCCGCCGCGATCGCCGCGGCCACCTCCTCGCTGCCGAGCGCGCGGGCCGTGTCCAGCCCGGCCGCGACCGCCGCCGCGTGGCCCACCCCGTCCACCAGCGCGGCCACGATCTCGTTGTAAGCGGCGCAGGCGGAGACGGCCCGTTCGTCGTCGTGCGTGTCCGCGCGGCGGGCCCCGGTCGCGCCTGTACCGGCGCGGCGACGCCCGGCTGCTGCACCCGGCCCTGCTCCGTCCGGGCCGGGAAGAGTCGGTGCGCTGAGATGAAGCGCGGGCCGATCTACCAGCTGAGGTCGACGATGACCGGCGCGTGGTCGCTCGGACCCTTGCCCTTGCGCGCCTCCCGGTCGATCCAGGCGTCCTTGATCAGCCCGGTCAGGGCGGCGTTGGCGAGGACCAGGTCGATGCGCATGCCCATGCCCTTGTGGAACGCCCCGGCCCGGTAGTCCCAGTAGGTGAACGGGTGCGGGCCCTTGGCGATCCGCGGGATCACGTCGGTCAGCCCGTGGCCGCGCAGCACCGCCAGCGCGGCCCGCTCGGCCGGGGTGACGTGAGTCGACTCGGTGAACACGGCCGGGTCCCAGACGTCGTCATCGGTCGGGGCGATATTGAAGTCCCCCATCAGCGCGAACGGCAGGCCCGCGGCCGCGTCGGCCGCGATGTCGGCTTCGAGCGCGGCCAGCCAGGCAAGCTTGTACGCGTAGTGCGGATCGGACGGAGTCCGCCCGTTCGGCACGTACAGCGAGCGCACCCGGACCGGACCGCAGGTCGCGGCGATCGTCCGGGCCTCGGCAACCGCCGGGTCGCCGAACCCGGGATCGGCCGACAGCCCCCGGCTGACGTCGGCCAGCCCGACTCTGGACAGCACGGCGACGCCATTCCAGCGGCCCTCGCCGTGGTGCGCGACCTCGTACCCGAGCGGCGTCACCGCGTCGGCCGGGAACGCGTCGGCGCCGACCTTCGTCTCCTGCAGGCAGACCACGTCGGGCGCAGCCTGCTCCAGCCAGTCCGTCAGCCTGGGCAGCCTGGCCAGCACCGAATTCACGTTCCACGTCGCGATGCGCATGTCACCATTCTCCGGGTCAGCCGCCGAGCAGGAACCTGGCCCGGTCGATCAGCAGGCGCAGGTTGGCCTCGCGGGTCAGCTTGGCCGCGGTCTGCGGGGTGAGCCACCGCAGCGGCGCGCCCGGGTGCTCCGCGCGGGCGGCCTCCGGGTTACCGGTCGCGAGCAGGAACCGCAGGTCCGCGTGCTGGTGAGCGGACTCGCCTTTACCCGCGGGGACGCCGACGATCACGACCTGCTGCAGCCCGGCGTCCGGCCACGGCGCCAGGTCGGGCAGCCCGGTCTCCTCCGCTCCCTCGCGCAGCGCGATCGCGAGCGCGTCCTGCTCCCCCGGGTCGCCGTGCCCGCCGATCTGCAGCCACGCCTGCTGCCGCTGATGCCAGCGCAGCAGGACGGCGCCACTCGCGGGGTGCACGACCAGCGCCGACGCGGTCAGGTGCAGCGGAAGGGCCCGGGCCCAGGGGTCATCACATTGCCCGGCCAGCGACCTCGCCCGCTCGACGTCGGCAAGCTCGGCCGGATCGTGCGGACGGTACCGGCGCAGCAACCCGAGCACCGCCGGCGAGTCGGAGGTCACCGGGGTCAACTTACACTGGGCCAGAACAGCAGGAGGAGCCATAGTGACCGCGTCCGGGCGGGTGATCAGGCCGGCCGGCCTGGCCGTGCCGCTCGTCGGCTGCCTTCCCCACGGGGGGCTGACCTACCCCGGCGAGCTAACCTCCGCGCTGGCCGTCGCGCCCGAGATCCTCTGGTCTGACTGGCTGACCACAGAGCTGTACGAGTTCCTGCCCGAGCTCGGCATCACGACGATCGCGACCGGCTTCAGCCGGTTCGTCGCCGACGTCAACCGGGATCCGGGCGGCGAGCAGCATGGCGGATTCTGGACCAGCGTCGTCGCGGCCCGGATGCCGAACGGCCGCCCGATCTACTACCGGCCGCTCACCCGGGGCGAGATCAGCCACCGCATCCGGCTCGCCCATGAGCCGTTCCACCTCGCGGTCGATCAGGTGGTCAGAGACCTGCTCGCCGACTTCCCCCGGGTCATTCTGCTCGACCTGCACAGCTTCGGGGCCGGCCTGGACGGTGACGTGATCCTGGGCGACCGCCACGGCACCACGGCCAGCCCGGCCACGGTCGGCCTGGTCGCGGGCGCGCTCGAGGCGGCCGGCCTGGACGTGCGGCGCAACCAGCGGTTCACCGGCGGCTGGACGGTCCGCCGGTTCACCAGGCACGACCGCGTCGACGCGATTCAGGTCGAGCTCAACCAGCGCCGCTACCTGGACCTGGAGCAGCGCCGGTACCCGCAGGCGCCGCCGCGAGGCGATTTCGGCGGCGCCCAGCGGCTGCTGCGGGAAGCACTCGCAGGCGTCGCCGCCCGGGCGGCGGCTGGTTAGCCGGGCGGGCTCGCGGGCGGGCTCGCGGCCTGCGTCATCGCCGGGACCGCGATCGCCTCGCCGTGCTCCGGGTCGGCAGTGTAGTGCGACGGCTCGGTCTCATCGGCGCCCTCGGGCAGCCGCAGCGCGCGGAAGATCAGCGTGAGCACGAGCGCGATGACGAGGTTGATGATCAGCGCGACCACGGCGATGTAGAGGGTCTGGCCGAACACCGGCGCGGTGGACCCGCCGAAGTGCGAGTTCGCCTGGCCCGGCACCGGCACCCGGTAGGCCTGCACGGTCCCGTAGGTCATCGCCGCGGCCCATCCGGTCAGCAGCGCCCACCGGTGCAGCCAGCGCGTGTACAGGCCGGCCACGATGGACGGGAACGTCTGCAGGATCCAGATCCCGCCGAGCAGCTGCAGGTTGATCGAGAACGTCTTCGGCAGCGCGAACACGAACACCAGCGCGCCCGCCTTGACCATCAGCGAGACCCAGCGCGAGACCCTGGTCTGCTGGGCCGGCGTGGCATCCCGCCGCACGAACTCCATCCAGATGTTGCGGGTGAACAAGTTGGCCGCGGCAATCGACATGATCGCGGCGGGCACTAGTGTCGCGTGTTGGAAGTTGTTTTACTGTTAGTTGAGCGGGACAATGGAGCATGTCTCGTGCTCCTGCACTTGTCTTGCGCCAGGGTGACCGTGAGCGGCTGGCAGAGCTGGCCCGGCTGCCGA
>JBPCKO010000123.1:0-5617 GCA_051004215.1 Streptosporangiaceae bacterium | reverse complement strand
CACCGGTACTTCGCCGGGCCTGGCAGGATCGCTTGGACGACCTGGAGCGGGACCTGACAGTCAGGCGTGGCCGTCGAACATCGAGGTGACCGAGCCGTCCTCGAAAACCTCCTTGATCGCCCGGGAGATCAGTGGGGCGATCGAGAGGCAGGTGAGCTTGTCGAAGCGCTGGTCGTCACTGAGGGGGAGCGTGTTGGTGACGATCACCTCGCTCGCCGGGCTGTTCTTGAGCCGGTCGACGGCGGGACCGGAGAGGATCGGGTGGGTCGCCGCGATCACCACCCCGGCCGCTCCGTCGGCCATCAGCGCCTCGGCGGCATTCACGATGGTGCCGCCGGTGTCGATCATGTCGTCGACCAGCACACAGATCCGGCCCTCGACCTGGCCGACCACCCGGTTGGCGACGGTCTCGTTGGGCCGGTCCTCCGGACGCGACTTGTGGATGAAGGCCAGCGGTGCGCCACCCAGCCGGGCCGACCAGCGCTCGGCCACCTTGATCCGACCGGCGTCGGGGGACACGACGGCGAGCGGCTGGTCGCCGTACTTCTCGCGGACGTAGTCGGCCAGGATCGGCATCGCCATCAGGTGGTCGACCGGGCCGTCGAAGAAGCCCTGGATCTGGTCGGCGTGCAGGTCGACCGCGATCAGCCGGTCGGCGCCCGCGGTCTTGAACATGTCGGCGACCAGGCGTGCCGAGATCGGCTCGCGGCCGCGGTGCTTCTTGTCCTGGCGGGCGTAGCCGTAGAACGGCGCGATCACGCTGATCCGCTTGGCCGAAGCGCGTTTGAGCGCATCGGTCATGATCAGCTGCTCCATGATCCACTGGTTGATCGGCGAGGTGTGGCTCTGCAGCACGAACGCGTCGCAGCCGCGCACCGACTCAAGGAAGCGCACGAAGATCTCGCCGTTGGCGAAGTCGAACAAGGTGGTCGGGGTCGGCTCGATGCCCAGGAAATCCGCGATCTCCAGGCCAAGCTCGGGGAATGCCCGGCCGGAGAACAACATCATCTTCTTGCCGGCTGGACCGGTACCACCCGTCACGTGACCTGCTCTTCCACTAGGTGTGCGTACGGCCCGACCTGCGCGCCCGCGCCAATCACGGCGGAGTCGCAGACGGACTGGATGACCCGGGCGCCCGGCCCCACGACGGTGTCGCGCAGCAGGCACCCTGGTCCCACGGCCGCGCCGGACCCGACGATGGTGCTGCCCTCCAGCTGGGTTCCCGGCCCGACGCGGGCGCCCGGGGCCAGCTCGACCCCGACGTCGACCCTGGTCGTCACGGGATCGACGATCGTGACGCCGGATCGCATCATCGCCTCCAGCAGCCGCGCGTTCATCATCCGGCTCGCGTGCGCGAGCTGGGCCAGGTCGTTCACGCCCTGGACCTCGCCAAAATCGTCACACGAAACGGTGGCCACGCGATAGCCGTCACACCGCAGAACGGAGACGGCGTCGGTGAGATATTCCTCACCCTGGGCGTTATCGGTCCTGACCCGCTTGACCGCATCGGCCAGCAGGTCCCCGTCGAACGCGTACATGCCCGAGTTGATCTCGTCGATCGCCTGCTGCTCAGGTGTCGCGTCGGCGTGCTCGACGATCGCCGCGAAGGCGCCGGCGGCATCCCTGACGATCCGCCCGTACCCCGCGGGGTCGGCGGCCCGCGCGGTCAGCACCGCGGCCGCCGACTGGCTCAGGTCCCGCTCGCTCACCAGCCTGGCCAGCGTGGCCGAGGTGAGCAGCGGGGTGTCGGCATAGGTCACCACCACGGTGCCCTTGATCGTGCCGACGGCCTCGAGCACCATCCTGACCGCATGCCCGGTGCCGCCAAGGTGGTCCTGCTCGACGATCAGTACCCCGGGGTGGAGTTCTCGCGCATGCTCGGCGACCTTCACCCCATGGTGACCGACCACCACGATCAGCCGCTGCGGCCCCAGTCCCGCGGCCGCGGCCAGGCTGTGGCCGAGCATGGACCGGCCGCAGACCTCGTGCAGGGTCTTCGGCACCGGCGACTTCATCCGCGTGCCTTCGCCGGCCGCGAGCACGATCACGGCCGCCGGACCTGGTGCGCTCACTGGGCTCGGCTCCTCGGTGTCGCTGTCAGTTCAGGTCGGCATCGATGCCGTGGCGTACCGTCCGCGCGGTGTCAGTCCCGCGCGGTCATCCCCCCGACGCCAGCAGGATACCTCCCGGCAACTGGGCGGGTTCGCGACCCGACTCGGTAAGAGCGAAACTTGGAGGTGTGACCGTCTGGGTGCTGCACGTCGACCTCGACCAGTTCCTGGCCGCCGTGGAGATGCTGCGGCGGCCTGAGCTGCGCGGGCGCCCGGTCGTGGTCGGCGGCGACGGCGACCCGGCCAAGCGGGGCGTGGTCAGCACCGCCTCCTACGAGGCGCGCGCCTTCGGCGTGCACTCGGGCCTGGCCCTGCGCACGGCCGCCCGCCGCTGCCCCGATGCCGTATTCCTGCCGGTCGACCGGCCCGCCTACGAGGCGGTGTCGGGCGTCGTGATGGACACGCTGCGGAGCTTCGATGCCGTCGTCGAGGTCATGGGCTGGGACGAGGCGTTCCTGGCCGCCGGCCGGGCCGATCCGGAACTGCTGGCTCGCGAGATCCAGGACAAGGTGCGCGCGGCGACCAGCCTGGACTGTTCGGTCGGCATCGGCGAGAACAAGCTCCAGGCCAAGATCGCCACCGGCTACGGCAAGCCGGCCGGAGTGTTCACGATCACCAGCCGGACCTGGCCCGAGCTGCTCGGCCCGTGCCCCACCGACGCGCTGTGGGGCATCGGGTCGCGGACCGGGCGCAAGCTCGCCGTGCTCGGCATCGGGACCGTCGCCGAGCTGGCCGCGGCCGACCCGCGGGAGCTGGCCGGGAAGTTCGGGCCGGCCATCGGCCCCTGGCTGGTGCAGCTCGCGCGCGGCATCGACCTGTCCCGGGTGACGGCCGAGCCCTACGTGCCTCGCGGCCATGGCCGCGAGGTCACCTTCCAGCAGAACCTGACCAGCTGGGACGAGGTGCGCGGCGAGGTGGCCAGGATCGCCAGGCTGACCGCCGAGGACGTCGCGGCCGACGGCCGGCCGGCCGGTCGGGTCATCGTCAAGGTCAGGTACGCGCCGTTCTTCACCCACACGCACAGCCGGGCCCTGGCCGAGCCGTCGCGCGACCCCGGCGCGATCGAGGCGGCCGCGCTGGCCGCGCTGGGCAGGTTCACCAGGCAGGACCCGGTCCGGCTGCTCGGCGTCCGGGCCGAGTTCGCCGACGGCGGTGCCTGAGTGTCGGCACCCCGGCCTATCGTCCGGCTATGGCCAGCCTGCCGCCGGCCGACGCTCCCGGGCGAGGATTCGAACCTCGGTTGAGGGCATCAAAAACCCTTGTCCTGCCAGGCTAGACGACCCGGGAAGGGAACAGTCACCTACTGTACCGTCGCCCCCGGCCCCGCCTTTCGCTGATCAGGTTGGCGGCTTCTGCGGGCCCCTCCGGTAGCCCGGGTGCAGACCAGCCGGGCGGGGACGTTATACTTTCGTGACTGATCAATCCCCCGGATCTCTCGGCCCGGCCGGTCGCAGGGTCACAAGAGACACGGCCATCCGGGCATGTTGCGTGAAGGCAACAACGCGAGACGGCAGAAGTCTGTCAGAAATCGCTCTTGGGGGGGTTGCACAACCTACGCTACCGTAAGCTACGGTTACGTAAGCGTATTCGCTAGGCCCTTGACCTCGGTGACGCGGATCGCTTTTCTGACCGGCCCGTCGAGCCACCGAGGAACGTGATGACCGCTACTACCGACCTGTCCCCCACCCCGCCGGCCGCCCCGCCGCAGATTCAGCAAATTGAGCCGGAACAGCCGGCCACGGCAGCTGCCGGACGCCGGGGTCCGCTGCCGGAATTCGAGCCCGAGCCACGCAGCGTCACCCAGCGCGTGCTGGTCGCGCTGTTCACCGGGGTCCCGATGCTGGCCCTGCTCGCGGCGATCCCGGTGGCCTGGGCCTGGGGCCTGCTCGACTGGCAGGCGGCGGTGATCGGAGTCGTGTTCTACGTGTTCTCCGGTCTCGGCATCGCGATGGGCTTCCACCGTTACTTCACCCACGGCTCGTTCAAGTCCTCCCGCGCCTTCAAGATCCTGCTCGGCGTCGCCGGGTCGATGGCGCTCGAGGGCCCGCTGCTCGACTGGGTCTCCGACCACCGGCGGCACCACAAGTACAGCGACAAGGAGGGCGACCCGCACTCGCCCTGGCGCTTCGGCGAGGACGTCAAGGCGCTGATCAAGGGCCTGGCCTGGGCTCACATGGGCTGGCTGTTCGACCGGGACGTCACCTCGCACAAGAAGTTCTCCCCCGACTGGCTGGCCGACGACGACATCGTCGCCGTGCACAGGCTGTTCCCGGCCCTGGTCGCCGCGACCTTGCTGCTGCCCGCCCTGATCGGCGGCCTGTGGACGATGTCCTGGCAGGGCGCGGTGATCGCGTTCTTCTGGGCGAGCCTGGTCCGGGTCTCTTTCCTGCATCACGTCACCTGGTCGATCAACTCGATCTGCCACACGTTCGGCAAGCTGGAGTTCGAGGCCAGGGACAAGTCGCGGAACGTGGCCTGGCTGGCCGTCCTGTCGTTCGGCGAGTCCTGGCACAACCTGCACCATGCCGACCCGACCTGCGCGCGGCACGGCGTGTTCAAGGGGCAGATCGACATCGCGGCCCGCGGCATCTGGCTCGCCGAGAAGGTCGGCTGGGTCAGCGACGTCCGCTGGCCCGACGAGCGCAGGCTGTCCGGCAAGAAGGTCGGCGGCCAGCGCGCGCTCGGCTCGATGACCCGGCGGCCCGCCCCTGTCCCGGCCAACCCGGCCAGCTGACACCGGGCCGATTAACCCCTAGACCCAAGGCCGCTGCATGATTAGGCGGTGACCAGCCATCCCCAGGCGTCCGGCCGGAAGCGCATGACCGGCAAGGAGCGGCGCGAGCAACTCCTGGATATCGGCCGGCGCCTTTTCGCAGAACGCGGCCTGGACGGCACCTCCATCGAGGAGATCGCCGCCCAGGCCGGCG
Source organism: Streptosporangiaceae bacterium (assembly GCA_051004215.1). Taxonomy (GTDB): domain Bacteria; phylum Actinomycetota; class Actinomycetes; order Streptosporangiales; family Streptosporangiaceae; genus Chersky-822. The sequence continues at coordinate 579 of JBPCKO010000123.1, read as the reverse complement.
TTTCCAAGCCAGTCGTCTACGAGCACTTCGGCGGCAAGGAGGGCCTGTACGCCGTCGTGGTCGACCGCGAGGTCGAGCGGTTCCTGGCCATGGCGACCGACCTGCTCCAGGGCGAGGACACCATGGAGAAGTTCGAGGCCGCCGCGGTCGCGCTGCTGCGCTACATCGAGGACAACAGCGACGGGTTCAGGATCTTGGTCCGCGACTCCAACCCCGCGTCGGGGTCCGGCACGTTCGCCAGCCTGATCAGCGACGTGGCCAGCCAGGTCGAGTACCTGCTGGCCGACGTGCTCAAGGTGCGCGGCTACGACCCCAAGCTCGCGCCCATGTACGCCCAGATGCTGGTCGGCATGGTCGCGTTCGCCGGCCAGTGGTGGCTGGACGTGCGCCGGCCCAAGCTAGAGGAGATGGCCGCGCACCTGGTGAACCTGGCCTGGAACGGCCTGTGCCAGCTTGACCCCAAGCCGAAGATCTCCGCCGAAGCGCTCCGGCGCCTGGCCGACAAGCGCTAGCCGGCCCGCGGCTCGCCGCCGGGGCGCGGCCCGGCGCCAGGGCGCGGCCCGGCGCCCAGTACCCGGG
>JBPCKO010000122.1:0-9320 GCA_051004215.1 Streptosporangiaceae bacterium | reverse complement strand
GCCGGATTCCGCGTCGGCGACGGCCGGCGGAAGACCCGCCAGGCCGCACGCCGGCCGCGGCCGGGGCTGGCGGTGCCCGGGCGCGATCTGCGATGCTGGGCGGCGCTGACCGGTTGTTCAGATAGCGGCGCGCTTCGTGTTTCTAGGTACGACAATCCCGACTAATCAAAACTTTAACGTTGTCCGGGCACGATAGACTCTGGACACCGTTCTGGCGGCATCGGGGGTGCCGGACGGTTCCCGTTGCCACCCAGGAGAGGGGTCCTGGCAGTTGTCGCTTGACAGCGAGCGCTGGTCCAGCCGGATGGCTGACCCGCACGCCGCGGTTGCCGCCGGACCTGGCCTCGAGCCCGCCGGCGGATCCGGCGGTCTTGACGCCGGCTGGGAGGAAAAACTCCGCGGCATCCAGGCGATCACGGACCGTGCCTTGTCCTCGCTCAACCCGCAGTCGATGCTCGACGCGCTGGTGAACCGGGTCAGGGAGGTGCTCCAGGCCGATACCTCGGCGGTGCTGCTGCTCGACCGGCCGTCCGGCCAGCTGGTGGCCACCGCGGCGAGCGGGCTGGAAGAGGAAGTCCGGCAGGGGGTGCGGATCGGGCTGGGCCGCGGCTTCGCCGGCCGCATCGCGGCCGAAGGCCGGCCGGTCGTGCTCGACGAAGTGGACCACACCAAGGTGGTGAACTCCATCTTGCTGGAGAAAGGAATCCGCTCCCTCATGGGCGCGCCCCTCCTGGTCGACGGCCAGTCGATCGGGGTGCTGCACGTCGGGACCCTGCGGCCGCGGCGGTTCACCAGCCAGGACGTCGACCTGCTGCAGCTCGCCGCCGACCGGGCCGCGCTGGCCGTGCAGGCGCTGACTGCCCAGCTGGACCGGGCCGCGGCATCGGCCCTGCAGCGCAGCCTGCTGCCGTCCGCCCTGCCGGTCGTGCCGGGGGTTCAGATGGCGGCGCGGTACGTGCCAGGCACGGGCAACGTCGGCGGCGACTGGTATGACGTCTTCGTGCTGCCGTCAGGTGAGTTGTGCGCCGTGATCGGCGACGTGGCGGGCAGCGGCCTGCGGGCGGCGGCCATCATGGGCCGGATCCGCAGCGTGCTGCGGGCTTACGCGCTGGAGACCAGCGATCCGGCCGACATCTTGACCAGGCTCCATACCATGCTGCAGTACTTCGAGCCGGATGCGATGGTCACGGTGCTCTGCGCGATGTTCACGCCGGACATGGACCAGGTCGCCTTGTCCAGCGCCGGCCACCTGCCGCCCGTGCTGGCCACTCCAGGGCAGCGGGCGGTGCCGGTCTGGCTGACCAACGACCTGCTCATCGGCGTGCCAGACAATCGGGTCAGGCACGTCACGACGATCCAGATGCCGCCGGGCGGGGTCCTGTGCCTGTACACCGACGGCCTGATCGAACGCCGCGGCCGCCCGATCGACCACGGTATTGGCCGGCTGGCCGAGGCCGTGGTGCCGTCCGACCCGGAGATCGGATGCGCGACCGTGATGACGGCCATGTCGGATGTCAGCGCCCAGAGCGATGACGTAGCGTTGCTGCTGATCCGGCGGGATCCGGCCCCGCCGGCGGCGATCCCGGCGCTGGCCGAGGCCGGGTCAGCCCGATGACCAACCGGGAAGACACCGTGCGCTGGTACGGCCGGCAGGTGATCGTGACCCTGCCCGCCGAGATTGACGTGACGAACTCCGCCCAGGTGGACGACCTGCTGGCCGCGGTGTCGGCCCAGGGCCCGGAGATCTTGACAGTCGACATGACCGGCACGAACTTCTGCGACTCGAGCGGTATCCACGCGCTCGCCCGCGCGCACCGGCTGACCGGCGCGAACGGCGGCGAGCTGCGGATCGCGATCGGCACCTCGCCGACCCTGCGGGTACTCCAGCTGACCGGACTCGACCAGGTGCTGACCGTTTTCAGCGACGTCGATCAGGCGCGGTCGGCGCCCAGGACGCCGGCCCAGCGCGCCTGATCCCGGCGCCACTTCGCGCTCGCCCGCATGGGGCGGCGCTGGCGGGGTAGGCGGCTAGCTTGCCCGCAGCACAGAATGCGCGAGGAGCCGCGTTGAGCGCTGATAGCCAAGCGGATGAATGATCACCGGCAGGCCCGGCATTTTCCGGAACGCCAGGCCGATCAGCTCGACCAGGTCGGGCCCGGCTCCCGGGTCGTGGCCGAACTTCAGCGCGCGCTGCTGCCGGCCGCCCTGCCTGTGCTGTCCGGGGTCAGGATCGCGGCCCACTACCTGGCCGCGCGCACGAGCCAGCAAGCCGGCGGCGACTGGTTCGACGCGATCGCGCTGCCCGGAGATCACGTCGCGCTGGTCGTCGGGGACGTGGTCGGGCACGGGGTGCCCGCGGTTGCGGCGATGGGCCAGCTACGGTCGGTGCTCGGCGAATTGCTCGCAGCTGAGCCCGACCTGCGGGCCGTGCTGCGGCGGGCCGACGCGTTCGCGACCCGCACGCCCGACTTGCGGTCGGCCACCCTCGCGGTCGCGGATCTGCACCTGGGCACTGGCTCCCTGCGCTACATCACCTGCGGGCACCCGCCGCCACTGGTGATCGGAGCCGGCGGGGGAACCAGGCTGCTGCCGGTGACCGGCACCGGCCCGCTCGGCACCGGCTTCGAGCCGGCTTTCGGCACGGCTGCGCTCCAGCCGGGCGAGCTGCTGATGCTCTACAGCGACGGGCTGATCCAGCGGCCGCAGGTCTCGGTGGCCGAATCCATCGCGGAGTTGCGGGAGGCCGCGGACGAGGCGGTCGGCGGCGCGGCTGCCGACGCCGCCGCCGACGGGACGTCGCCGGCCGACCGGGTCTGCCGGCACGTCATCGCATCGCTGACCAGCCGCGCTTATGCCGATGACATCACGGTGCTGGCGGCCCAGTTCGTCGCCGATCCGGTTCCCGAGCTGAACCTGGAGTTCCCGGCCGAGGCCGGTAACGTGCTGCCGGTCAGGCGGGCGTTCGCCACGTGGCTGCACCAGGTCGACCCGGCCTTGATCGACGGCAACGACCTGCTGCTCGCGGTGGTCGAGGCGGTGACCAACTCCGTCGAGCACGCGTACCGCGAGGACACCCCAGGCCCGGTCAGGTTCCGGGCCACCTTGCGGGCCGACGGGATCGTCGAATGCCAGGTGACCGATCACGGCCGGTGGCAGCGGCCGAACCCGGCGGCCGGCAACCGCGGGCACGGCCTGATGGTGGCCAGCCAGGTCGTCGACGCGATGCGGATCAGCCACGCGATGCCGCCCGCCGGGCCGGAGTCGGGCAGCCGCGGCACCGTGGTGACGCTGCGGCACCGGCTGCGCCGGCCCGCCTCCGTCACCACGGACATCTCGGACCGGCCGGCCGAGGCGTACTCGGCGACGGCGTTCGGAATGGAGATCGAGAGCCACGGTGCTGAGCCGTGCGCGAAGGTGCGCGGCCCGGTCGATGGCAGCACGGCGGACCGGCTGGCCAGGCAGCTGCTGACCGCCTGCCGCGGCGGCACGCTGCCGATCACCGTGGACCTGACCGGTATCACGTACCTGGCGAGCTCCGGGATCCGCGCCATCTATCAGGTCAAGGAGCGTCTGATGGCGCATCAGCAGGACATGACCATCCTCGCGGCACCCGGCAGCTCGGCCCAGGTGCTGCTGGACCTGGCCAGGCTGCCGTACGTGAGCCGCTGACCGGCCGGCTGGCCGGCCCTGGCCAGGTGCGTCAGGCGGCTCGCAGCCGAGTGGTCTCGTCCCGCACCCACAGGCCGATCAGGCCGCGCAAGTGGGCGATGAACTGATCGTGCTCGGCCGGCGGGTAGACCGACCGCACCGTGTCGATGAGCAGCTGGTCGAACTCATGGCCGCTGACCCACTCCAGGATCAGCTCGTCGATATGAGCCAGGCTGGTCGCGCAGAAGTCGTGATAGCGGTCGGCGGAGAAGTAATCGTCGGCCAGCTCGCGGTAGGCGGCCAGCTTCTCGTCGTAGCCGAGCGACGGGTCGTCGGCGATCGCGAAGAACGGGTCGGCGGCCACGTCTAGCCGGGGCCGGCGGCCGGTCACGAGCGCGAACACGCACCATTTGACCATCGCCCTGATGGCCCAAGGGAAGTAGTAGTGCAGGCTGGTCAGGGCCACGTCAGGACAGGCGTTGGCGTAGTCGATCGGGTACACCTCGGTGCCCTTGACCAGCGTCTCGCAGGAGTTGAACTCCCACCGGAAGAAGGCATTGACCAGGCGGCCGATCGAGATCACCTCGGTGCCGGCCTGCGGGGTCAGGAAGCTGTGGTCGACCGCGTAGCGCAGGTGCATCGGCTGCTCGGGCGCAAACCGCATGACCATCGTCTCGGCGCCGATTGAGAGCGACCGCGCGAACACGTCGTAGTCCTCGATCGCCTTCTGCAGGTGCATGAGCATCTCGCCGCTCGTGTCGTAGGCCGCGTGCAGCTCGTCCGGGTTCCTGATCTTGGACACGCCGACCCAGGCGCCGCCGTCGTACGGCTTCATGAACAGGGGATAGCCGATCCGCGCGGCCATCGCGTCCAGGTCGAAGGGCTGGTTGTACTTCGCGGCCGTGTAGGCGTACCTGGCATTGTCGAGCGGGTTCTTGAACGGCACGAGCACGGTCTCCGGCACCTTCAGCCCGAGCCGCATCATCGCGCAGTAGGCGGCGTGCTTTTCCATCGACTGGAACGTGAACGGGCTGTTCAGCAGGTACACGTTGTCCATCAGGGCGACTTTCTTCAGCCACTCCCGCGGGTGGTAGTACCAGTAGGCGAGCCGGTCCACGGCCAGGTCATAACGGGGCCGGTCGCGCAGGCTGAACGGCTCGATCGTGATCCGCTCGCAGCCGAAGACGTGCTGGCTGCCGTCCGGTCCGCGTACTGGCCCCAGCTTCCCGAGCACCGCCTCGAAGGCCCGCGGCCAGTCTTCCTCCGTGCCCAGCAGCAAGCCGATCAGATGCGGTTCGACGGTCACCGTGGCTCCCTTTCTCCCGGGACTGCCCCGGGGGCATGCGGCCAGCAGAATCTGGGCAGGTGATGGGCGAGCTGGGCGCGCCAGGATGGCCAGTCATGCGGGACGTCGTGGCCCCACAGGTCGAGTTCGTGCCTGATCCTCTTCTCGGCCAGCCGGGCCGCGAACCGCCGGCTGCTGTCCAGGGAGCCCGTCGTGTCCTCCCACTGGCCCTGGCCGCAGACCAACAGCAGGCTGACCCGCCCGCGCAGCCAGTCGAGGTGCTCGCCGTTCATGTGGGCGAGGTAGTCGAGCGGGTTGTTGAAGTAGGCGGCCTGGCCCCGCTCGCCCCAGCCGTTCCAGGCGGCTGGGTCGTAATTGCCGGACAGGCACATCGCGAGCGGGAACAGGTCGGCCCGCTTGAGCGCGAAGTTCGCCGCGTGAAACGCGCCCAGGCTGCACCCGAGCGTCACCACGTCGGTGCGGCCGCCACAGTCGGCGGCGATCCACGGAGCCACCTGACCGGCGATCCAGGACTCGTACCGGCCGTGCCGGATGGCCCGATCTTCGACGCTGACCGCGGAGTCGGACCAGGACTGCGCGTCATAGCTGTCGACGCAGTAGAGCTTGACCCGGCCGGCCTCGATCAGGCCGGAGACCGCGCCGACCATGCCGTTGTTCTCGAAGTCGCCGGCCTTGCCCTGTTCGGACGGGAAGACCAGGACCGGGCGGCCGTAGTGGCCGTACCTGATCACGGTTCCCGGCGCGCCGATGGCGTCCGACCACAGCTCGGTGACCTCGCGGTTCACCGGCAGGCCCGGTGCAGCAGTCCGGTGAGGTACGGGTCGAACGCGTCCCGCCAGGCGGTGTAGTTGTGCATGTCGGCGACCTCGTGCAGCTCGGCCGGGTAGCCATGAGCGCGCAGGGTCTGCCCCATCAGCCGGTTATTCTGCACGTTCTCCTCGATCGTTCCGCAGGTCAGCGTGACCGGAACGGGGCGGCCAGGCAGATGCCCGGCATGCACGGCGGCGACGAACGCGGTGACGCGCGCGAAGTAGCCGAACCGCTCCTCCTGGCTGTCCAGGCTGGGCGTGAAGAAACTGCCGGACTGCAGGAAAAGCGCGTCGAACGTGCCGGGATGCCGGCAGTGCGCGTGCAGCATCGCCAGCCCGCCGAGGCTGGTGCCCATGCCGATGTGCGCGGTGGTGGCCAGCTGGCCAGCCAGGTCGTCCCGCACGACGTGACGCAAGGTGCGCGCGTAAGCGGCGTTGGCCGAGTACCAGCGATCCCGGGGGCCAGGTGCGAGCAGCGCGGCCCGGAGCCGCGGCAGCCAGCCGCCGCCGACCCCGGCCGCGAGGTAAGTCAGCAGGCCGGCCAGGCTGTCGTACTCGGGCCCGTCGTGCACCACGAGCAGCGGGAGCGGTTCGGAGTCGGCGCAGCCGGCCGGCGACCAGACCAGCGCGGAGATGGTGCCGCCGAGGGCGGGGGCGGGCAGGTCGAGCTTGCGGCAGGCACCTTGTGCGGCCTGAACCGACAGCCAGCCGGGTTCGGCGTAGCACCCGAACTCGCGCACGCTCTTCTGGCCGAAGGCGCCGGGCGCTCGCAGCGGATTGCCGGGATCGGTGATCAGCTCGGTGCGGCCGCTGCCGTGCCGCAGCTCGAGCAGGTACTCCATCCGGCCGACCGGCGGCCGGTCGATGACCAGTTCCCAGCCGTCCCCGCGGCGGCGGAAGTCGAGCCGGTCGCCGGGAATCCGCACCTCCTGGTACAGCCGCACGCCGGTGAGCCGACCGCCCGGGTCGTCAATCGAGAAGGTCACCGCGTTGGCCGTCACTGGGACATAGTGCCTTCCGGCCACCGGCGATGACAAATGTCGTCCCGGCATGCGACCGTTGAGTCACCAGCCGCCGGGCTGCCCGGCAATCTCCGTCTAGTGAAGGCAGGCCGCATGGGCCGTGACATCCAGCCGATCACGATCAGCGGCGAAGACCGGCGCCGGTACCGGGACAAGCTCCGGCGCTCACTCGACGTCTTCGACCGGATGCTGCGCGAAAGCGTGTTCGAGGACAGCGTGGCGCTGGTCGGTCAGGAGATCGAGCTGAACCTGGTCGACGCGGACGGCTGGCCGCACATGCGCAATGCCGATGTGCTGGACGCGATCGCCAACCCGGCCTGGGCGACCGAGCTCGGGCAGTTCAACATCGAGATCAACGTGCCGCCGCGGCGCCTGGACGGTGACGCCGTCGCGGAGCTGGAGCAGGAGGTTCGCGACGACCTGAACGCGGCCGGGGCCAAGGCCATCGACAGCGGCAGCCGGCTGGTGATGATCGGGATCTTGCCCACGCTCCGCCAGCAGGACGTGCACGAGGGCACGTTGTCGGCGAACGCCCGCTACCGGGTGATGAACGAGCAGATCTTCGCCGCCCGGGGTGAGGATCTACGGATCGAGATCGAAGGCGCCGAGCACTTGCTGACCCACGCGGACAGCATCACGCCGGAAGCCGCGTGCACCAGCGTCCAGCTTCATGTCCAGGTCAGCCCGGAAAACTTCGCCGGGTACTGGAACGCGGCCCAGGCGATCTGCGGCGTGCAGGTTGCGCTCGGCGCGAACTCGCCGTTCCTGTTCGGCCGTGAGCTCTGGCAGGAGACCAGGATCACGCTCTTCGAGCAGGCCACGGACACCCGCCCCGAGGAGCTGAAGCAGCAGGGCGTGCGGCCCAGAGTCTGGTTCGGGGAGCGCTGGATCACCTCGGTGTTCGACCTGTTCGAGGAGAACATCAGGTACTTCCCGGCCCTGCTGCCGATCTGCGAGGACGAGGATCCGCTGGCCACGCTGGAGGCGGGCCAGTGCCCCAGGCTCGATGAGATGAGCCTGCACAACGGGACCGTCTACCGGTGGAACCGGCCCGTGTACGGCGCCGGCCGCACCCCGCATCTGCGGGTCGAGAACCGGGTGCTGCCCGCCGGGCCCTCGGTCGTGGACACGATGGCGAACGCGGTGTTCTATTACGGGCTCGTGCGCGCGCTGGCCGAGGCTCAGCGGCCGATCTGGACGCAGATGTCGTTCGCGGCGGCCGCCGATAACCTGCACACCGCCGCCCGGTACGGCCTGGACGCCCAGCTGTACTGGCCGGGCCTGGGCGAGGTACCGGTGACGGAGCTGGTGCTGCGGCGGCTGCTGCCGCTGGCCAGGGAAGGCCTGGCCAGCTGGGGCGTCGGCCAGGAGCACGCGGACCGGCTGCTCGGCATCATCGAGCAGCGGTGCCTGACCGGCCGTACCGGGGCATCGTGGCAGGTCGCCGCGGCCAGCGCGCTGGCCCGATCGGGGAACGGAGGCCGCGGCGAGGCCCTGCGGCGGATGACCCAGCGCTACATCGACCTGATGCATACCAACGAGCCCGTGCACACCTGGCCTGAACCGTGACCAGGCCGGGACAGTGTTACGGCCTTCCGCCCGGGAGCAGCCCGAGCGGGCTCGGCGCCGCGAAGGTGACCTGCAGCACAGGCTGCCCGTGGATCCGGATCTGGCGGTCGGAGGATGAGCGCCACGGCGCCGACTGCTTGTTAACCACGGTCTGCAGCGACCTGATATAGGTTGCCCGGCTGCCGGGTGGTCCAAGGCTGAGATCCACCGAGCGGAGCGGGAGATCGGGGCTTTCGCCAGCGGCCGGGGCTCCGAACGCGACGATGCCGAGTTGTTGCTTGAGGCCGGCGAGCGCAAACAGCAGGACGAGGAGGCGCATGTCGACCTGGCCGGCCAGAATCTGCTCCTTCGCGGCCGGGGAGGCGGTGACCAGTCCGCTGCCGAGGAGGTTCCTGGCCGCCGCCCGCCGCGACTGCAGGTCTTTGGCCAGCAGCGTACGGTAGGCGGCCGCGCCGGCCGGAGCGATGATCCGGACGGCGATCTGCCGGGGGCCCGATCCGAACGTCACCAGGCTCTCCGGCGCGACATTGGTCGCCAGGCTGCTGCCGAATTGTTGCCGGATCACCGGCGTCTCGACGACGACCCTGGCATGCACCGGATAGGGCGAGGAGGGATTGATCTGCTCCAGCCGGCCGGCCGGGAACCCGTGCTCGTGCAGGGTGGCGCACATGACCGGGTCGCAGGCCACGATGGCGTCGTGGCTGACCTGGCGGTCCACCCAGGTCGCGGCGACCCCTTCGGCCGAGGTCGCGGCGCTGGCCCCTGACGTTCCAGCCCCGCCCCGGTTGCCCAGCGCGAGCGCGGTGATGCCGGCCGCCAGGACCAGGATGACGGCGGCGGTGAAGCCGGCGATGCGGGACCGGCGCCTGGACGGCCTGGCCGCCGGACGGCTGGCCGCCAGAGGCCGGGCCCTGGCGGCCGACGGGCGCTGAGCGGGCCTGGCCGGCGGCCGGGACGAGCCGGTGC
>JBPCKO010000121.1:0-9975 GCA_051004215.1 Streptosporangiaceae bacterium | reverse complement strand
GCCGCCGCGGTCCCGGCCAGCCTGGCGTAGCCGGGACCGCGGTCGAAGAACGGCTGCGGGCCTGACCGCCGGGCTCGCATCCGCTCGCGCAGCATCCGGGTCCCGTCCTCGTCGGCGGCCGGCTCGTCGTCGGGACCGGTGATCACGACGCCGTAGTCGGCGGCCGCCCCCGCCCTGGACACCTTGCCCCAGGCCACGTCGCGGACGACCAGGTCCTGGTCGCGTTCCAGCGGGTCGCCCCAGCCGCCGCCGCCCGTGGTCCGGATCCTGATCAGTGTCCCGGCCGGCACGAACTCGTCGTCGGCGAGCGCGCCGACGTGGCGTTCCGCCGCTCCTCCGGGGTCGATCGTGACCTCAAACGGCCGCCCCGCCTGTCCCCCGCGCACGCCCCAGCAGGACAGGATCGAGCGGTCCGCGATCGACATGAAGTGGCCGTCGGTCAGCATCCTGATCACCTTCTCGTAGCCCAGGCCGCCGCGGAACGTGCCCGGCCCGCCGGAGTCGACGGCCAGGCCGAGCCGCTCGACCAGGAAGGGAAACCGGGCTTCGGAGAACTCCGCGGGCAAGTTCCGCGAGTCGGGAACCACGTGGATGGTGTCCTCCCCGTCGGCGTAGTAGCGGCCGCCCGAGCCGCCGCCGAGCACCTCCCGCATCAGGTACGGCTCGCCCGCCCCGTCCGTGCCGTACACGCCGGTGTACCTGATCGTCTCCTGATCGGCGGGCATCCGGCCGCCGGTCGCCTTGGCCAGCACGCCCGCCAGCACCCCGAGCAGCCGCAAGATCACGAACGTGCGGGCGTTGGTCGGGGCCGGAAATACCGGCGTGAGCAGCGTGCCGGGCGGCGGGAACCGCAGTTCGAGCAGGTCGACCACGCCCTCGTTGACGTCGAGCTCGGCCATCCGTTCCGGGCTGTCGGCGAGGTTGCGCAGGATCGGGGCCAGCCACTTGGCCAGGAAGTTGCCGTCCGCGTAGTCGGCGCAGTGATTGATCGGGCCCTTGGCCTGGGGCCCGGTGCCCGCGAAGTCCAGGATCAGCCGCGGCCCGCCCGCGGTGTCGTCCGGCGTCCTGGTCAGCGTGATCCGCTGGACGTGCAGCCGCGGCGGGTCGACCCCATCGTGCTCGGCATAGTCCTCCCAGGTCCAGGTGCCGGCCGGGATCTTGGCCAGGACCTCGCGGCGGAAGGTCGCCGTGGTGCCCGCCACGATCGCGTCGAAGCAGGTCTCGACCGCGTCCTGACCGTACCGGCCGAACAGCTCGCCCAGCCGGGTCGCGCCCATCAGGCAGGCGGCGCACTCGGCGTCCAGGTCGGCGGCCAGCGATTCGGGCATCCGCGAGTTGCGGGTCATGATCGTCAGCACGGCCTGGTTCGGCACGCCCTGGTCCCAGAGCCGGATCGGCGGGACCATCAGGCCCTCCTCGAACACGCTCGTCGCCCGGCTCGGCATCGAGCCGGGCACCGCGCCGCCGATATCGTCGTGATGCCCGAACGCCTGCACGAACGCGACCACGCCGGGCCCGCCGCCGTCCCCGGCGTCGTGGAACACCGGCACGGTCACGCACAGGTCGGGCAGGTGGCCGATGCCACCCTCGGAGGAGTAGACGTCGTTGTGGAAGAACACGTCGCCCGGCCGCATCGTATCGGCCGGGAAGTCCCGCACGACCGGATGCACGAGCGCGCTATACGAGCGGCCGGTGAGCTTGCGCAGCAGCCGGTCATGGAGGCCGGCCCGGAAGTCGTGCGCGTCCCTGATCATCGGTGACCTGGCCGTCCGGCCGATCGCGGTCTCGACCTCTTTCTCGATCGAGGCCAGGCTGCCCGCGACGATCTCGAGCAGCACCGGATCGGCGGCGCCCTGGCTGGTCAGCGTCCTGCCCATGCCGGTCTAGCTCACCCAGGCGACAATGTGGTCGCCAACCTCGCGCGGCTTCTCCAGGTGCAGGAAGTGCCCGGTCCCGTCGACCAGGACCTTCCGTGAACCCGGCGCGAGGAAGCCCTCGGCCAGGCCGGCCAGCCCGGCGCCGATGCAGCCGTCCTGGGTGCCGTGCAAGTACAGGGTCGGCTGCGGCGCAGGCTGTCCGGCCGACTCGTCGTAGGCCGCGTACCTGGCCGGGTCGGCCGCGCCGCCGCCCGGTGCGCCGACCGCCCGGTAATAGCCGATCGCGGCGGCCAGGTTGGCCGGGTCGCGCAGGCAGGCCTTGACCGACTCCAGGTGCTCGCCGGGATCGAACCCGGGCGACCAGTCCTGCCAGAGCCGCTCCACGAAGGCCAGGTCGTCATGAGCCACGACGCCCTGGGCGAAGTTGAGCGGGTCGCGGAAGAACCACATGTAGAAGAACCGCTTGATCTGGTCGTAGTCGCTGAGCAGGGCCGCGTCGCCGCCCGCGGGCGGGATGGCCAGCGTGACCAGGCGCCGCCAGCGGCCTGGCGCGTGCGCGGCCGCCAGATAGGCGGCCTCGGCGCCCCAGTCGTGACCGATCAGGACCGCATCCCCGGTCCCGCCCAGCGCCTCGTGCAGGGCCACGGCGTCGGCCGCCAGAGCCGCGATGCCGTAACCGCCGTCGGCCGGGATCCCGGTCGGCGCGAAGCCGCGCAGGAACGGCGCGACGGCGTGAAAGCCCGCGCCGGCCAGTTCCGGCAGCAGGTGCCGCCAGGTGTGGGCGCTGTCGGGGAACCCGTGCAGGCACAGCGCGAGCGGTCCCGACCCGGCTTCGAGGATGCCGAACTCCAGGTCGTTGGCCCGCACCGTCCGTGCCTGCACACCAGTCATAACGCGACCGTATCGTGGCGGCTCCGGCTCGTGGCGGGCCAGCCCGCGGGGCGCGAGCCCGCGGTCGGCGAGCCGTGGTGAGTGAGCGGTCAGCCGCCGAAGGCGTCCGGGTCGGGCCCGGTGCGCTCGTCGCGGTTGAGCGCGCTGATCGCGGCGACGTCGGCCCCGGAGAGCTCGAAGTCGAAGATGTCGAAGTTCTCCTTGATCCTGGCCGGCGTCACCGACTTGGGGAACACGATGTCGCCGCGCTCGATGTGCCAGCGCAGCACGACCTGGGCCGGGGTCTTGCCAGTCTCCTTGGAGATCCTGACGACCTCGGGGTCGGCGAGCAGCTCCCCGCCGCGCGCGAGCGGCGACCAGGCCTCGATCGCGATCTGATGCTCGGCGCAGAACCGGCGCAGCTCGTCCTGGGTGAGGTACGGGCTGACCTCGATCTGGTTGACCGCGGGCGGGATGTCGCTCTGGGCGTGCAGCCGGCCCAGGTGGCCGGCCTGGAAGTTGGACACTCCGATGGAGCGGGCCCGGCCGTCCCGGTAAAACTCGCCGAGCGTCTCCCAGGTGGAGACGAAGTCGCCGTCGTATTTCATCGGCAACGGCCAGTGGATCAGGAACAGGTCGACGTAGTCGACGCCGAGCGCCTTCAGGGTCTGGTCGAACGCGCTCCGCGCGTCGTCGGGCCGGTGCGCATCGTTGTCCAGCTTGCTGGTGACATAGACCTCGGACCGGTCCAGGCCGGACTTGGCGATCGCCTCGCCAACCTCGCGCTCGTTGCCGTACATCTCGGCGGTGTCGATGTGCCGGTAGCCGGTCTCGAACGCCGTCGTCACGGCCCGCACGGTTTCCTGGGGTTCGACGAGGAAGACCCCGAAGCCGAGCTGCGGGATGAACTGGCCGTTGTTGAGCATGATCTGCGGTACGGAAGTCACTAGGGCACTCCTGTTCGGCGGACGTGGTTCCGCCGTTGCCTGACGGTCGTTGCCTTAGCCCCTGCCCTGCCTGCCTGGGTTCATGCACCAGGGACGGTCAGGCGCCCCTCAGGTAGGTCAGCACCGCGAGCACGCGGCGCCCGGCGACCGGCTGACGCGGGTCACGCCCGCCACACCAGCAACCGGGTGATCAAAATGCACGCAACCATCACAGGTCCCGCGTCGTCCTATTCCTCAACCGCCCTGGCCGCTCGGCCGGGCACGTTTGGAGGAGATCGTGCGCAAGCTGACCAAGCTGACCAAGCTGACCATGCTGGTGGTTCCGGCGCTGCTGGCGGTGCCGGCCGCCGGCGCCGGGCCCGCCCTCGCGGCCGGAGCGGCCAGAGCCGCCGCACCCGGCCGGCCCGCGGCCAGCCGGGTGCCGTTCGCGTACGTCAGCGATTCCAATACCGACACCGTCACGCTGATCAGCACCAGGACGGCCCGGGTGGTCCGGGTCATCAAGGTGGGCCAGAATCCGGAGGGAATCGCCTTCACCCCCGACGGCCGGACGGCCTGGGTGGCCGACAACGGCAGCGGGTCGGTCAGCGTGATCGGCACCATCAGCGGGCGGGTGATCAGGACGATCCGGGGCCTGCCGAAAGGCCCCGACGGCGTCGCCATCACTCCCGACGGCCGCCGGGTCTGGGTGACCGGCGCGGCCGCCAACGACGTCAGCGTGCTGAGCGCGAGGACCGGCAAGCTGCTGGCTACGTACGCGACCGGAACCGGGCCCATGCATGTCACGCTGAACCGCGCGGGCACCGCGGCCTGGATCACGAACTACTGGGACGGCACGGTCAGCGTGCTGAACACCAGCTCAGGACGGCTCATCAGGACGATCAGGACCGGCCCGGGCCACGGCGTGACCGGGCCGGACGACGTGACCCTCAGCCCGGACGGCACGCGGGCCTGGGTCAGCAACTTCGACCGCCACACGGTCAGCGTGATCAGCACCCGCACGGGCGCGGTGCTGAAGACGATCCAGGTCGCCCGGTTCCCGGGCGATGTCGCGCTCAGCCCGGACGGCTCGCAGGCCTGGGTCCCGGCCGGCGGCAATGAGAGCCGGTCCATCAGCGTCCTGTCCACCAGGACCGGCGCCGTGATCCGGCACATCCGGGTCGGCCGGTTCCCCATCTGGATCGCCTTCATGCCGGGCGGCTCGCGCGCGTGGGTCACGAACTCGGTGTCTCAGAACGTCAGCGAGGTGCAGACCAGCACCGGCCGGGTCATCGCGGCCCCGGCGGCCGGCGCGGGCGATGACTTCGTCGCCATCGGGCCAGGTCGCTAGGCGCTCGCGGCCGGCGACGACGAGCTGGCGGTGACGCGGAGGTTGCCGTGCCGGTCGACGACGGCCCGGTAGCCGGGATGGAGCGGCACGGTGGCGCCGTACTCCTCGATCACCGCCGGCCCGGCGATCACGTCGCCGGCCGCGAGCATGGCCCGGTCGTAGATCGCCGCGCCGGCGTAGCCCTCGTCACGGCCGAAGCAGACCGGGCGGGTCCCGGTGCGGGCCCGCTCCGGATTCCCGTCACCGGCCGCGAGCTCGGGTAGCGCGGGCCGGCCGATCGGGCCGACCCCGGTGACCCGCAGGTTCACCCATTCCACGTGCTGGCGGGCGTCCCCGCGAAAGTCGTAGCCGTACAGCGCCCGGTGCGCGTCGTGGAACGCGCTGGCGACCGCCTCGGCCGTCGCCGGCCCGAACCCGGACTCGGCCTGGCTCCCTAGGCCGCCGTCCCCGCCGCCGCCGACGACCCGGCCGCCGCCGCCGTCCCCGCCGTCATCCGGGGGGCCGGGGACCGGGACCCGGACCTCGAACGCCTGCCCGAAGTACCGCAGGTCCGCCGACCGGATCAGGCGCTGCCGGGACGGGTCGAAGCCCTGGCTGGCCAGGGCCTGCCCGGCCTGCGCGGCCAGCTCGGCGTAGATCGCGGCCACCGCGGCGTGATCCAGCGCGTCGTGCCGGCGCACCGCGGTACGCACCTGATCAATGCGCACGTCGACGGTGAGCAGGCCGAACGCCGATACGTTGCCGGGGTTCGGCGGCACCAGCACCTGCGCCGCGCCCAGGATGCCCAGCAGCGGGCAGAGCAGCAGCGAGCCGGACCCGCCGAACGTGACCAGCGTGAAGTCCCTGACGTCCAGGCCGCGCTTGACCGTGATCTGGCGGACCGCGTTGGCCTGATTCCAGGCCGAGACCTCCAGGATGCCGGTGGCGCAACCCTGCTCGCTCAGCCCCAGCCGGGCCGCGAGGCCGGCCAGGCCGGCCCGGGCGGCGGCGAGGTCAAGCGGGATCTCGCCGCCCAGCAGGTGCGGCGGAATCCGCCCGAGGACCAGGTGCGCGTCGGTGACCGTGACATCCTGGCCGCCGCGGCCGTAGCAGACCGGGCCGGGATCGGCCCCGGCCGAGCGCGGGCCCGCTTTCAGCGCGCCCTCCGGCGAGATCCAGGCGATCGAGCCGCCGCCCGCACCGACCGTGACGACGTCCACCATCGGGATCATGGACGGGTAGTCGCCGACCCGGCCCTCGGTGGTGAGCGCGGGCTCGCCACCGGACACCACGGCCACGTCGGTCGAGGTGCCGCCGCCGTCGCAGGTGAGCACGCGGTCCACGCCGGCCTCGCGGGCGATCAGCGCGGCCCCGAGCGCACCCGCGGCCGGCCCGCTCAGCACGGTCGTGATCGGCTGGCCGATCACCTCGGCCGCGGACAGCACGCCGCCGTTGGACTTCATCACCAGCAGCGGCAGCGGGCCGCCGGCCAGCGCGTCCAGCCGGTCGCCGATCGACCGCAGGTAGCCGGCCACCCGTGGCTTGACCGCGGCGTCCAGCAGCGTGGTCATCGACCGTTCGTACTCCCGGTATTCGCGCAGGACCTGCGACGAGACCGAGACCACCGCGTCCGGATGCTCCCTGGCCAGCACCCGCGCCATGGCCTGTTCATGCTCCGGGTTCGCGTACGCGTGCAGGAAGCAGACTCCCAGCGTGTCCACTCCCCGATCGCGGAACCAGCGGGCCACGGCGACCGCGCCGGCCTCATCGAAGGGGCGCAACTCCTGCCCGCGGTGATCCATCCGGCCGGCCACCGTGCGCACGAGGCTGGCGGGAACGATCCTGGGCGGCTTGACCCAGAAGTAAGAGTTGCCGTACCCGTCGGGAACGGACTGCCTGGCGATCTCGAGCAGGAACTCAAAGCCCTCGGTCGTAATGAACCCGAGCCGGCCGACCTTCCCCTCGAGCAGCTGGTTGGTCGCGATCGTGGTGCCGTGACAGACCGCGGCGAGTGCCTCGGGCCCGGCGCCGGCCAGGCCGAGGATCTTGACCAGCCCGTCAATGAATCCGGCCGACGGGTCGGCCGGCGTGGTCGGCGTCTTGGTGACCAGCAACTCGCCGGTGACCTCGTCGTAGGCGACCACGTCGGTGAACGTGCCGCCGGTGTCGATGCCGACCCGCAGCCGCCCACGCCCGGGCCGATCGGCCATCAGCGGCGGCCCGCGCGAGCCCGCCGACTCAGCAGGATCCCGATGACGATCCCGGCCAGTCCGACGGCCGCGCCGGCCACCAGGCCGGCGCGGACCCCGGCCCACAGCGAGTACCCGGCCGGCAATGCGTCCCCGGCCGCCAGTCCGTCCCCGGCCGGCCGCACGCTCCGCCCCGGCGCCAGCCGATTCACGGCCGACGCCATCGTTCCGGTTACCCCGATCCCCCGCCGGGCTTGGTCGATAAGCGACGCGTCCCCTGCCCCGCCGACACCGCTAACCCCGTCAGCCTCGCCGACCTCACCAACACTCCGGGCACTACCGATGCCCTCGGCGCCATTAGCGCCGGCCCCATCAGCGCCACCGCCAGCACTACTAGTCCCATCAGCACCACCGGCTCCATCAGCACCACCGGCTCCATCAGCACCAGCCCTGTCTGCCGGCGGACGAGACAGCGCGCTTTCGATGCCGGCCAGGAACTGGCTCGCCAGCCGCCTCGCGACGCTGGCCAGGACTTGCTGCCCCACGGCCGCGACCGGGCCCTGGGCCCGGATGTCCGCCTCGTAGCTCACCTCGGTCGCCGTGTCCCCTGACGCCTCCAGCCGCACCGTAACGTCCGCGCCGACCTGACCCCGGTTGCCCGAGCCCGACACGATCGCGCGGATCAGCCCGGGCGCCGTCCGCTCGGCCGCCTGCGCCTTCCCCGCATAGCTACCCGCGACCGCGGCGATGCCCGCCAGCACGGTCAGCGCGCACGCGCCGGGGCCCGTCACGTCCAGCCGCTCACAGCCCGGAATCGCCCGGGCCAGCACCGCCGGATCGTTCAGCGCCGACCACACCACGCTGGGCGGCTGGCTCAGCGTCGCCGCGCCCGTGACTCTCATCGCCCGCCTCCCTCGCGCGGCCCGGCCGGCGTCCGCCAGCGCCCGCCTAGCATCGCATGCCCGGGCCGTCTCGCTCCCGGGCCGGCCGCCGCCCGCCCGGAGCGGCGCGAGCCGCTTTGCCATTTCCGCCGCAAAGACTGGGTGGGGTTGTGGGTTCAGAGCGCACTAACCCCGCACTAACCCCGCCCATTCTTTGCTGCCGGCCGCGACGGCGGGTCCGCAATGGCGGTTTACTTCTCCTCAGGCGGCCGGTACCGCAACGGCCGGATTAGGGGAGGAACCATGGCCAACGGCCTGTCGTCGGTCGAGCACGTCGTCGTGCTGATGCTGGAGAACCGTTCGTTCGACCACCTGCTCGGCTATCTGTACGCCGAATCCGGGAATGTCTCGCCGTCCGGCCAGCCGTTCGAGGGACTGACCGGGACCGAATCCAACCCCGGGGCCAGCGGCCAGCCGGTCACCGTTTTCAAGATCGAGCCGACCTCGCCGCATCCCTATTACCGGCCGGGCGCCGATCCGGGCGAGGGCTACATGGCCGCCAACAGCCAGCTGTTCGGGAGCACCACCGCGCCCGCCACGCCGGCCACACCCGCGATGGCGGGGTTCGTCAAGGACTTCGCTTACACCCTGAGCTGGCAGTCGCGCGAGAGCGGCTGGAGCATCGTGCCCGGCACGACCGGCGACGACATCATGGGCTGCTACGCGCCGGAAACCCTGCCGGTGCTGTCCGCCCTGGCCAAGGGCTACGCGGTGTGCGACCACTGGTTCGCCTCGGCCCCGACCGAGACGCTGCCCAACCGGGCCTTCGCCTGCGCCGCCACCAGCCAGGGCCACATGGACGACAAGACCAGGACGTTCACCTCGCCGAGCATCTTCGGCCTGCTCGGCCAGCACAACCTGACCTGGGGCATCTACGGCTACGACGCCGAGCCGCTGACCATGCGCACGTTCACCGACATCGCCGCCGCGAGCGGCGGCTCGACCGGCAAGTTCGCCGACTTCACCGCGGCCGCCGCCGCGGGCACACTGCCCGCGTTCACCTTCCTCGAGCCCGGTTGGTCATCGACCGGCAACAGCCAGCACCCGGACTACGACGTCGCGCTCGGCGAGCAGCTCATCCACGATGTCTACGAGGCGCTGCGAGCCGGCCAGGCCTGGGGCCAGACCCTGCTCGTACTCACCTACGACGAGCACGGCGGCTGCTATGACCACGGGCCGCCGCCCGGCGGCGCCGTCCCGCCCGACAGTACCGCGGGCGAGTTCGGCTTCGACTTCACCAGGTTCGGCGTCCGCGTCCCGGCCGTGCTGATCTCGCCCCTGATCGCGCCGGGCACCGTGTACCGGGCCGCGGCCGGCGGCCCGCCGCTCGACCACACCTCCATCCTGAAGACCGTGCAGCAGCGCTGGAACCTGCCCGCGCTCACGGCCAGGGACGCGGCCGCACCCGGGTTCGGTGACGTGCTCACCCTGGCCGCCCCGCGGGCCGACGACGTGCTGGCCGGGGTGAGCGTGCCGGCCGCCTCCGGGCCGGCCCCGGCCGCTGCGGCGCCCTCGCACCTGCAGGAAGTCCAGGCCGACCTGATCTCCCGGGAGTACCCCGCGGGCCAGCACGACGACGCGAACGAGCTGGCCGCGACGCCTACGAACGCGGCCTACGCGGCGTATATTCGCCGTCATTCCGGCGTGTCACCGGCCTGACCGGCCCTTGCCTGGCGGCGCCGGACACGGTGCACTGGACACCGTGCGCATGATCGAGCTGTCCAATCACCCGGCTGACGCGCTGCGCCTGGCCAGACAGCGCCGCGGCGACGCGACCGGCGGCTCGGCCGGGTACCAGGAGGCCGCGGCCCGGCACGCGCTGCTGGTCAGGCGGGCCGAGAA
>JBPCKO010000120.1:0-14448 GCA_051004215.1 Streptosporangiaceae bacterium | reverse complement strand
TGGCCGCAGCCGCGGACGGTACGGACCATGGCTGACGCCAGCTGGTTGACGCACTACCCGATCACCCTGCCCCGGGACTACGACATGTCCGTCATCAGGAAGCGGGTCCGGTCAGTCGGGTCGGCGTTGGACGGTCGAGCAGGTCTGCTGTTCAAGGCCTATGCCATTCGAGAGCACGACATCGACGGCTCGCCGATCAATCAATACGCACCGTTCTACGCCTGGTCGTCCGCTGTTGCTGCCGCGGACTTCCTGGTCGGTGGTGGTGGCTTCCAGAACATCATCGCGAGCTTCGGTCGACCCCGGGTACACAGCTGGCTGCCGGTGGCCTCCTCGTCCGGGCAGCTGACCGGATCGGACGTGCGGCACGCCGTTCAGTGGTCCCGGCAGTTGACCGAATCCGACGATCCGATCGAGGTGACCGACCGGCTGGCCGATGATGTCCGGACGATCGTCGGCGCGCCGACGGTGCACGCCGCGGTCGCCGGCATCAACCCGACCAGCTGGCAGGCAACGATGTTCGTCACCTCTTCCGGATCCGTCGAACTCCCGCAACACCTGCTCGATGCCCGCGGAATCGGGGTCCGCCGGTTCGAGGTCCTGCACGTGAGCGAGGGACAACCGTGAGCGGTCCCCGCGGCACCGTCGGACGATTCTCGGCGATCTGCCGGCAGCCGATCTGGGTGTGACCAACGGCCACGACCACCTGATGTTCGGTCTCCACAGCTTCCCGGTGAGGAGCTCGACGACCCGGAGGCAGCCGGTCGCGAACGGCCGCCGACCGCGCCGCCGGTGGTCGATCGGTGGTGCAGTTGACACCGGCCGGTCTCGGTCGGCGACTGGCCGAGGTGGCCGTTCTCAGTCGAGACCGGAGCACCGATCGCCATCCATCTGGAGCTCGGAACCGCCGGCGACTGGGTGATCTCCGTCCTGCAAGCCGCCGGCGTCCCGCCGTCGGCGATCATTTTCAGCGCCGCACTCGGATCACCGGCGCAGCAGACGATCCTGGTCGGCAATCCGGCGCGGGCTTCGCACTGCACTGACCGATCGGAACATCCTGGGTCGGACCGCTGCTCAGCGCTCGAGCAGGTCCATCCCCAGATCGAGAGCGGGCGCGGAGTGGGTCAGCGCCCCGATCGCCAGGAAATCCACGCCGGTCGCGGCGATCGCTGACGCCCGGTCCAGGGTGAGTCCGCCGGAGGACTCGAGCTGCACTCCCGGATACCCGAAGCGGGTGCGACGTACCGCCTCGGCGGTGTCCGACAACGAGAAGTTGTCCAACAGCACCAGTGTCGCGCCGGCCGCCAATGCCTCGTCGAGTTGATCGAGGGTGTCCACCTCGACCTCCAAGGCGATGTCCGGGCGGACGGCTCGGACCGCGTTGATGGCGGCCCGCACCGAACCGGCTGCCAGCACATGATTGTCCTTGATCAGCGCGGCGCCGCCCAGGCTCATCCGGTGGTTGACGCCGCCACCGCAGGTCACTGCATATTTCTCCAGTTCCCGTAGTCCGGGCAGGGTCTTGCGGGTGTCCCGGATGGCGGTCGGAGTGCCGGCGACGGCGTCGACCCAGCTCCGAGTCAGGGTGGCGATGCCGGACAGATGAGTGAGCAGGTTCAGCGCGGTGCGTTCGGCGGTCAACAGTCCCCATGTCGGGCCCTGCACGACCAGTGCCGGCTCGCCAGGAACGAGTCGGCTGCCGTCCGGCAATACCTGCTGGGCCAGTAGCGACTCCCCGACCACCCGCTCGAACACCCGGCGGGCCACCTCGACCCCGGCCAGCACGCCGCCCACCCGCGGCACCAGCGCCGCGGTCGCCACCGCATCGGCCGGAACGGTCGACTCGGTCGTGACATCCGGCCCATCGGCCATGTCCTCGGCCAAGGCCATCTCGATCACCCGGTCGACCGACGCCAGGTCGATGGTCGCCGTCATGAGGCCACCGCCTGCCGGAGGTCGGCGACCGTCAGTACCCCGTCGTCCAGGGTGAGGCTGATCGGCTGCGCCCAGCCCAGTTTCCGCTGCGGATGATCCAGCCGGACGTGGCAACCGCGGGATTCGGTGCGCACAGTCGCCGCGGTGGCGACCGCCCGAGCCACCAGCGCCAGGTTGGCCGCCTCCACCGACTTGCGACTGATCTCACCGGCTGCCGCCGGCCAAGTGTCCGGGAAGTCGACGCTGCCCAGCCCGGCCGGTTCTCGACCGATCCCGAGGTGGGCGCTCATCTGGACCTGGAGAACAGCTCGGCCGGCCGGGTCGGCCACCGTCACCGGTGGCGCGCTCACCGGTTCGCCGACACTCTTGCCCAGCCCGTGGTTCTCGATCAGTGCCTCGGCGGCGCGTTGCCCCATCACCAGACCCTCGAGCAGTGAGTTGGAGGCGAGCCGGTTCGCGCCGTGCAGACCGGTCCGGGCCACCTCACCCACCGCATACAGGCCGGGCACGGTGCTCCGGCCGTCCAGGTCGGTATCGACTCCGCCGCACTGATAGTGCGCCGCCGGAGCCACCGGGATCGGATCCTTGCTCGGGTCGATCCCGGCCGCCGCACACGATGCATTGATGGTCGGGAAGCGGTCGGCGAAGCGGTCGATCATCCGGGCGTCCAGGAATACGTGGTCGCCGATCCCGCCGGGCCGCTCGGCCAGCCGCCGGGTGATCGCCAGTGCGACCACGTCGCGCGGGGCCAGGTCGGCCAGCGGATGCCGGCCGGTCATGAACCGGTTCCCCGAACCGTCGGTCAGCACGGCGCCCTCGCCCCTCACCGCCTCGGAGATCAGCGGCTGGCGCCCCCGGGCGCCGGGCCCGAGCCACAGCACGGTCGGATGGAACTGGACGAATTCCAGGTCCGCGACCCGCGCGCCGGCCCGGAGCGCGATCGCCACGCCATCGCCGGTGGAGACGGGCGGGTTAGTGGTCGCCGAGAAGACCTGACCCAGGCCGCCGCTGGCCAGGACGACCGCGGGGGCGTGCACCGCGCCGACGCCGTCCTGCTGGCCCTCCCCGATCACGTGCAGGGTGAGCCCGGCGGCGCGGCCGTCCTCGGTGCGCAGCAGGTCGATGGTCATGGCGTGCTCGATCACGTCGATGCCGGTGCCCTCGTCGCCGCCCGCCCCGGCCTCGGCCAGCGCGCGCAGCAGGGCCCGGGAGATCTCGGCCCCGGTGGCGTCGCCGCCCGCGTGCGCGATCCGGCGCCGCAGGTGGCCGCCCTCCCTGGTCAGCTCGAGCACGCCGCCCGGGTCCGCGTCGAACCGGGCGCCGAGCGCGATCAGGCGCCGCACCGCGGCCGGCCCGTCCGTCACCAGCGAGCGGACCGCCTCCGGATCGCAGAGGCCGGCCCCGGCGGTCAGCGTGTCGGTCAGGTGCTGCCCGGGCGAATCGCCAGGCCCGAGGGCGGCGGCGATGCCACCCTGAGCCCACCTGGTCGAGCCGTCGTCCAGCAGCGACTTGGTCACCAGCAGGATGTTCCGGTCGGGCCGGGCCCGGTGCGCGCTGAGCGCCGCGGTCACCCCGGCGACACCGGAGCCGACGACCACGACGTCGGCGCGCCTGACCCAGCCGGGGGCCGGCGCGAGCAGCCGGCCGGCGATCATGGCCGGGCCCCGGACGGGTGGTCCTGGGCGGCCGGGCCGGGCGGGACGAGGCTGAGCCTGGCGTTGTCGATCAGCCGGGTCGTGCCCACGCTGGCCGCGACCAGCAGCAGCGCCTCGCCCCGGTGCCCGGGTCCGACCGCGGCGAAGGTGGCCGGATCGGCCACCGTCAGGTAGTCCACCGCGAGCGGCGGGTCGGCCCGGGCCGCCGCGGCCAGTTCGGCCCCGGCCGCGGCCAGCACCGCATCGGCACCGTGCGGCCCGGCCACCGAGCCCGCCTCCAGTGCGGCGCACAGCGCCAGCGCGGTCTTGCGCTCGGCGTCGGACAGGTAGCGATTCCGGCTCGAGGCGGCCAGGCCGTCGGAGTCCCTGACGGTAGCAACCGAGTCGATCGTGACCGGCAGGTTCAAGTCGGCCGCCATCCGGCGCACCAGGGCGAGCTGCTGGGCGTCCTTCTCGCCGAAAACCGCGACGTCCGGCCTGGTCAGGTGGATCAGCTTGAGCACCACGGTCAGTACGCCGTCGAAGAAGCCGGGCCGCGATGCCCCTTCCAGGACGGCGCCCATCGGGCCGGGGTTCACCAGGACCAGCTGCTCGTGCGGGTACATCTGGCGAAATGGGGGCGCGAACACCACGTCGGCGCCCTCGCGTGCGCAGATGGCGATGTCGTCGGCGACACTGCGAGGGTACCGGTCCAGGTCCTCCCCGGCCCCGAACTGGAGCGGGTTCACGAACAGGGTCACCACGATCGAGCCGTTCGGCCCGGAAAGCACGCGGGCGCGGCGCAGCAGGGCCCGGTGACCATCGTGCAGCGCGCCCATGGTCGGCACCAGGATCACCGGGGACCGAAGCGTGGTCCGGGCCGCCGCAACCCCGGCTCTGGTCCTGGCCAGGATCGGGTTCACCGGGCCGGCCCGGGGTCCCCGGCCAGCACGCCGAGCAGGCGCTGGGCATCGGCCCCGGCGAGGCGGCCCGCGGCCAGGGCCCGGTCGGCGGTCAGCCTGGCTAGTGCGAGGTAGGCACCGAGGGACTCCGGCGCGGCCGCCGCGATCGCCCGCATGTGCACGGCCACGGTGTCGGCGTCGCCGCGCGCGACCGGGCCCGTCAGCGCCGCGTCGCCGAAGGTCAGTGCGTTCTCCAGGGCCGCGCCGAGCAGCGGCCCGAGCATCTTGGCCGGGTCGGGCACGCCAGCCTTGGCCAGCAGGTCGCCCGATGCCGTGACCAGCGTGACGAGATGGTTCGCGGCGCTGGCCAGGCCGGCGTGGTACAGACCGCGGTGCTCCTCGGCGATGAACACCGCCTCGCCGCCCATCTCCACCACCAGCGCCTCGGCGACCGGCCGCAGCGGGTCAGGGGCGGTCACCCCGAACGAGATCCCGTGCATCTTCTCCACGTCGTCCGGCCGCCCGGTGAACGTCATCACCGGGTGCAGGGCCAGCGGAAGTGCGCCCGCGCGGCTGGCCGGCTCGAGTACCGCCAGCCCGTGCCGCCCGCTGGCATGGACCAGCAGCCGGCCAGCCAGCGGCACTCCGGTCGCTGCGAGCCCGCTGACCAGACCGGGCAGGGCATCGTCGGGCACGGTGAGCAGCACCAGGGCGGCCGCCTCGGCAACCTCCTCGGGACTGGCCACCCGCGCCCCGGGCAGGCTACGGCTGATCCGGTTCAGCGAGTCCTGCGACACCGCGGACGCGGCGACGACCCGGTGGCCGGCCCGGCCCAGCGCCGCGGCCATGGCCGTGCCGGCCCGGCCCGCGCCGATCACCCCGACCGCGAGCTGGGCCGGGTGGGCTAGGCCCGGGCCGGCGCCGCGGCCCCCCGCCGCCCTGTGGTCGTCATCTCGCATGCATCGATCCAGTCCTCGCCGGTACCGGCCGTCCGGTCGAGCATAGTCAGGGCCTGGTCATGCCGGTGACCGGCGGTCAGCGGGCCGCGACGGTCCCGGCCGCCCGGCCGACGGCGGTCAGCGGCGGCGCCCGTGCTGCCCGTTCGCCGACGGCTGGTCATCATTCTCATCGTCCGGCGGCTCCGGCGCGCGGCAGGCGCGCTCCAGGTACAGGGCGGCCAGCAGCAGCGCGAGCGCGGCCAGCGAGGTAATTGCCGCCGCGATCGCGTCGTGCCCGGGCACCGGCCTGCTCAGCGACGGCAGCGTATAGATCAGGAAGCCGAGAGCCAGGCCGCCGATCGCGGCCGCGGCCACCGAACTGGCCTTGGCCAGCGCGACCACCCGCGGAACGGCCATCGGCTGGATCGGCTTAGCGCCGGGCCGGCCGTGCAGCCGCGGCCCGAGGTTGCGGGCGAAGCCGAACTCGCCGGTCGCGAGCAGCAGCAGCGCGGGCACGGCCGTCCAGGGCAGCGGCGCGAGGCTGGAGAAGTTCAGCCGGACCACGATCCAGGCCGCCGCCGCGCTGACTACGGCGATCGCCACCAGGTTCCAGGGCTTGGTCGGCTCCATCGCAGAATTCACCGCTCCCGTTCCGCCGCGGGCGGCCCGGCCGCCGCCAGGCTCAGGTCGTCGCGGCGCCTGACTCCGGCCCGGCCGAGCTTGCGGGCCAGGGCGGCCACCGGGCCGTCGCCGGGCAGCGTCGCGGCCGGATCGGCGTCGAGCCAGGGCGCCAGCACGAACGCGCGCTCGCGAGCCCTCGGGTGCGGCAGCGTCAGCTCGGCGTCGTCGCTGCGCTCCTCGCCTACCGTAATCACGTCCACGTCCAGGGTCCGAGGGCCCCACCTGGCCGCGCGCACCCGGCCGAGTGCCTGCTCGGCCGCCTGGGCCGCGCGCAGGACCGCGCGGGCCGGGAGCGAGGTCCTCGCGAGCACCACCGCGTTCAGGTACTCGGGCTGGTCGGGGCCGCCGACGGGCGCGGTCTCGTAGACCGGCGAAACCGCGGTCACGGTGATCTCGCCGCCCGCGGTCAGCACGGTCAGGCCGGCCCGCAGGTTCGCCAGCCGGTCGCCGAGGTTGCTGCCCAGGGCCAGCACGACGGGCCTGGCCGGGCCAGCCGGGGTGCTCACGGGCGACTCCGGCGGATCGTCACGCTCACGTCGGTCACCGGCACCCCGACCGGAGCTTGCGGCTTGTGCACGGTGATCTCGGCATGCCGGACCCGCGGGTCGTCCAGGCAGATCGCGGCCAGGCGCTGGGCGAGCGTCTCGATCAGGTCGGCCGGCTCACCGGAGATGAGGCCGGCCAGGCGGCCGGCCAGGGCGGCGTAGTTGACCGTGGCCGACAGGTCGTCGGAGGCGGCGGCCGGGCTGGTGTCCAGCCAGACCACGGCGTCCACGACGAACTCCTGGCCGGCCTCGCGCTCGGCCGGGAGCACCCCGTGGTAGCCGTAGCCGCGCAGCCCGGTGATGGCGATCTTGTCCAGGAAGTTCACGGCCTGGCCTCCTGGGCTAGCCGCGCCGCCACCCGCACGGCGTCGGCGTTGCCCGGCACCGCGTGCACCCGCGCGCACCAGGCCCCGGCCAGGGCCGCATGGGTGGTCAGGGCGACCGTCGCGGCGTCGCAGCCGGCGAACGGGCGTGGTTCGTCCTGGCTTGGGCCGAGCAAGCGCGCGAGGAAGCCCTTACGGGAGGCCGCCACGAGCACCGGGAACGGTGCGGCCGGGTGATCAAGGCCGGCGATCTCGGGCAGCCGGCTCAGCAGCGTCCAGTTATGCGCGGGTTGCTTCGCGAAACCGAGACCCGGGTCGATGATCAGCTGCGCCGGGTCGATGCCGGCCCGGGCCAGCGCGGCGACCCGGTCCGACAACTCGGCCCTGACCTCCTTGACGACGTCGCCGTAGTGCGCCTTTTCGTACATCCGCTCGCTGTAGCCACGCCAGTGCATCACCACGAACGGGACCCCGGCCGACGCGATCAGCCCGGCCATCGCGGGGTCGGCCTGGCCGCCGCTGACGTCGTTGACCATCGCCGCGCCCGCCGCGAGAGCCCGCTCGGCGACCCGCCCGCGCATGGTGTCGATGCTGACCGCGATCCCCGCGCCCGCGAGCTCGGCCACCACCGGGCCGACCCGGCGCAGCTCCTCGTCTTCGCTGATCCGCAGCGCGCCTGGCCTGGTCGACTCGCCGCCCACGTCCACGATGTCGGCCCCGGCCGCGGCCAGCTCGAGCCCGTGCGCGATCGCGTCCGACGGGCCGAACCACAGGCCGCCGTCGGAGAAGGAATCGGGGGTGACGTTGACCACGCCCATGACCAGGCACCGGTTCGCGGCGGGCAGACCCGCGAGACGAACGGAGCTAGCGGCCATGCGCGTCAATCTACAAGCACCAGGGCCGCGCGGCTGGAGCCGGGACAGGCCGCCAGGCCGCTGGGTGGCGTCAGGCGCGCTCGCGGGCCGCCCGCTGCCGGTCAGGCCGGGTCAGCGCATTGCGGACCAGCCGCACGGCCCGGCGGGCCTCCACCTTGGGCCAGACCAGGAACGCCTCGGCCTCCAGGGCGGCGAGCGCAACCCGGACCGCGTCCCTAGCCGAGGCGAAGACCATGAACCTCGGCATCCACTGCGGGGCGAACTTCGCGTTGAACTTGTACAGCGACTCGATCTGGAACCAGCGGGACAAGAACAGCAGGACGCGCCGCCAGGCCTTGGTGATCGGGCCAGCCCCGATTCGCTCGCCGCGCTCGAGCGCGGCCCGGAACGCGGCGAAATTCAGCGATATCTGCCGGACGCCGAGGTCGGGTGCGGCCTTGATGGTCTCGGCGATCATGAAATCGTTCAGTCCCGGCTGGGCCGACTTGTCCCGGCGCATCAGGTCGAGCGAGAGACCGTCCTCACCCCACGGCACGAAGTGCAGCAGGGCCTTCAGCACGCCCTCCTGGGTCGCGGTCGCGAGCACGCAACGCTCGTCCCCTGATCCGCCGATCCGCCCGAGGGCCATGGAAAAACCGCGCTCGGTCGGGTTGCCGCGCCAGGTATCGGCCTGCCTGACCAGCCGGGAGATCTCCTCGGGGGGTATGTCACCGACCCGGCGGACCTCGGCCACGTACCCGGCCCGGCACACTCGCGTGACCATCTGCCTGACGTTGCGCATCGAACGGCCCTGCAATGAGAATTCGGGGACGTTCACGACCGCCTCGTCGCCCAGCTCGAGCGCGCTCAGGTCGCCGGCCCGGCACCAGACCTCGGCGCCTTGCTCGCTGCAGCCGATCACCGCGGGAACCCAGGCGTGCTTAGCCGCCATGTCGAGGAATGCGCCGATCGCGCCGGGCCAGGCCTCCCGGTCCCCGAGCGGGTCCCCGCTGGCGAGCATCACGCCCGACAGCACCCGGTAGCCGATGCAGGATTTGCCGGTCGGGGACCAGATCACGCTCTTGTCGTGGCGCAGCGCGAAATAGCCGAGCGAGTCGCCGTCCCCGTGCTTGTCGAGCAGCGTCCTGATCCGGACCGCGTCGCTGACGCCGAGCCGGCCTTGCGGCTCGGCAGGCCGCAGGAACAGGTGCGCGGTGATGATCACGGTGACGAAGGCGAGCGCCCCCATCAGGGTCGCGAAGAAGTCGCCGCGCAGGTCGTGCGGGCCGAAGGCAACCGGGCCGGCCGCGCCGACCAGGCCGTTGAGCGCCGTCTGGAGCTTCTCGGAGAATGCGTACCCGACGCGGAGATCGGCCGGGCCCGACAGGTACCCCACGCCGATCAGCACGTCCGTGATGAGCAGTCCGATCAGCGCGCCAACCGCGCGCCACCTGGTGCGCGGATCGCCGACCGCATAGAACTGCCGGCGCAGCGCGGTCCCCGCCCCGATCAGCAGCAGCAAGATCACGAACCCGACGCCCACCTTGACCGCGTCCGCATGGCGCTGGTGGGTGAGCAGGTAGGTCGCGTGGGCCAGGGCGATCAGCGCGCTGGCAATCAGCAGCCCCATCACCTCTTGCCAGGCGCGGTGCTTGCGACGCCGCAAGCCGTGCGACAGCATCAGCAACAGCAGCCCGATGATGATGTCGGCGGTCCTGGTCAGGGCGGCCACGGTGCCCGGCACCACCACGGGCAGGCCCTGCAGCCTGGCGTGCAGGTGGCTGCCGGGAGCGGTGATGCCGAGGACCACGTCGGCCAGGCCGAGCAGGAAGACCAGCCAGCCCGAGACGATCGGCACCCAGCGCCGCTGCGTCCGGCGATCCACCGGCCGCGGGCCTGGCGCACGCTCGGCTGGCCGGTCCTGGGCGGACCGGTCGGGAGCCTGGTCCGGCTCGCGGTCGGCGGCTGCCTCAGCCGCAGCCGGCCGTTCTGGCCGCTGCTTGGTTCCGGTTCTGGGCTCTGCCGGTCCTGGCCCGGTAAGGTCCGTCATCTCCGACATGTATGTCCGGCCCCTGCTCACGGGCCACAGCGTAGTGATAAACGGCTGCGCGTGCGGACGAATCCCTTCCAGGCGCTAATGGCGGTTCATGAGCAGGCTCATGGCCTCCGCCCTGGTGCCGTCCGAACTGCGGAAGCAGCCGCGGACGGCGGAGGTGACTGTCTGGGCTCCCGGCTTGCGGACGCCGCGCATCGCCATGCACAGATGCTCGGCCTCCACGACCACGATAACCCCTCGGGGCTCCAGCACCTCCATCAGCGAGT
Organism: Streptosporangiaceae bacterium; assembly: GCA_051004215.1. Taxonomy (GTDB): domain Bacteria; phylum Actinomycetota; class Actinomycetes; order Streptosporangiales; family Streptosporangiaceae; genus Chersky-822. Next base: position 4,314 of record JBPCKO010000120.1, on the reverse strand, counting down.
CGGCGATCTGGCTGGTCATCCGCTCCTGTACCTGCGGCCGCCGGGCATAAACATCGACCAGCCGGGCCAGCTTGGAAAGCCCGGTGAGCTGACCCTGCTCGTTCGGGATGTAGCCGACGTGGGCGTGCCCGAAGAAGGGCGTCAGGTGGTGTTCGCAGGTCGAGAACATCTCGATATCGCGCACCAGCACCATTTCGTCGTGCTCGGCATCGAAGACCGTGGTCAGCACGTCCTTCGGATGCTGGCTCAGCCCGGCGAACTGCTCCGCATAGGCTCGCGCGACCCGGGCCGGGGTGTCGGTGAGGCCATCGCGGTCCGGGTCCTCGCCGATCGCGAGCAGGATCTCCCGCACCGCCGCCTCGATCCGCGGCAGGTCAACTGAGTCGTTCACCGTGATATCGGATTAGCTTCCGCGCGGGTCGCCGGGCTCCTGGCCGCCGGCCCCGAACGAGCCGCCCAGGCCGAACGGGTCACCCATGGTCGAGGAGTAGCCCTTGGACAGGTTCGGGGCCTGGCCGTTGCCGCCGACCGGCAGTTCCTTGCCGTCGCTGGCCGCGGTCAGGGCCAGTTCCTTGGGCGTGAGCACCGGCGGCCGGTCCGACGGCATCCGCTTGCCGTAGCCGGTGTACGAGCCGCGCGACGGGCGCTTGGTGATCGGGGCGAAGATCTCCAGCACCTGGTTCCGCGACAGCGTCTCGTGCTCCATCAGCTGCAGCACCAGGTTGTCCAGCACGTCCCGGTAGTGCACCAGGACGTCCCAGGCCTCGTCGTGGGCCGACTCAATCAGCCGCCTGACCTCGTCGTCGATCGCCGAGGCGATCTCTTCTGAGTAGTCGCGCGAGTGTGACATCTCCCGGCCGAGGAAGGGCTCGGAGTCGCCGGACCCGAACTTGCGGGCGCCGAGGCGCTCGCTCATGCCGTACTCCGTCACCATGCCCCTGGCGATCTGGGACGCCTTCTCGATGTCGTTGGCGGCGCCGGTGGTGGGCTCGTGGAAGACCATCTCCTCGGCCGCCCGGCCGCCCAGCAGCATCGCGAGCTGGTCCATCATCTCGGCCCGGCTGACCAGGAACTTATCCTCCGTGGGGGCCGCGGCGGTATAGCCGAGGGCCCGGCCGCGCGGGATGATCGTGATCTTGTGCACCGGATCGGCGTGCGGCATCGCGTGCCCCACCAGCGCGTGCCCGCCCTCGTGGTAGGCGATGATCTTGCGTTCCTTCTCCGACAGGAGCACGCTCTTGCGCTTAGGCCCGGCGGTGACCCGGTCGATCGCCTCTTCCAGCGAGGCCATCGCGATCTGAGTCTGGTTCCAGCGCGCGGTCAGCAGCGCGCCCTCGTTGATCACGTTGGCCAGGTCCGCACCGGTGAACCCGGGCGTGCGGCGGGCAATGACGTCCAGGTCCACGTCGGGCGTGAACGGCTTGCCCCGCCCGTGCACGCGCAGGATGCCCTTGCGGCCGGCCAGGTCGGGCTGAGCCACGACGATCTGGCGGTCGAACCGGCCCGGCCGCAGCAGCGCCGGGTCCAGGATGTCCGGCCGGTTGGTCGCGGCGATCACGATCACGCCGCCCTTGGTGTCGAAGCCGTCCAGCTCGACCAGCAGCTGGTTCAGCGTCTGCTCGCGCTCGTCGTGGCCGCCGCCGAAGCCCGCCCCGCGGTGCCGCCCGACCGCGTCGATCTCGTCCACGAACACGATCGCGGGCGCGTTGGCCTTGGCCTGCTCGAACAGGTCGCGGACGCGGGAGGCACCGACACCGACGAACATCTCGACGAAGTCAGAGCCGGAGATCGAGTAGAACGGGACGCCCGCCTCGCCGGCCACGGCCCTGGCCAGCAGCGTCTTGCCGGTGCCCGGAGGCCCGTACAGCAGCACGCCCTTGGGAATCTTGGCCCCGATGGCCTGGAATTTGGCCGGCGTCTGCAGGAACTCCTTGATCTCCTCAAGTTCCTCGATCGCCTCATCCGCGCCGGCCACGTCAGCAAACGTGGTCTTCGGGGTGTCCTTGGTGATCAGCTTGGCTCGCGACTTGCCGAAGTTCATGACCCGCGAGCCGCCGCCCTGCATCTGATTCATGAAGACGAAGAAGAGCAGGAAGATCACGATGAACGGCAGCCAGCCGAGCAGGACGTTCAGCAGCGAGTTGCCCTGCGGGTCCTTCACGTCATAGGACGTGCCGTGGAGCCCCAGCGTGTGGGCGATCTGATTGTCCTGGTTACCGACCCAGGTCGCCTCGAAGTTCTGCCCGCCGTTCGTCGTCACCTGGACCACCTGGGTCGGGACGTTGAGAATCGCGGACCTGACCTGGCCGGACGTGACCAGCTTGATGACCTGCGAGGTCGGCACCTGGCGGTACTGGTTCGAGCCAGTGAACTTCAGTACCACGATGAGGAGCACGAAGACCAGCAAGATGACGAGCATCCAGCTGCGGAAGATGCGCTTCAGATCCATCGATTAACGGCCCGGGCGAGCCGGGCCGGTACCTCCTGCCGAGCCTCGTGTCCCGCCGCCAACCGGCAGGAGCGCAGTTCGTCCGAGCTTTCCTAAGCGCGATATTCCCGTTCTCGCGCGAATGACGCGCGAGAACCGACGGTACACCGCGCCGGCTCGCACCGGCACCTAGGCGGCACTTCAGGAAGCCGCGTGCCCTATGCTCCGCCTCTACCCCATGTCAACGCTATTCAACTTCCGATGTGTTCCCCTCGCTGGCCAGCAAACCGCCCGCCGCGTAGGCGTGCGGGGCCAGCGTGCCGATGAACGGCAGGTTGCGGTACCGCTCGGCGTAGTCGAGACCGTAGCCGATCACGAACTCGTCTTCGATCTCGAAGCCGGTGTAGGCCACGTCCACCGCCATCTGCGCGGCCGCGCGCTTGCGCAGCAGCACGCACACCGCCACCGAGGCCGGGTCCCGCGATTCCAGGTTGTGCACCAGGTAGGACAAGGTCAGGCCGGAGTCCACGATGTCCTCGACGACCAGCACGTGCCGCCCGCTGATGTCGGCGTCGAGGTCTTTCAGGATCCGCACGACCCCCGATGAGGTCGTGCCTGAGCCATAGGACGAGATCGCCATCCAGTCCATGCTCACCGGCAGGTGCATCGCCCTGGCCACGTCGGCCATCACCATGACCGCGCCCTTGAGCACGCCGACCAGAATGAGTTCGCGGCCAGCGTAATCGGCGTCGATCTGCGCCGCCAGCTCGGCGATCCTGGCCTGCAGCTGCTCCTCCGCGATCAGCACATCAAGCAGGTCAGCACCCATGTCAGTGGCGTCCACGACGGTCTCCGTTCAGGGTCGGGTGGTGAAATGCAGCCTGCCATACCGCCGCCGGCACCTCACGCCGCCCGGCAGGTCAGCGGCCTGCTGGCCGTGCCAGTCGGTGACCAGCGCGTCCAGCTGGCCGACATGAACCGCACCCAGCGAGCCCGGCGGCGAGCCCGCCGCGATTGCGGCCCGGCGCAGCACCCTGGTCCGCACCGCACTCGCCAGCGCGGTCAGGCCCGGCACGTCCAGCGTCCGCTGACCGGCCGGGGCCGGGCCAGGGCCGGCCGCGGGCCAGCTGGCCATCAAGCCGGCGCAGGCCTGCGCCGCGAGCTCGTCCAAGGCGTCGGAGTCGGCCCACAACGCACTCGCCGTCCTGGCCAGCGCCTCGGTGATGCCGGGGCCGAGCTGTTCCTCCATCAGCGGCAGCACGCTGAGCCTGACCCTGGTCCTGGCGAAGGCCGGATCGCTGTTCTGCGGGTCCTGCCACGGCGCCAGGCCAAGCGCCGCGCAGGCGGCCCCGGTCTGCTCGCGGCGCAAGCCGAGCAGCGGGCGCCGGTACCGCCCGGACACGGCGCTCATGCCGGCCAGCGACCGGGCGCCCGAACCCCTGGCCAGCCCGAGCAGCACGGTCTCGCCCTGGTCGTCCAGGGTGTGCCCGAGCAGGACGGCCGCCGCTCCGCACTGCACCGCGGTCGCCTCCAGGGCCGCGTACCTGGCCTGCCTGGCCGCCGCCTCGGGACCGGGGTACCCCGGCCCGTCGGCCCGGCCCGCGACCTGGACCCTGACCTGATGTACCGGGTCAAGCCCGAGATCCCGCAGCGCCGCGGTGACGCGCGCCGCCTGGGCGGCCGAGCCCGCCTGCAGGCCGTGGTCGACGGTCACCGCGCCGGCCCGACGGCCGGTCCTGGGCCCCTCGAAGGCCAGGGCCGCCGCCAGGGCAAGCGAGTCGGGACCGCCGGAACACGCCGCGAGCACAAGCCCGCCGTCGGGCAGCGCGGCCAGGCTCCGGCGGACGGCGAGCCGGACCGCGGCGACCGCCGGGTCTGGCCCCATC
>JBPCKO010000119.1:0-5031 GCA_051004215.1 Streptosporangiaceae bacterium | reverse complement strand
TTCGTCGTTAACGCAGCACACCCCGAATCCGGGAACGACGCAGCTCCCCCACCCCGCCCCCAGCTGCCCCCGCTCCCGGTCGCCGCGGACCGGTCCGCCGAGCACCGGGTAGTACCAGTCCATCGAGAACCTGCTCTTGTCCGCGAACGCCTCGGGATGCCGGGCCACGGCGTGGCCGAGCAGGTCGGCGGCGAGCTCCCAGTCCGGCTGCGGTTCGGTCAGGTACTCGGCCAGCGCGATCGCGCAGCGCAGGGCCGAGTACATGCTCGCGCTGCCGGCCAGGAGAGCGTAGCTGTCCGGGGTGCCGTCGGCGGCCCGCCGCCAGATGATCTCGCCGCGCCTGGTCTGCAGGCCGAGCACGAAGTCCATGGCCGACTTCACCACCGGCCACATCCGCCGGGCGAAGCCTTCGTCCCGGCTGACCAGCAGCTCGTGCCAGACCCCGACCGCGCAGTAGGCGGCGTGGTTGCTCTCGGTGGTCAGGTCGGCCGCGCCGGTCGGCATCTGCTTGCGCCAGGAGCCATCGGGGCGCTGGGCCGACCGCAGCCATTCGTAGGCGCGCCTGGCCGGGTCCCGCAGCCCGCAGACGCTCAGCGCCATCGCGCACTCGATGTGATTCCAGGCGTCCACGTGCCCGTCCGGCCAGCCGATCGAGCCGTCGCCCCGCTGGACGGCGGCGATCGCCCGGCCGGTCTCGATGATCTGGCCGGCGGTGAGGATGCCCGCTACCTCCGGTACCCAGGCGGCCGCACGGGACCGCCTGGTGTCCTCAGGCGGCCGCATGCTTGTCCGCGTAGACGACCAGGCTCTTGCCGATGACCGGGTTCAGGGCCTGCTCGGCGTATCTGGTCAGCGCGGGCTTGCGCATGATGTCCCAGACCAGGATCTTGTGGTACGCGCTGGCCAGCGGATGGTCGTCGTTGCGCACGCCGACCGCGCACTTGACCCACCAGTAGGGCGAGTGCAGCCCGTGCGCGTGGTGGTGCCCGGTCACGGTCAGCCCGGATCTGGTCAGCTTGGCGTCCAGCTCGCGCCGGGTGAAGATCCTGATGTGGCCGCCCTCGACGTTGTGGTAGTCGTCCGACAGGCGCCAGCAGATCCGCTCGGGCAGCCAGGCCGGCACGGTGACCGCGGCCATCCCGCCGGGGCGCAGCACCCGCGCGATCTCGTACATCGCGACCTGGTCGGCGGGCAGGTGCTCCAGTACCTCGGCCGCGATCACCCGGTCGAACGCGCCGTCCGGGAACGGTATCGCGGTGGCGTCGCCGGTCACCGCGCGCCCGGCCGCGCCGTCGGGCAGCTCGCCGGCCTGCGCCATCGCGGCGAAGGTGGCGGTGACCCGCTCGAGCTCGGCCCCGTCGGTGTCCAGCGCGACCACCCTGGCCCCCCGGCGGCCCGCCTCGAACGCGTGCCGGCCGCCACCGCAGCCCAGGTCGAGCACGCGGTCGCCTGGTCTGACCGGCAGCCGCCCGAAATCAACGGTCAGCATGGGGAGCGGTCGGCAAGGCGGCGATCGCGCGGCGGTATTCGGAGACCGTGGCCCGGGCCACGGCGGGCCAGGCGAAGCGCTCCCTGACCCGGTGCAGAGCCAGTGCGGCCAGGCGTTCCCGCTCGGCCGGCGAATCCTGCAGCAGGGCGATCGCGGCGGCCAGGTCCTCCGGGTCGCCCGGCTTGACCAGGCGGGCGGCGTCGCCGACAACCTCGGGCAGCGCGCCGGTCCTGCTCGCGACCAGCGGGGTGCCCGAGGCCATGTGCTCCACCGCGGGCAGCGAGAATCCCTCGTACAGGGAGGGCACGACGGCGACCTCGGTGCGCGCCGCCAGCTCGGCCAGCTCGGTGTCGCTGATCCCGGTGACGAACCTGACCCGGTCGCCGAGTGACAGCTCGCCGATCAGCTTCTCGGTCGGCCCGCCCGGAGCGGGCTTGCCGACTATGGTCAGCGTGGTGTCGCGTTCGGTGACGAGCTTGGCGAACGCCCGCAGCAAGGTGGGGATCCCCTTGACCGGCGAGTCGGCGCTGGCCACCGCGATGATGCTGCCCGGCACCCGCGGCCCCTGGCCCGGGCGGAACAACCTGGTGTCGACGCCGAGCGGCACGACCCTGACGTTGGCCGGCGGGACCTTGAAGTCGCGCAGGATGTCATCCCGCGACGACTCGGAGCCGGTAATGACCGGGCCGGCCCGCCTGGCCACCCTGGCCTGCATCCGCACGAACGAGTACCAGCGCCGCTTGGTGATCCGGGACAAGCCCTTCGCCTGGGCCAGCTCGATCCGCCGGTCCACGCTGATCGGGTGGTGGATGCTCGTCACCAGGGGCAGGCCGAGCCGGGGAATGCCGTGCAGGCCGTAGGCGAGCACCTGGTTGTTGTGCACGATTTCGAATTCGCCGCTGCGGGCCCGCAGCGCCCGCAGCGCCCTGATCGAATAGGTCAGGGGCTCGGGGAAGGCGGCGGTCCACATCATGCCGACCTCGAGCAGGTCGATCCAGTCCCTGATCTCGCCCGGCCGCGGCGTGCGGAACGGATCCTCGTCGCGGTACAGGTCGAGGCTGGGCAGCGTCACCAGCTTCGGGCCCGGCTCCAGCTCCGGGTACGGCTGGCCGGACCAGACCTCGACCTGGTGGCCGAGGGCGGCCAGCTCGCGGGACACGTGCCGCAGGTAGATGCCCTGGCCGCCGCAGTGCGGCTTGCTCCGGTAGGAGAGCAGGACCACCCGCAGCGGCCGCTCATCGCTCGCGTCATCGGTCGCTGTGGTCACGCGGGTCTTGCCTCCTTGTCGGGCGGGCCGGCCGCGGCGCGCCGACCTCAGGCCACCATGCCGGCCCGGTGGCCGCCCCCCGGACCCCCCGCGTTCGCTGACCCCGCTGGCTGCGACATTATCACTGGCCACCTGAGCGCCTTACGCACCAGACCGGTGTACCCCGGGCGAGGCCGGATCAGGCCGCCTCAGGGGGTACAAGGCGGCCGGTGCCGGATGTTACCCGGGAGTATGGTCGATATGCTGCCGCGCATACGGGCCGGTCAGCCCGGCAGGCCAGCAACCAGGGAGGCAGCCCTGTCACGACGCGCGCTGATCACCGGCATCACGGGCCAGGACGGCTCCTACCTGGCCGAGTACCTGACCGCGCAGGGGTATGAGGTCTGGGGCCTGGTCCGCGGCCAGCAGAATCCCCGGGTGCGCCAGCTGCGCCAGCTGCTCGGCGACGTCCGGCTGATCCGCGGCGACCTGCTCGACCAGGGCAGCCTGATCTCCGCGGTGGAGCGGGTGCAACCTGACGAGGTCTACAATCTCGCGGCGATCAGCTACGTGCCGATGTCCTGGCAGCAGGCCGAGCTGACCGGAGAGGTGACCGGTCTCGGGGTGCTGCGGGTGCTGGAGGCGATCAGGGTCTGCAGCGGCATCAGCGCCTCGCGGAGCCCGGGGCGCGGGCAGATCAGGTTCTACCAGGCGTCGTCGTCCGAGATGTTCGGCATGGTCAGGGAGTCGCCGCAGACCGAGCAGACCCCGTTCCACCCGCGCAGCCCGTACGGGGTGGCCAAGGCTTACGGGCATTTCCTGACCCAGAACTACCGCGAGTCCTACGGGATGTTCGCGGTCTCCGGGATCTTGTTCAACCACGAGTCGCCCCGGCGGGGAGCCGAGTTCGTGACCCGCAAGATCTCCCTCGGCGTGGCCAAGGTCAAGCTGGGCTACGAGCGCCAGATCCGGCTCGGCAACCTGTCCGCCCGCCGGGACTGGGGATTCGCCGGAGACTACGTGCGGGCCATGCACCTGATGCTCGGCCGGGACGAGCCGGTCGACTACGTGGTCGGCACCGGCGTGACCCACTCGGTCGAGGACCTGCTCGGGGAGGCCTTCCTGGCGGCGGGCCTGGACTGGCACGACCACGTGGTCACCGACGCCGCGTTCATCAGGCCCGCCGAGGTCGACAAGCTGTGCGCGGACGCGTCGGCCGCCCGTGAGCACCTCGGCTGGGAGCCGAAGATCACGTTCACCGAACTCGTCGGCATGATGGTCGAGGCCGACCTGGAGTTGCTGTCCTCCGGCGGCCACGCCGAGGACTCCTTCGGCGATGCCTGGTAGGGCTCAGCCGACCGCGCTGCCGACCGCATGCCCGATCCCGTAGGTGACGGCCGTGGCCAGCGCGGCCAGGATCAGCTGGCGCAGTGCCCCGCGCAGGAACGGGCGGTCGGTGATCTTCGCGACCGTGCCGCCGCCGACGAACGCCGCGATCGCCGCCAGCACGAGTGCGACGAGCAGCGAGTTGAACCCCAGCAGGAACGGGAGCAGCGGGATCAGCGCGCCGACGGCGAAGGTGACCAGGGAGGCCCCGGCCGCGACCCCGGGCGAGGGCAGGTCGTGGTGGTCGACCCCCAGCTCCTCGCGCACGTGCATGCGGAGCGCCTCTTCCGGCCGGCGGCCGACCTGGACGGCGACCTGCTGGGCCAGGTCGGGATCGACGCCCCGCTGGGTCAGCACCGCGGCCAGCTCCCTGGCCTCAACCTCGGGGTTGGTCGCGAGCTCGTGCCGCTCCTTGTTGACCTCGGCCCCGACCAGCTCGTTCTGGGAGGACACGGAGACGAACTCGCCGGTCGCCATGGACAGGGCGCCCGCCGCCAGCCCGGCCAGCCCGGTCAGGACGATCGCGCCGTGGCTGGCGCTGCCGCCGCTCACGCCCGAGATCAGCGAGACGTTGGTCACCAGGCCGTCCATCGCGCCGAACACGGCCGGGCGCAGCCAGCCGCCGGACACGTCGCGGTGCTGATGCCCGTGCTGTTCGGCCCGTCGGCCCGGACGGTCCCGGCCTGAACGCCGGCCGGCCGGCCCGGCCGGCTGGTTTTCCGGCCCGGCGCCCTGAGCGACCGCCTGCCGCTGTTTGTCAGCCGATGTCATCCTCACCTGCCTGGTTGCCGTGGCTGCGCCAGTTCCCCGTCGGCCCGGGCATCCCTGCTACCAGGATATTCGGCCGGAACACGTCGGATCCCCCCGCCATGGCAAGGGGGGCCAAAAACCTTCCTGCGGAAAGGTTAGG
>JBPCKO010000118.1:0-18261 GCA_051004215.1 Streptosporangiaceae bacterium | reverse complement strand
CGGGTTCGCCGATCTTGAAGTCCCCATCCCGTGGTGGGACGACCGCAAGCTCAGGTTCCGGTTCCCGCCACGATGATCAGCACGCCGAGAGAAACCTCAACTCAATTACCGCACCGGGAATCGAGGTGTTAGCCGGTGCGAGTCGGCTTCGGCGAGGAACATTGCCAGGTGCTCAACGGTCCAGATCCGCCGGGGTTCTGCGCTGGCACTCCGGACGTTTCGACCGCGCGGCCGGGTTGGCGGCGAGCACCCGGTCGACGTCCACGGCGTCGGCCAGCGCCTTGCGCAAGGTGCGGTAGATGTGGGAGATGGTCTTGGCCGAGGCTCTCCTGGAAGCCAGCAAACGTATTATGGCGAGGCATCTGAACGTCCCGGAGGTTAGCCATGCCTGAGCCTTACGACGATCCAGGCGCTGTGCTTCTTCAGCTGGTGAATGGCTACCAGACCACCCAGGCTATCCATGTCGCGGTACGGCTCGGGCTGGGGGATCGTCTGGGCGGTGAGCCTCGTCCGCTGGAGGACGTGGCCAGCGAAGCTGGCGTGGACCGGGACGCGCTATGCCGTCTGCTGAGGGCACTGTCGACCGTCGGCGTCTTCGAGGAAACCGAGCCCGGCCATTTCCGCTCCACGGCGATGTCGGAGCTTCTGCGCCGTGATCACCCGCGGTCGGTGGCCGGGTGGCCCGCGTTCGTGGGTTGCGACTACCACTGGGCGTCGTGGGGCGACCTGCACGGTGCGGTGACTACGGGCGAGAACGCCATGGTGCGCCGGTACGGCGAAGATGTCTGGCAGTACCGAGCAACCCGGCCCGAGGAGACAGAGATCTTCAATGCCGCCATGTCCGCTCTGTCGCGCCGTGCGGCAGCGGCCATCGCGGCGGCGTACGACTTCAGTCAGTTCCCGCTGATAGCCGATATCGGCGGCGCGGATGGATCCCTGCTGGCGCATATTCTTAGCGCGCACCCGCGCCCGCGGGGCATCGTCTTTGATCTGCCCCATGTCGTCGCCGGGGCCGGCGCAGTGCTCGAAGCGGCTGATCTGCAAGCCCGCTGCGCCACAATGGGCGGAAGCTACCTGGATGCCGTGCCCGCCGACGCTGACGCCTACCTGATCAAGTCAGTTCTGATGGACCACTCCGACGAAGAATGCCGGCACGTCCTGGGGAACATCCGCAGTGTCATGAATTCGGCAAGCAAGCTGCTGGTGATCGAGCAAGTCGTGGAGAGCGGCACCAGTGAGAGGGCAGCCGCATTCTCAGACCTCAACATGCTGGTGACAACCGGTGGCCGCCTCAGATCGCGAAAGCAGTGGGTCGAGCTGATCACATCGGCGGGTCTCGTCGTACACCGTGTCATCGCCACGGCCTCGCCCTTCAGAATCATCGAAGCGACCGGCATGGCCAAAGGCTAATGTCCGGAACATCGACCGCCTGAAACACGACCGTGCGCCTTGCATTCAGACGGCGGCTGGGAAGCCGACTCTTAGCCGCGAGCCGACGGCTTCGGCCTGGTCAGCTTGGCTGTCTGGCGCCCGAGTTGCCGCGCCTGCCTCCGGCGGATATGCATGTGGCCGTAAATGCTCCGGTCCAGGCCGAAGAACCATAGCCTAGGGTGCTGCGGCGAGGACATCGCGCCCGTGAACGGGGGCATGCCGGATGTGTCAAGTTCCACCAGGTGAGGCGCGAGGAGTGCTCCTGCCCGCACCCGGCAGCTCGGTTCCGGGCGCTCAGCTGGGATGACCCAACTCGCCTTCTGTCAGGAGAGCCTCATGCGCGGCCCGAAAGGCCTGGCGCCCGGGCTGGCGTGCCGCAGTACACGGTGGCGTGAATCAGTATCTCCTTGATCTCGTCGACCGATACGCCGGTAGCGATCGCGCCCTTCACGTAGATGCCCAGCTCGTCGGGCCGCCCAAGCGCCGTCAAGATCGCAAGATTCAGCATGCTCCGTGTCTTGCGATCAAGACCCGGCCTGCTCCACGCGTACCCCCACGCCCACTCAGTCACGACGCGCTGGAAGGCCATCATGAACTCGTCGGTGTCAGCGAGGTTCGCGTCGACGTACTCAGCGCCCAGGACATCCCGCCGCTCCTGAAGGCCCCTCTCGAACAGTTCGCTCTCGGCCATGGTGGGCGACTCCTTTCCGAGTGCCGACCGGCACCGATGCGGCTACGACTGGCGCGGACGGCAGCCTGATCACCGTTGATATCGAGGCAGCCATGTTCGCCGTGTGGGCCACGGCCGCCAGTAAGAAGACCTATCACTACCAATACAGGCTGTTCATTGGACCGGACGACCCGGCGAGCCTGTCCAAGCACTGTACCGAAAGGAACGGTGCTTGGAGCCACAGGCTGGTCCTGCGGCAACAACCCCGCGCGGGTACTGACGAGCGCGACGCCCAGCGTGACGGCCTGCTGTACAAGTCACGCGGCCCGGACCCGTCGATTCCAAAGACCCGCCAGCCTGCCAAAAGCCCCGCCAGCGAACCCCAGGCAGCTCACCCGACGCCGGGGGGACGCGGCCTAACCAAGAAGCGGCGCAACGGCCGCACAAGCCCGGGCCATCCGTTGGCGACCCTCGTTCACAGCACGATGTCGCACGCAGATCGCACGACGCAGGGGCGGGAGTCCCGATCTGGAAGTGATGTGTCCCTGACCGGAAAGCTGCCCGTTCCTCCGCTCATCGGAAGGTCTGCGAGCACTATCAGCGTGGGATACATGCCGGGTGTGCACGGCCAGGACCTGATGGCCGCTGGTCTGGCGCCGGCAGTTCTGCTGGCGGCGTGCGAGGAGCGAAGCGGCCGGGACGGCGTCCCGCGTGGCTGGCTGGCCGTCACCTAGTGAGGATCGCTACGCCCCGCCCGGGGACCCACGACCTGGCTAATCTGACTGACGGTCATAAATGATCCTGGATGATGATATTGACATTCGCGGATATCAGAAACATACTTTCGACACCTAAGATGCGCAATGTGACCAACAGTCAGATGGGACTGGCTGCCGTGCGTCTCGTCTGCTGAGCGGGCGGCCAGCGCGGACGGCTGGCATTGTCCGCTATCGCTGCGAGGTGATCTGCGATGCCGGGTGCGGCTAGGTCAGCAGAATCGGCTCCGACAGCCATCGTGCGCGGGCTCGACATTGACGAGAAGTACCTGGCCCAGGTCGTCGAGCATCTTTCGGCAATCGGATCCTCCCCACTTGGATTCCGGACCGCCGGCACTCCGGAAGATGCGGCGGTCGCGGAGTACGTCGCGGCGCGGCTGCGGGAGATCGGGCTCGCGGACGTCGCCGTGGAGGATGTCGAGGTCGACGGCTGGCGTTTCCTGTCCGCCGGGATCGAGACAGACGACGGCGAGCAGTACGAGGCAGCGAGTTTCGGCGGTGTTCGGCCGACCCCACCGGGCGGCCTTTCCGGAGCGCTGATCAGCATCGCGACCGGCCAGCGCCGTTACCTCGACCGGCAGCACCTCACGGGCGCCCTGGTCTTGCTCGACTGGCGCGATGACCGCGTCCCGCAGGCCGCGCTAGCGCTGGAACTAGTCCGCCGCGGGGTCGCCGGCGTCGTGCTGAACTGCCCGCAGGACGGCGCCTTCTATCAGAGCCCGGGCGCGCTGGGCTCATTCGACAGCCAGTGGCCAGCTCAGGCGCCGCCGATGATCTTCATCCGCAAGGAGGACGCGGCAGCTCTGCGGGCTCGCGCGACCGGCGGGTCATGCTCCGCCCGGATGTGGCTCGACGTCGAGCGGACGCCGAAGACCGCCGGTCACAACGTTGTCGGCTTCCTGCCGGGCCAGCGTGCGGGGCCGATCGTGGTCGGAGCGCATCAGGACGGATGGTTTCGCGGAGCCTTCGACAACGCCAGCGGTGTTGCCGTCACGCTGGCGATCGCCCGGGCGCTCGTTCGATCCGGCCACCGGCCGCGGCATACGATCTGCTTCAGCACCAGGACGGGCGAGGAATACGGCCTCGAGGACAGCTTCTACGATTGGTGCATCGGTGCCTGGCGACAGGTGACCGACACCCATCCGCAGTGGGCTAACCGGGCGCCGTTCCATCTCTGCGTCGAAGCCACCGGTCACCAGGACCTGAAGATGCTAGTCCAGACTCCGGTCGAGCTCGCCGCCTGGGCGAAGCGCACCTGCCGTACGGCCGAGGCCGAAGGCTGGCTGCCGACTGGCTGGCGTATCGGGCCGCCTGCCTCGGGAACGGAGCTGTGGCCGTTCCTTGTCTCCGGCGTTCCCGGCGTTGCCGCGTACGCGTGGGGGACGCCGTTCAGCAAGACCGACTACCACACCCAGTTTGATACCACCGCCATCCTGGACTTCCGGCACATGAGCAAGCAGGCACGGCTGCACGCGCTCCTGATCCTGGATGCCGACCGCGACCCGGACGCGATCATCGACCATGGCGCGCGGGCTCGCGAGCTGGCCGCGATCGCCACTAAGACTGGCCCGGCCGGAGCCAGTCTGGGGGCCGCGGCAAATAGGCACCGCCAGGTCCGGGGCCGGCGTGCCTTTACCAGGATCGGCCGGGGGCTGGTGGCCCTTGACGCGCGATCGCGGTGCAAGTACCCGCACGAGCAGGCCGCAGCCGATGTGACCGCTATCCGGGGCGCCCTCGACGCGCTGACGGTGGATGACGCGGCAGGAGCGGCGAGGCAACTGCGCAAGGTAGGCGACCTCCACTTGTTCGCCTACCTGTCGGAATCCGCCTTCGCCGAGTACAGCCGCCGCGGCCGTCCTGCGCTTGTCGCCAGATCCTGGGGCAGTCGTAGTCACCTGACCACGAGTCCCAACCTGTGGCGGGAACTGGCCAGCTTGCTTGGCCAGCCGGGCTCGCGCCCGCCCGGCCCCTGGCTGGAGGCGTCCTTGGCCAGCGCCCTGGCCGAAGCCGAGCGTGAGCGGGACAAGCGCCTGGCCGCCATGGCCCGTGCGCTCGGCACTCAGCCGCCTTCGGCAGAAGCGAGGTCATCATGAACCGGCTCAGCTACGTCGGCGCCTGCGGCGCCGCGCTGGCGGTAACCACGGCGCTCGCAGCATGTACCGCCGGCCCGAGCCCATCCGCGTCCGGCAATGCGGGCAGCGGGAACCACTACGGCGGTACCTTCACGATGCTCTGGAATGCGGCCGGAACCTCGATCGACACCGCCACTGACTACGACGGCAACTGGCAGATCCTGCGGCTGACCAATGACGGCTTGCTGACCTTCAAGCAGGTCGGCGGTCCGGCTGGGAACGACTTGGTGCCGGATCTGGCCGAGAGCATCCCGGCGCCCAGCGACGGCGGCAAGACTTACACCTTCACCTTGCGACCCGGCATCAGGTACTCCACTGGCGCCCCCGTCAAGGCCAGTGACATCGCCTACGCGCTGACCAGGGAATTCAAGGTCCCAGGGCCAGGGGTGAACTTCTATACCGGGCTCATCGGCGGTCAGGCCTGCGAGGCCAAGCCCAAGACTTGCGACCTGTCGCACGGCGTGGTTACCAACAATTCCGCGCGCACGATCACGTTCCACCTGACCGCGCCGAACCCGAACTTCCTGGAAGACCTCGCCCTGCCGTTCGCCTACGCGGTGCCCGCCGGCACGCCGAACACCGACACGGGCACCACGCCGCTTCCTGCGACCGGGCCGTACATGATCAAGAGCTACACGCCGAACCGGTCGATGGTTCTCGTGCGCAATCCTGATTTCCGGCAATGGTCGAAGCTTGCGCAGCCCAAGGGCTATCCCGACCGGATCGTGATGAAGATCGGCATCTCCGACGAGGCGGCGGTGACCGAGATCGAGCGCGGCCAGGCCGACTGGATGTTCGACGTCCCGCCCGCCGACCGCCTGAACGAGATCGCCACGCGCTACCCCAGCCAGCTGCACATCGACCCCAGCCCGATCTTGTATTACATGGCGATGGACACTCAGGTCCCGCCGTTCAACAACCTCAAGGCGCGGCAGGCACTCAACCTGGCGACGGATCGCAAAGCCATCATCCAGCTCTACGGCGGTCCGAGGCTCGCCCAGCCCAGCTGCCAGATCCTGCCGCCGAACTTCCCCGGCTACGTCCCGGACTGCCCGTACACCAAGAACCCGGGTACCCGGTGGACCGCGCCTGACCTGGCCCGCGCGAAGCAGCTGGTCAGCCAGTCGGGAACCAGCGGAGACAAGGTCGCTATTATCGGCACCTCGACCTTCCCCGCCACCGGCATCGACCAGTACTTCCTTTCGCTGCTAAAGCAGCTTGGCTATAACGCCAGCCTTAAGAACCTGTCCAGCTCGGTCGAGTACCCGTATGTGCAGAACTCGGCGAACAAGGCCCAGCTCGACGAGTCGTACTGGTACCCGGACTACCCGGCGGCCAGCGACTTCCTGGACGTCGAAGTCGGCTGCGACGGCTACCACAAGGACAGCACGGCGAGCCCGAACCTGTCGTACTTCTGCGATCCCGCCATCCGGGCCCAGACCGAGCATGCCTTGAAGGTTCAGCAGACCAGCATCACCGCGGCCAACAAGCTCTGGGCTCAGATTGACCGCGAGGTGACGAACCTGGCGCCGCAGGTCTCGCTCTTCACGGCCAATAACCTCGTCTTCGTCTCGGCCAGGGTGCACGGCTATCAGTACAACCCGGCCGCCGATTCCGGTTTCCTGATTGATCAGGCCTGGGTGAAATGACCGCCAGGCTGGAGGCGGGCATCGCCTTCCTGCCCGAACCGGAGCCCGCGCAGCAGACCGGCGGTGCGAGCCCGGGGCGGCTGGCCCTGGCCCGGCTGCTGCGCAATCGGGGCGCGCTGGCGGCGCTGGCGTTCTTCGCGCTGATTGTGCTGGCCAGCATCTGCGCGCCCCTATACGCCGCGCACGTGGCGCATACGAACCCCTTCCTGTCCAACGTCACCGGAACCACGATCCTGCACGGCCACCGGGTGCCGGTGATGCCGCCCGACGCGTCCGGGCTCGGGTCATCTCCGATCGGGCCGACCTGGACGGGACGGTACTTCCTCGGTGCCGACGACCAGGGCCGTGACGTGGCCGCGCGACTGCTCTACGGCGGCCGCACGTCGCTGGCCGTCGGCATCGGAGCCGCCGTGATCACAGCCTTGCTGGCGACCGCGGTCGCCCTGCTTGCCGGGTATTACGGCGGTGTCCTCGATTCGGCGATCTCCCGGCTGCTCGACCTGCTCTGGGCGTTCCCCGTGTACCTCGTGGCCATCGCGCTCTCGACCGCGCTGCTGATCCAGGGCATAAGGCTCGGACAGATCAACGTCAACCCGAACAGCCTGTGGATGCCGACACTGATCATCGCGATCGTTTACATCCCGTACCTCGCCAGGCCCATCAGAGGCGAGGTGCTCTCGCTGCGGCGACGCGAATTCGTCGAGAGCGCGGTCGGCCAGGGAGCGCCAGGCTGGCGGATCCTGCTCGGTGAGCTGCTGCCCAACGTGGTGCCAACGGTCCTTGTCTTCATGCCGCTGCTGATCGCGACCGACATCCTGACCGAGGCCTCGCTGTCCTATCTGTCCATCGGCGTTCAGCCGCCGGCCGCCAGCTGGGGCACCCTGATTAACGACGGCCAGAACCAGCTCTACACCAGGCCGCTCGTCTCGATCGCACCCGGAGTCATGCTCGCGGTCACGATCGTCCTGCTCAATGTCATCGGAGACGGGGTCAGGGACGCGGTCGACCCGCGCGGCCTGCTGCCCAGGCGACGGACCCGACGGGCGGGACGGGACCGTTCATGAGCCGGTTCATCGTGCGGCGGTTCGTCTCGATGATCGCCGTGCTGTTCGCGCTCAGCGTGCTGGTGTTCGCGATCTTCTTCGCCATTCCGGGTATCGACCCGGCCAGGCGGCTGGCGGGCCGCAATGCGACGCCTGAGACGCTGGCCGCGGTGCGGCGGGCCTTCGGCCTCAACCAGCCGCTACCGGTGCAGTACTGGCACATGATGGACAAGCTGTTCGTCAGCCGGAGCCTGCAGTCCTACGTGAACCGCGGGGTCCGGGTGGTACCTGAGCTGCTGGCGGCGGCTCCGGTCACGCTGTCGCTCGTTCTCGGCGCGACCATCATCTGGCTGGTGTTCAGCATTCTGCTCGGCGTGGCCGCCACCGTGCTGCGGCAGACGGTCTGGGACCAGGCTCTGATGGTGGCCTGCCTGATAGCCGTGTCGGTGCCGGTGTTCTGGCTGGGGCAGGTCGCCAATCTGGTGTCGCAGGACCGGTGGCATGCGACCGTGCTCTTCTCCTGGGTTCCTCCGTCCGGCTACACCCCGCTGACCCAGAACCCGCTGAGCTGGTTCCAGCATCTGGTGATCCCGTGGATCGTGCTCGCGGTCGGCTATGTCGGTCTGTACGCGCGGGTGCTGCGGTCGGCCCTGCTGGAGGCGCGCAGCGAGGACTTCATCAGGACCGCGAGGTCTAAGGGCATCTCCGAGCGACGCGTCATCGTCAGGCACATGCTCAGGACGTCGATGAGCTCCTACACGAGCCTGTTCGGCCTGGACTTCAGCGCGCTGGTCGGCGGCGGCGCGCTGCTGGTCGAGGTCGTCTTCGGCCTGCCCGGTATCGGCCTGCTGACCTATCAGTCGCTGGCGGGCCTTGACCTGCCCGTGATCATGGCGACGGTGCTCTACGGCGGCGCGTTCATCGTGATCGTGAACGCCTGCGTCGACGTGTTCTACGCGCGGCTCGATCCCCGGGTGCGCCGGGCATGAGCGCGGTTACCATCCCGCTGCTGCGGATCGACGAGCTGAGCGTGACGATCCGAACTGAGCGCGACTCGCTCACCGTGGTTGACGGTCTGACTATGGCGGTGGCACCGGACGAGGTGCTCTGCATCGTGGGCGAGTCAGGCTCCGGCAAGAGCGTCACGATGCTGAGCGTGATGCGCCTGATGGATGAGCGCGCGGTGGACTACGCGGGCACGATCAGCTTCGACGGCCAGAACCTGCTCGCGCTGTCCCAGCGCGAGATGCAGCAGGTCCGCGGCACCGGCATCGCCATGATCTTCCAGGACCCGATGACCGCGCTCAACCCCGTCTACCGGATCGGCTGGCAGATCGCCGAGCAGATCAGGGCCCACGCCGACGTGAGCGCCCAGGAGGCCAGGAGCCGGACGCTCGACTTGCTGCGATCGGTTGGCATTCCCGATCCGGACCGGAGGATCGACAGCTACCCGCACGAATTGTCCGGCGGCATGCGGCAGCGGGTAATGATCGCGCTCGCGCTGTCGTGCCAGCCGAAGATCCTCATCGCCGATGAGCCGACGACCGCGCTTGACGTGACTATCCAGGCCCAGATCCTGCGGCTGATCCTGCAACTCAAGGCCGACACCGGCATGTCGGTGATCCTGGTCACCCACAACATGGGCGTCGTCGCCGAGGTCGCCGACCGGGTGCACGTTATGTACGGCGGGCGCCTGGTCGAGCAGGGCAGCTCCGTCGACATCTTCAGCAACCCGCAGCATCCCTATACCTGGGGCCTCCTCCAGTCGATTCCGCGCCTGTACGAACCGCGCCCGCACCGGCTGGCCGCGATACCAGGCACGCCGGCCGCGGCCGGCCAGATCGCTCCCGGCTGCGTCTTCGCGGCCAGGTGCGCTCACCGTTTCGAAGCCTGCGAGATCCAGCCGTCGCTCGGCGCGGTTGCCGGCTCCCATCTCGTGGCCTGCCACCTCCCGCCGGAGACGCGGCAGGCAACGCGCGGGAGCGGCCAGGATCCGCGCGAGGAGGCGGCCACGTGAGCGGTCCAGGGTCCGAGGTGCTCGCGCGCGCCGTCGATGTGGTCAAGCACTTCCCCGCGGAGACCAGGACGAGCAACTGGCGCTCCCACGATGTTGTCCACGCCGTCGACGGGGTCAGCCTCAGCGTCCATGTCGGCGAGACCCTTGGCCTGGTAGGGGAGTCGGGCTGCGGGAAGTCCACGTTCGGCCGCTGCCTCGTCCGGCTGACCACTCTGACGTCCGGGCGCGTCGAAGTCGCCGGGCAGGACATCTCGACCCTGTCGCCGCGCCGGCTGCGTCCGTTCCGGGCCGACATGCAGATGGTCTTCCAGGATCCCTACGGCTCGCTCAATCCGCGCAAGCGGGTCGAGTCGACGATCGGCCTGCCCTTGCGGATGAACCATTCCGTGCCCCGGTCCGAGGAGCAGCGGCGGGTTAGCGAGTTGCTCTCTCAGGTTGGCCTCCGGCCGGAGCACGCGACGAGGTTCCCGCACGAGTTCTCCGGCGGTCAGCGCCAGCGCATCGGCATCGCCCGGGCGCTCGCCGCCGACCCGCGGCTGATCGTGGCCGACGAGCCGGTCTCTGCGCTGGATGTGTCCGTTCAGGCGCAGGTCATCAACCTGCTGGCGGACCTGAAAGAGCAGAACGGGCTAACCCTCGTCTTCATCGCGCACGACCTGTCCGTGGTACGCCAGATCTCGGACCGGATTGCCGTGATGTACCTCGGCAAGCTCGCCGAGATCGGGCCAGCCGAGGAGATCGTCCGCCGACCCCTGCACCCTTACACTCAGGCCCTGCTCGGCTCGGTCCCCGAACCGGACATCAGGCTCCGCGGGCGCCGCGATCGCGTCGCTCTCCCGGGGGACGTGCCCAGCGCGATCTCGCCGCCGTCAGGCTGCCGCTTCCACCCGCGATGCCGGTATGCCACGGATCGGTGCCAGGTCGAGGAACCGGTGCTGACCGCAATCAGCCCGGCCCGGGAGGTGGCCTGCCACTATCCCCTCACCGCTGCGCCAAGCGAGCCCCCGGGCGGGTGAGCGGAGCCATGGCCGCGGAACCGCACCAGCCCAGGAACCTGCTGTCCCGGTGGGCCCAGCCGGTGCTCGGATACATCGACAAGCATGCCTCGGACGTCGTGGCGACGCTGAGCGACCTGGTGCGGATTCCCAGTGTCTCAGGTTCCGACGACGAGAACTCCGTGCAGGCGCTACTCGCCGATGCGATCGCCGGTGACGGCCTGGAGGTGGACCACTGGCAGATTCCGTTGCCCGAGACGCTCGCGGCCGACGGATTCCCGGGGGTCGAGGTTGGCCGCAGCGAAGCCTGGGGTCTGGTCGGGCGTGCGCGCGGCAGCGGCGGAGGGCGTTCGCTGATGCTGAATTGCCACGTGGACGTCGTCCCGCCCGGTGACCTCGCGGCATGGCAGGGGCGGACGCCGTTCTCCGGGGCAGTCAGCGGCGGGCTGGTGTACGGCCGCGGGGCCTGCGACATGAAGGGCGGGCTGATCGCCGCGCGGTGGGCGGTACGCGCGCTGGTCGAGCTCCGGGTTCCGCTCACCGGGGACGTGCTGCTCGCCTGCGTCCAGGGCGAGGAAGACGGCGGCCTCGGCACCTTCGCGCTGCTTGGCCGCGGCTGGCGGGCGGACGCCTGCGTCATCCCGGAGCCGACCTCACTCGACCTTGTCCCAGCCTGTGCCGGAGCGCTGACTTTCAGGCTCCGGATACCCGGCCTTGCAGCGCACGCATCCCGCCGCCGGTCGGGCATCAGCGCCGTCGAGAAATTCTGGCCCGTCTTCTGGGCCCTGCGCGACCTGGAGGCGAGGCGGAACGACGCCGTGCACCCCCTGATGTCCCGCTGGGACATCGCCTACCCGATCGAGGTCGGAAGAGTGCAGGCCGGGGACTGGTCGTCGTCCGTGCCTGACCTGCTAGTCGCCGATGGTCGTCTGGGGGTCGCCCTCGACGAGCCGCCAGGCCACGCCAGGGCGGCGCTGGAAGGCGCGGTCGCCGCAGCCTGCTCGAGCGACCCGTGGCTACGTGATCATCCGGTCAGCGTGGAATGGTGGGGCGGGCAGTTCGCGCCGGGCCTGACCGGCCAGGATGCTCCGGTCTTCGCCGCGCTGCGCGATGCGCACAGCGCGGTTTCCGGTCACCGCCAGCGGGTCTGGGGCGCGCCCTACGGCAGCGACCTGCGGCTGATGACCGGCCTCGGCGGCGTCCCGACCGTGCACTACGGCCCCGGGGACGCGCGGCTGGCGCACGGGCCGCGGGAGCACGTAGCCATCGGCGATGTACTCACCGCGGCCCGCGCGCTCGCCGTGCTCATCCTCCAGTACTGCTCCGATGACGACGAACAACAGGAGGCCGCATGCTGACAGAACCCCCGACGAGCTGGCGCCGGCTCAGTCCCGGAGACCCGATCGTCGTGATCGGCGCCGGCTTGCTCGGCTGTTCGGCGGCGTACCACCTTCTCGCCGCCGGCGCCCGCGACGTGACCCTGATCGACAGGTATGGCCCTGGTGATGGCACGAGTTCGGCCGGCGCCGGATTCGTGGCGTTGTGGGCTGCAGGTCGCACGCCGACCGAGCCCAGCCTCGCCATGCAGCGTTACGCGCTGGAGTTCTATGGCGGTCTGCACGCCTCCGGCCACGACATCGGTTACCGGAACAACGGCAACCTGATCATCGCCCAGACCGAGGAGGCCTGGCGCGAGCATGTGGCCGCAGCAGCCGAGAGCACTGACGCTGAGCCGGGAACCAGGGTGCTCGGGCCGGCCGAGATCGCCCGCCTGACCGGCGTGGTGAGCCCTGAGGCCGTCCACGCCGGGCTGTTCATGCCGAGCGCGATCCAGATCGAGACTGCGCGCACGGTCCAGGCCGTGGTCGGCCGGATCACCGCGTTGGGAGGCGTGATTCGCCCAGACGGCCCGGTGGAAGGCTTCGCGATCTCGGGCGACCGGGTCCGGGGCGTACTCACCCCGCAGGGCACCGTTAAATGCGCGGCAGTGATTGTCGCGGCCGGGGCGTGGACAAACTCTGTGCTGCGATATCTGGACGTCAGGCTCCCGCTGCTGCGCGTGATCGCGTCCCGGCTGATCACCGAACCCGCCGGGGTGCCGGCCACGATGCCCACGATCCAGTGCTACGACTACGGGATGTGGATCCGGGAGAAGGAGGGCCGGTTCACCTGGGGAAGCGCCTCGGCCTACCGTTCGGCGTACTCGATCGAGGCCGTGGAGGGGCCGATCATGGGAGGGCGGCCGCGCAGCCAGGCGCTGCTCGACCTGCAACTGGCCGAGCAAACTAGGACCGAGCGGATCGTCCCCGGCCTGGCGGGCACGCACCTCGATACCTGGTTCCAGGGGATGCCGGTCTACACCCCGGACGCCCAGCTCATAATCGGCGGTCTGCCAGAGTTCAGCAACGTCATCACGCTGGCCGGGGACAACGAGTCTGGTGTCGTCCACGGGCCAGGGATGGGCCGCATCGCGGCCGAGCTGATTCGCGGCGAGCCGCCGTTCGCCGATCCGCATTCCTGCCGGCCCGAGCGGTTTCAGCCCGCTGACTTCCCCGACGAGGAAGCGGTCGGCCGCGAACTGGCGGCCAACGGTATCGACCGGATCAGCGACCGCCCCTCCGGCTAGGGGCGCGCATGCAACTCCAGTGGGATCGAGGGAGATCGATCGCGCTCGGTGCCTTCACCCCCCGCACCTGATGCGAAGCCATCGACCTGGGTTTCTGGTGACCATGACTGATGGGCAGCAATCAAGGCCGTGATGCCGCGTCTGGGGCATGCGTCCCCGGCCGCGTCGTACCGTTACCTGCACGCGGCGAAAGCCGCCCGGTCGATCGTGGCGAAGATTTGACGGGCTGGCTTTGATGGCTTCGGCGGGTGCGAGTTCGATTCGTCCGCTTGGTCCCTTCAGCTGCCGGCTGTCTTTCACGGCGTGTAGTGACAGTCTCTACACTGGCCAGTATGAGCGAGCCCGCACGCGATCTTCCCGTCGGCAGCCCAGCCGTCGAGCAGGCGGTCGAACTGGCCCGCCGTGGCGTCATCACTCATCTCACTGTTCACGGTGAGCGCGCCCGCCGCTCTTTACGGCAGCTCGACCCGTCCGTGCAGAAGGTGCTCGCTCAAGTTATCGACGGCTTGGCCACTGATCCACGGCCTCCGGGCTTCCTGCCTCTGACTGGCCATCGGCCATACCTGCGCGTCCGCGCCGGCGATTACCGCATGTCTCCGACATCGGCTATCACGTGGCTACCGGGTCCAGGGCGGCCCTGCGGGCCGTCGTATGCAATCGGCTACGCCGACCCTGGACCCGGTAGCCAATCACCTGAGATCGGCGCCTACGAGGAGGACGGGGACAGAGCGGCAACCCCGTCCAATCTTGGATGGTCCGAAAGGTCATAAGTCACTCTCAGCGGTAATGCGGAGCGAGCCATCGCGCACCCGTTCCCGCAAGCTCGCGGCGATGCTGACTGCATCATCCATCCCATCGTGCAGGTGACGTGGGTCAACTCGGGCGGTGGCGAACTCCCTGTACATGTGGCGGGCGGCCCCCTGGTCCCGGAACCCGTGATCGGCCCGACCGCGGACGCGCTCCAGGCACAGTTCCTCCGGCGGCAGCAGGATCGCGTAGTGCAGCGACGAGACGGCGGCGGCAACGCAAAATGTCTGCACGAACCACGGGCCGATCACGCCGTCGTACACGACTGTGTATCCACCGTGCGCCAGCCGCCCCGCAGCAGCGGCTGCCGCGTCGATGACGATCTCGTTCTGACGGTGGGCCTCGCTTGTCCACGGCGCCAGGTAACCCCGGTCGATGAAGGCGAAGAACTGGTCCCCTGCCACCAGAGCGCTGGACTCGAACTGGGCCGACAAGGCCGGGGCAACGGTGCTCTTGCCCGCGCCAGGCGGCCCAGTCACGACAATAAGTTCACTCACGTCGTCAATGATCCCGCCGCGTTGCGGACGTCGAGGAGTCGCTCCGGTACTACCCCTCCAGGCTGGTCACGTCACCGGTGGATGCTGGCGGAATGCCCTGGACAGCTGGCAATCCACGTGCGGGGGATCTTCCGTCGAGTGGCCGGGAGCCTTACCATGTGGCACAGTCCGCAGGTACGATTAAGGCTAATCATGACGAATCTGTCAATTGACGATCTGATGGGTAATTCGGCATGCATTCGGTTGGATGCAGCACCCATTCCGCGGGGCCGCGGACCCGCGAGGTATTCGGGCGCGGGACGGCCGCCGCCTAGCACAATCTAGGAACATGAACGCGCTGGACTGGAATCACAACGTTTACTACCACCGCCTGCTCTTGCGGTATCTGCCGCGTCCCTGTAAAGAAGCGCTTGATGTCGGCTGCGGAGCCGGGGCCTTTGCCGTGGAACTGGCCAAGCGAGCGGAACATGTCGACGCCCTTGACCGCTCCCCGGCCATGATCGAAGAGGCCGAGCGGGTGGTACCGCCCAATGTGACATGCATCCTCGCGGACGTCCTGCAAGTGCCGCTGGCGGCCGCTCGGTATGACGCCATCGTGTCGATCAGCGCCCTGCACCACGCGCCTCTCGAAGAGGTCCTGCCCCGCCTGGCCGGAGCATTGCGCCCAGGCGGTGTGCTGGCCGCCGTGGCCCTGCCCCGAACCGATCTGCCGCGGGAGTTGCTGACCGAGCTCGCCGCAACGGTCGGCCACCGGGTGCTCGGAGCCGTATTTGCCAGCGCGCGAGCCGCTGGCTACAGGCGCTGGTACCCCAGGGAACTCAACCGCAGCATCATGCCCGTCGTTCTCGATCCATCGCTGACTACCCGCCAGGTGCGGCAGCAGGTGTCGGCGCTTCTGCCCGGCGCGCGTGTGAGGCGGCTGATCTTCTGGCGGTACTCCCTGCTGTGGCGGAAGCCGATCGAGGCCTGACCGGGCCGGATGTTCCAAATGGTTACGATGACGAACGTGGCTATCTTTCCTCGGCGCGGAGCGAGGCCGAGATGCGATGTGTGCCGAGAGGACGGGGTCTTCGACCGCTCGGCACGTCACCCGGCCGCTACGGCGCGGGTCGGCATATGCCGCGAGCCCTACGCCCTGAATGTCTGTGGCCATCACCTCGTCGCCGTCCGGGACGCGCTGCCAGCCGGCGGACTGTGGATTATCGACAGGGCGGGTGTACATCTCAAAGTTGACGCACTTCCAACCACGCGGCCACCGGCCGCAGTTCCACTTTGTGAAACGGGTGGCTGCCTACTCCGTCCTGAGCAGACGGCCCGGTTGTGATCGCGCGGCGAGCAGGGCGGGGATGGCGGCGAGCACATTGGCGGCGGCGAGTACCCCGACCGCCAGCGCGGCGAGCAGCAGCGGTTCGGCGACCGCGACCGGCACGACCCCGAAGTTCGTGGCGAATATTCGCCAGGACACCTTCCCCGCCGCGATGCCGGTCGGCGCGCCGATCGCGATGCCGGTCAGCGCGATCGCGGTCGCCTGCCAGCAGACAACCGCGGCCACCTGGCGCCGGAGGAATCCCAGCACCTTCAGCAATCCGGCCTCCCTGCGCCGCCTGGCCACGCTGACCAGGAGCAGGTGGGCCATGGTCGCGGCACCAAACAGCGAAAGAGCCAGCCCGAACAGCAGTGGGAAGTTGACTGATTCACCGAAGTTGATCAGCGCGGCCGGCTTTCCTGGCCGGTAGGCGAGAGACCGGTGCTGGCGGATGTGCGTGGCCAGGGCGGCCCGTCCGGCCGGTCCGCTGGCCGCGCGCACGAGCACCAACGTGGCGGGGGCGATGCTGCGCCTGGCCGCCCGAGGGCAGGCAGCCTGGCTGGGCCCAGGCGGGCATTGAGCTCCGATGAAGGCGGCGGTGGTCATGACGGCCCCGCTGCCAATCCCGCCTAGTCCTGCGTTCAGGGAGGCGCGGCCGATCACGCGGAAGCTGACCCGGTGCGGCGTCCCGGCCTGGTCGGAGACCGTCAGCCAGACCGATCCTCCGATCCGCGCACCCGCGGCCCGCATCGTGGCCGCGCCGAGCATGATTTCCCGGTCGCCGCGAGGCTGGCGACCGTCCACCGTGGACAGCAGGGCGGTGCCGCGGACCGCGGTCACCGCGAGTGCGTGTACGTGCTGGCCGTTGACGTCGATCTGGACCGCGGCGGCCAGGGTTACCTGCTTGATCTCGGGGTCCCGCCGCAAGCTGGCCAGCACTGGTCCGGTGACGACCGATGCCGACCCTGAGGTTCCGTCGGGCGCGAAGTACGCCTGGAAGGGCGAGCCATACAGTTCGGGCGAGGAGACCAGGTGCGCGAGGCTGGCGCCGAAGACGGCCGTCGCGCACAGCGCCGCGACGGCCATCACCATGCCGAGCAAAGCCGTCCCGACCGGCTGGCCGCCGCTTCCGCGGCCGAGGGCATGCCGGATCCCGATCAGCGCGCTGGCTGGCAGGCCGGCCGCGGCCACGGCCCGGCCATCACGAACCCCCCGGCCACGGCGACGAGCACGCTCAGGGCAAAGCCACGATTTCCAGTGCTGGCGGAATCGGCCGCGAAGCACCAAGACAACGACTCGCACGCCCACCCCTCTCAGGAAGCCGCAATCAGTCTTGCCGGGCCAGGGCTCACCGCCAAGATGGCCAGCTACCAGCGCGCCGTTCGTGCCACCACTAACCGGCGCCGAGCGCGGCGTCATGACCGTAGCCCGGATAGACGGCCAGAAACCGCGGCCAGACGCGGCGGCGGGCCGCGGCGTCGGCGAGATCCGCGGTAACCGCGATGCGCGCTGGCCCGATCTCGATGACCGCGTCCGGCCCGGCCCATAGCACCCGCCATTCCGCAGGTCACCCCGGCACCCGCCGAAGCTAACTCCGGGCGGGTTCAGCTGCGGCGGCTGACGTCGAGGTCGAGCTGGATGGGCAGGGCGGGCCGGCCGAGAGCCTGTCGTGCGTGGGCGAGGGCTTCGGATTCGAGGCGGTGGTGCAGGGCGTGCAGGTCGGCCGTCTGCCGGGCGGTGACGGTGATGACGACCTCGGGGGCGGCCGGGTGGCCGATGACCCGGGCCCGGGCGCTGTCGACGCCGTGATAGGTCTCGATCTCACGGGTCAGCGCACCGGTCAGTGCGGCGGGCTGCAAGGTAGTGGTGCCGCGGTCGTTGTTTCCGGGGACCGCGATGTCGCCGGCCCGGTCGGTGGAGAGCAGCAGGACGGCGATCCAGCGCAGCGCGGCGATTACGATCGGCAGGGCCGCTCCGGCAGCGGCCCACCAGATCCAGGAGCCGTGCTGGCCCGCGTAGGTGGCAGCCCGGTTGGCGAGCAGCGTGCGGTGGGAGTAGGCGGTCCCGAAGCCGCCGGCCGATGCGGTGATCCCGAATCCGCCGGCCAGCAGGACCAGCAGGCCGAAGACGGCCAAGGCCAGGCGATTGGTGCGGTCGGCGTGCATCAGCGGCTCCGGGTGGTGACGCGCGCGGTCAGGCGCGGCGGGCGTCTGAGGTTCAGGCTGTCGAGGCGGGCGCGGACGGCCTCGGCGACGGGCGCGCGCAGGGGGCTGGCGGCGGCTCGGCCGCGGGCCGCCGAGGTGGCCGTGACC
>JBPCKO010000117.1:0-16522 GCA_051004215.1 Streptosporangiaceae bacterium | reverse complement strand
GGACGGCGCGGCAGGGACGGCGCGGCGCGGCAGTGGTCCGGGCCGGGACGTTAGCCGGGCACGAGGTGCTCGGTATGCGCTTCCGGCTTGCCGAGGGCGGTCGCCGACGTACCGCGCCTGACGTACTCGCGGCCGGGCGGCCACATGGCGACGAACTGATCGCCGGTCGCGTCGTCGTAGCGCAGGTAGGTCACGTGGCCGATGTCGACGGCGAACAGGTGGAACTCGCCGGGTACCGGATCCCAGCCCAAGCTCGCTGCGACTGCCCTGGCGTACCGGCGCTGCAGGTCTGCGCCGGTCTCGGCCCGCGCGGTGCCGCGCACGATGAACTCGCCGTCATCGCCGTCACGGCTGGTGATGATGCTGTGCACCAGGATGCGCGGGTCCCGGATCAGGTCCGCCGCCTTCGCCGAGCCCCAGAGCATAGACAGCCACAGCTCGCCGTCGAGCAGGAACGGCTCGACCGGACTGATCCTGGCCGCGCCGTCGCGCCGGGTCGTGCCGACCAGCACGACACCGGGGTCGGCCAGCTTCTGCCGGCCAAGCGCCGCCAGGCCCGGCTGACGATCTTCCATCTCGGCCCATCGCATCCGCTGTTTCTCCGTTCCGAAATGCCGCGGGCACCACTCCGGCCTATCAGAAGGCACCGACAGCCCGGTGATGGAAGACCTCGCGGTCGGCGGCAAGTTTCAGGACCACGGGTGAGGCCCGGCTTGAAGACCTCGGCGCGCTCGCCGGTCGGCGGATCCTGCGGTGCGCCGCCCACCCCGCGCGAGCGGCCCATCAGGCGCCGGCCCTGGTCCTTGCAGGTGCCGTTATGGCCGGCGGCATTCGCCCAAGAAAAGCTACGAAACGATTCGATGTAGTGTTAATCTGCAACCGCGGTTCTGCCATAGAAGCAGATGATTCCGCATTAATCGCCCCACCTGGCGACCGTGCCCGCACGGGGCCCGGCGCGCCGGCCTCGGCCGGGGCCGGAAGCGGCGGGCAACACAGCCTCGGTCGCTGAGCCCGAACCACGTACGGACAGACAGGCGAGATGGGCGAACAGGGGAGGCCGGCGCGCGGCGAGCGTCCGCTGCGCGATGCCGGTGCTGGCTCAGCGCACGGCGCCGGGCCGCTGCGCGGGGGCGTCCTGCACGCCGAAGAGCTCCCCATGAGCAATGACCGGGCGGGCGCTTACGAGCTCTTCCTGGCCGGCGGCCCGGTCGTGCGGGACGCGCATGGCGCCTACGTGATCACCAAGGCCGCGGCGGCGGGCCAGGTGCTGAGGCACCCCGAGCTGTTCTCCTCCGCGAAGGCATTCGAGACCCTCGGCAGCCCGTTCCCCATCGTGCCCGTGGCCGCCGATCCGCCCGAGCACACCAGGTACCGCAAGATCCTCGCGCCGTTCTTCGGCGTGCGCGGCACCGCCCGCTGGTTGCCCGAGGTCCGTGCGCTAGCCGCCCACCTGATCGACGGGTTCATCGACCGCGGCTCGTGCGACGTGGTCACCGAATTCGCCGTGCCGCTGCCCGCCCAGGTCTTCCTGACCCTGTTCGGCCTGCCATCGCAAGACCGCGACCGTTCCTGTTCGTCCTGGCCGGGCTGGACACCGTGACCTCGGCTCTGAGCACGGCTTTCGCGGCCCTGGCGGCCGACCAGGGGCTGCGCCGCGCCATCACCGCCGATCCCGGCCTGCTGCCCGCCGCGGTCGAGGAGCTGCTGCGGGCCGACGGCCCGGTCGTCACTGTCCCGAGAGCGGCCACCAGGGACGTGGAAGTGGCCGGGACGCTGATCCCGTCCGGGTCGTATGTGGCCGTGGCGATCGGGGCCGCGAACCATGATCCGGCCGAGTTCGCCGAGCCGGCCACCGTCGACTTCGCCCGCGGCTCCCGCCACCTGGCGTTCGGCGGCGGCCCGCATCTGTGCCTGGGCGCGCACCTGGCCCGGCTGGAGATGCGGGTCGCCTGGCGGAGTGGCACCGCCGGATCCCGGACTACGGCTTGGCCCCCGGAACGCGGGCGACGGCCGGCTGGCCGGCCGCACTGGTCGGCTATGACCACCTTGCGCTGGTGTTTCCGCCCCCTGAAGTAAGTCCCCAGAAGCCGTCAGCTCGCTAGCGAGAAAACGGAGTGAGTCAGCTATGCAGTTCATCCCGCCCGAGCGCGGCGTAACGGGCTGGCCATCCGGCCTGACGCCCGCGGCTGGCTCCGTGACCACGGCAGCGGTGTTATGGCCGGCCGCATCCGCCGCCACCGCCAGCGGTCAATCAAGACCCTGCTGGCCGTGCTGTTCATCGTCCCGCTTGTCTCGCTGCTCGCGCTGTGGGCCTTCGCCGCCAGCGTGACCCTGATCAACGCGGTTCGCGAACACAACTACACCAGCGAGAACCAGCACTACGGCCAGGCTGCCCAGGTGCTCGGCCTGCAGCTTGCCCAGGAGCGGTCCCAGGTCTACGTCTGGCTCAGCGGCGGCCGCAAGACGCTGACGGAGCAGCTGATTACCCAGCGCGATGCCACCGACGCCGCGGTCACCTCGTTTGAGCAGGGCGTGAGCGCGCGGCCGGGGATGGTCCCGGGGTCGGCCCGCCCGGCCCTGAATCGCTTCATCGCCGCGCTGGGAACGCTGAGCACCGTCCGGACCAGGGTCTACGCCCGGCAGATCTCGCCGCTGAAGGCATTCCAGGCCTACAACACGATCATCGACAGCCAGTTCCAGCTGTACAGCCAGCTGGTCGCGGTCAACGATGCCTCGCTGTATCAGCAGGGCATCGCCAGCCTGCAGGCCGGACGCGCCCTGGAGAGGATCGACCGCGAGGTCACCCTGGTCAACGGCGCGCTCGCCGCGGGCGGCCGGATGAGTAAGAACGAGCGGCTGATGTTCACCCAGGACGTCGGCAATCAGCGGCTGCTCATCGGCGACGCCCTGCAGCAGTTCTGGCCGGATCTGGCGGCCGGCTACCGCAACGTGTACACCTCGCCGGCCTACCACCGGTTCGCCGCGATCGAGAACCGGATCGTCGCCAGCGTGGGCAACGGCGGCCGCGTGCCGGTCACGGCCGCACAATGGAGTTCGACGAGCTTCTCGCTGCTCGCCGCGTTCGACCAGGCCGAGCAGCAGGACCGCATGCTGCTGGCCAGGGCGGGCACGCGAGTCGGCAGCCGGCTGCTGCTCGAGGTGATCCTGGCCGGCGGCCTTGGGCTGCTCGCAGTTGCGCTGTCGGTGTTTCTCATGGCCAGGTTCGGCCGCCGGATCAGCCGGGAGCTGACCGCGCTGCAACGTTCCGCCCTCGACCTGGCCTCCGAGCGGTTGCCGCAGGTTGTCGCCCAGCTCAGTTACGGCGAGGACGTGGGCCGGGCCGAGCTCGCGGTACCGCCTGTCCGGGGCCGGGTCGCCGAGATCGCCCGGGTGGCCGAGGCGTTCGGCTCGGTCCAGCAGACCGCGGTCGAGGCGGCCGTGGGACAGGCCAGGCTGCGGCACGGAGTCAGCCAGGTGTTCCGCAACCTGGCCTGGCGGAGCCAGGCCCTGCTGCACCGCCAGCTCGCCTTGCTCGACCGGATGGAGCGGCGGACGGAGGACCCCGGCACCCTGGAAGAGCTATTCCAGCTCGACCACCTGACGACGCGCATGCGCCGCCATGCCGAGGGCCTGATCATTTTGTCCGGCGAGGTGCCCGGGCGGGGCTGGCGGAACCCGGTGCCGCTGGTGGACGTGCTGCGAGCCGCGGTCGCCGAGGTGGAGGACTACACGAGGGTGAGCGTGCTCACCCGGTCGGCCGACGCCCTGATCGGGTCGGCCGTCGCGGACGTGATTCATCTCCTCGCCGAGCTGATCGAGAACGCGACGGCGAACTCCCCAGGCAGTACCGAGGTCACCGTGCGGGCCGAGCGGGTCGCGCACGGGATCGTGGTGGAGGTCGAGGACCGCGGCCTGGGCATGGAAGAGGAGGACATGGCGGCCGCGAACGAGGGGCTCGCCGATCCGCCCGAGTTTGACCTCGCGGACAGCGACAAGCTCGGGTTCTTCGTGATCGCCCGGCTGGCCGTCCGGCACCACATCAAGATCACGCTGCGGCCGTCGCCGTACGGCGGGCTCGCGGCGATCGTGCTGCTGCCGCACGAGATCGCGGTCACCGACGACGCGGACCTGCCGGTCGAGGGCACGTTCGCCGACCGGCTCGAACTGCCGCCCGCGGACTGGCTGCACGAGGCCGCGGTCCAGGAGACAGACCCGTGGGACGACCTGAGCCTGGCCTCCTTCGGCAGCGGCGAATTCGCGGCCGCCGGCCCTGGCGAGTTCGCCGCCCCGTCCTCCCGCAGCTGGCCGGCTGCCGACCTTGACGGCCCGGGCGCGATCACCGACGTGCTCTCGCTCGGCGAGGCCGGGGTGCTCGCGCCGGGGGACCAGGACCAGGCTGACCCGGAGCCGGCTGGCACCGAGCCGGCTGGCCCGGAGCCGGCTGGCACAGAGCCGAGCGGTACGGAGCCGAGCGGTACGGTGCCGAGCGGTACGGTGCCGAGCGGTACGGAGCCGGCTGGCCCGGAGCCGGGCGGTACGGAGCCGGCTGGCACGGAGCCGGGCAGCCCGGAACTGGCGGCCGTGCGAGCGGTCGGCCCGGGGCTTGCCGAGCCGGGGCCTGCCGAGCCGGGGCAGGCAGACCAGGCGCCTGCAGCGGCCAGCGGCCAGGACGACCTATTGGGGCTGCCGCGGCGGATCCGCGGCGCGGAGTATCCGACGGACCTGGACCGGAGGCCGTCCGCGCCGGCGATCGGGCCGTCCGGGCTGCCGCAGCGCCAGAGCGCGGCTCAGCGCGAGGGCATACCGCGGCGGGAGGGTCCGCTCCGGCGGGGAGTGCTGCCGCGCCGGGGCGAACCCGCCCCGGCACGCGACGACCAGCCGGACCCGGAAGCGGCTCCCGGCCTCACCCCCGAGGAACGCAGGTCCCTGGTGTCATCACTCCAGCAGGGCTGGCTGAACGGCCGCACCGAGGCCGGTCAGCCAGCCGACTCCTAGCGGGCGCGGGATGCGTCGATGAGCCCCCGCGGCGAGAGGTGGTTCGATCAGGACGCCGGGCCGGTCGTTCGGCTCTACGCGCTGACCCGCGGCCGGTCCAGGCCCGCGGGCCCGGTCCTTGACGTCGTGGATGTGGTCGAGGCAGCGCAGATCTCAGCCCTCAACGCGCCCTGGCTGCCGCCCGAGCACCGGCGGGTGCTCGGAATGTGCATCGCTCCGATCGCGGTCGCCGACCTCGCCTCCGAATCCGGGCTGCCGCTCGGCGTGGTGCAGATCCTGCTCGGCGACCTGCACCAGAGCGGGCTGGTCAGCGTGGTCAAGCCGAAGGTTAAATCGCACGACGAGAGCATCCTGCGCAAGGTTCTCGACGGCTTGCGCTCCCTCTGACACCCGAGCACCTCGGCCGCGCTCCCGGGCGGCGTACCCGAGCACCTCGGCGACCCGGGCGGCGTACCCGGCCGCAGTTCGGCTATGGATCCGCGATGGGCAAAATGGCGGGTGATTTAGTGTGTTTTGCTCCCCAGACCGGATCCAATGCCGCCTGGCGCATCGGGACGCGGCCGGATTGGGTCGGCGACGGCCGGCCGGAGGCGGTGTCCCGACCGGGCCGATGGCCGACAATGGAGTCATGTCAGCGGCGCGAACCTACGCCGAGTGGCCGGCCCGCCGGGCCCCGCTCGGGTCCGTCGCCTGCGTCTGGGCGGCCCGTCCGACCCCCGAATCGCCGGGGCTGGTTTTGCCCGACGCGTGCATCGACGTGATCTGGGACGGTGCCGACCTGTATGTGGCCGGCCCGGACACCGGCCCGGTGCCGCTCCCGCATCAGCCGGGTGCCGTCTTCGCGGGAGTTCGGTTCAGGCCCGGCCGGGCCCCGGCCTTCCTCGGCGCTCCGGCCAGCGAGATGCTGGACCTGCGGATTCCGCTCGCGGACCTGTGGGGCGCGGCCGAGGCTGGCCGGCTCGCGGACGAGCTGGCCGGCGCGCCGGACCCGCGTTCCGCCGCGGCGCTGCTCGACGAGGCGGTGGCGGTCAAAGCCGGTGCCGCCACGGCGCCGGACCCGGTCGTTGACGGCCTGGTCGCGCTGCTGTGCCGGGAGCCCGACGCCCAGGGCGCGGTCCGGGCGGCGAGCGATGCGCTCTCGGTGGGTGAGCGGCGGCTGCTCAGGCGCTGCCGCGCCGCGGTTGGTTACGGTCCCAAGACCCTGGACCGGGTGCTGCGGTTCCAGCGGGCGATCATTCTGGCTCCGCGCAGCGACTCGCTCGGCCTGCTCGCGGCCTTGGCCGGCTACGCCGACCAGGCTCACCTGACCAGGGAGTGCCGCCGGCTGGCGGGCATCACGCCGTCCGATCTGTTCAAGACGGCGGACCGGGCCGCCGCCTAGTCTCGCGGCATGGACAACTCATTCGCCGCCGCGCGCGGATTCCTCCTTCGTGACGGGCGCCTGCTCGAGCGCCGCCTCTTCGCGGCCTGCTTCGAGGGCGCAGGCCCGGAGGGCGTCGCCGACGCCGTCCGCGGTTACCGCAATCCCGACGGCGGGTTCGGCCACGCCCTGGAACCGGACACCCGCTGCCCGGCCAGCCTGCCGATCTACACCGAGGTGGCCCTGCAGGCCCTCGCAGCCGCCGGGGCGGCCGATCAGCAACTGATCGATGGTGCCTGCGAGTACCTGGCCGCGGTCGCCGCCCGCGCTGGCGCAGGCGGCGCGGTGCCGCCGGCCTATAACGTCATCGAGTCCTATCCGCGGGCCGCGCACTGGACGGAGTGGACGTACCAGCCGTCCCTGAATCCGACGGCCGGGCTGGCCGGGCTGCTGCACCGCCTCGGCGCCCGGCATCCCTGGCTGGACCAGGCCACGGACTGGTGCTGGGCCCAGATGGAGACGGCCGAACTGCCGGGCGAGGTGCACGCGCTGAGCGAGGTGTTCGCTTTCCTCCGGCAGGCGCCGGACCAGGAACGGGCCGATCGGGCCGCTGGCCGCGCCTTCGATCAGCTGTCCAAGGTCGAGATGTTTCTGGCCGACCCGGCGGCAACCGGGTACGGGCTGACCCCGCTGAGCATCGCCCCGCAGGCCGACAGCCGGTGGCGCGACCTGTTCCCGGCTAGCCAGATCGAAGCCCACCTGGACCGGCTGCTGCGCGACCAGCAGCCCGACGGCGGCTGGCCGATCACCTGGGACCCGCCGAGCGACGCGGCCAGGCTGGAATGGCGCGGCATGGTCACGCTGGCGGCGCTGCGCACGCTGGTTTCGTACGGCCGCCTGGACTCCGCCTCGTAACGTCCGCGACGCGCCGGTCGGCGCCGGGCCCGTCAGGGCAGCTCCCGGATCAGCGCGACCAGCTCGTCACGCCCGAATCCTCGCTCCCTGGCGAAATCGAGCAGCTCCTGGGCCCGGGCCAGGACGGCGCCGCGTTCCAGCGTGCCGACGACAGTGATGCCGCGACCTCGCTTGAATTCCAGGAGCCCTTCGTCGCGCAGCAGGTGCAGAGCCCGCAGCACGGTGTTCTTGTTGACGCCGAGTACGCTCGCGAGGTCCCTGGCCAGCGGCAGCCGTTCGCCGGGTGCGGCCTCGCCGTCGGCGATGGCCCTCCTGATCTGCCCGGCTACCTGGTCGTGCAGCGGGAGCTGGTCGGTCCGGTCGACGTTGACATCCAGCATGGTACTAGTAATAGTAGGACTATATTCTGTCGTCGGCAAGGCACCGAGAGATGATGACCCTGACCGGCGCACCGCCGGCACCGGACGGCGTGCGCGCCCCGCAGCTGGCCGAGCAGGCCCTCTTCGCGCAGGCCCGGCGGTGCCGGCGGCGCCGCTGGGTGGCCGGCGGCGTGGTCATGATCCTGATCGCATCAGCCGCCGCGGCGGCCGGCCTGACCTGGCCAGCCGGCCAGGGAACCGGTCACCAGGCCGGCGCCGGCTCGGCCTGGCCACGTACCTCGGCAGCGGCTTCGGCCGTGGTCTGGGTGGACAGCCTGGGCCGGGTGCACGTCGGCCAGGTGAGCGACGCCGGGCGGCTTCGCCAGCGCGTCGTGGCCGAGGCTAACCCCGCATCGCTGAGCCTGGTCTCGGCCGGTGACCGGGTGTACTGGGTGGACCCGGCCGGGGCCTATGTCCCGGCCCTCCGACACTGGTCGCAGGTGGTCAGGTACCTCGACCTGCGGACCGGCCGGACCGGATTGGCCGGAGCGGGCGAGACCGTGGCCGCCGCCCCCGGCGGGACCAGCCTGTTCCTCGCCCGGAGCCCGACGGTGCTGGCCCGGATCCCGACGGTGCTGGCCCAGATCCCGCCTGGCGGCGCGGCCAGGACGTTCAGCACGCCTGAGGGCTGGTACCTGCCTGGCGGCGACGGCCTGGCCGACGTGCTGAGCGGAGCCGGCCTGGCCACTCCCGGAGGCGTCCTCGTCCAATCCAGGCCGAGCCCGGGCGTCGGGTCCAGGACGCTCGGGTTGTGGCGTCCTGGCAGCCGGGCGGTCACGGTGATCGGGCGGGGTCGCGGCGTCCTCGCCGCCTACACTCCGCCCGGCCGCCGGTACAGCCTGCTGGCCTGGCTGACCACCGCCTGCCGCCCTCCGGGAAGCTGTCTGATCAGGATCCTCAACACGTCCAGCGGCGTAACCTGGACGATCCGCAGCCCGTTGCCTGGCGGGTTCGCCTACGGCGGGGCGTTCTCGCCGGACGGCACCACCCTGGCGGCGTTCGTGGCCAGCCGGTCGCGCCGGGCCGCCCGGCTCGCCCTGATCGATGTGGCGACCGGGACGGTCCGGCTGACCGGCCGGGCTCTCCCGCTCGGCGAGGATTTCGGCTGGGTGACCTGGCTGCCCGATGGCCGCGCCCTGCTAGCCGGCACCTCGGCGGGCGGCTATCTGATCAGCGCCGCGACCCTGGCCGAACGGCCGTTGACGATCGGAGGATCCGGGCGAGCCCAGGGCCCGGACTACACCAGCGTGATCGTGCGAGGCCGCCGCTAGCCCGGCCTCCGGCGGCCGGTGCGTCCCGCCGGGCTGGGTTCAGCGCCTGGCCCAGACCTGGAAGGTCCGGGGGACGCTAGTGAGTGTGGCCGGATCACTGGCCAGCGTGGCCAGCCCGGCGATCGCCGCGTCCACCTGAGCGGCGGTGGCTACGCCGGCCACGGTGATCGCCTCGGCCGAGGCGACCAGCGTGGACAGCACCAGCTCGTTGCAGTCGGCCGATCCCGCCGCCTGGACCAGACGGAGCTCAGGTCCGGTGATCCCGGCCTCGGTGAAGTACCGGCGCAGCTTGCGGCCGATCGTGGCGTCCCCGCCGTTCAGCGCGCACACCCTCGAATACATGCGCCGGCAGAAGTCGAAGTCGTCGCTGGGCGGATCGCAGAACATCCCGTCGAAGTCAGCGTCCTCGACCACGATGACGCCGCCGGGGCGAAGCGCCTGCCACATCCGCCGTAGCAGGTCAATCGGCGCGCTCAGGTGCTGAAGCAGGAACCGGCAGTACACCACGTCGTAGCTGGCCGGCTCGTCCCAGCCGGCGACCGTGCCGACCCGGAACTCGACCGTACGGAGGCCCTGCCGTCCGGCCTCAGCGGTGGCCAGCGCGACCTTGTCCTGGTCCATATCGAGGCCGAGGACGGAGCCAGCCGGACCGGTCATCCCGGCCAGCTCGAACGTGACGTCGCCGCTGCCGCAGCCCAGGTCGATGCAGCGCAGGCCGGGGCGGACGCCGGCCAGCCTGAGCAGTTCGGCGGTTTCGGCCTGATGTACCCGGGCGAGCAGCCGCAGCCGGTCGAAGCCGGGCTGGCCACCGCGCAGTACGTAACGGTCCACCCGGCGATGGTATGGCCACGGCGGCCCAGCCTCAACTGCGCTCGCGGGCCAGGCCGGGCGCGACGGCTACCCGGGCGCGACGGCTACCCGGACGCGACGGCGTCGGCGTGGCGGGCGCGCTGCTGGCCGGGGACCGGGAGGCGCCGGAGGAGCCGGACGGCGCCGGGGTCGCGCTGCCCGAGGATCCGGGCGAGCCCGACGGCGACGGTGACGGGCTGCCGCTCGGTCCCGGCGAGCTCGACGGGCGCGGTACCGGGCTGGGTGTGCGGGTCCTGGTCGGGACCGGCGCCGGGGTCACCTGGTGGGTCGCCGGGGCCGGCGACTGGGACCCGCCCGGGATGATCGCCGACGACGACGCCGGCTTCACCACGACGTAGGCCGCCAGCGTGATGAGGAAGAAGGCGGTCAGGATCCAGGTCGAGAGCCGGACGCGGCGCATCAGGTGCTGCTCCCGGTCGGCTCGGCGGCTTCCACCGTCGGCAGGTGGATGTCCTCGTTGCGGATTACCGCGGCGATCCTGGCCCGCAGCACGCGCCCGACGTCGAACTGCTTGCCGGGCAGTGTCCTGGCTACCAGCCGGACCTGGAATTCGTTGACGTCGATGCTCTGCACGCCCATCACGGCTGGCGGGTCGAGCAGCAGCTTGCGCAGTTCAGGCTCCTGGTAGGCCTGATCGCCGATCAGCCGCAGCGCGTCGGTGACCTGGTTGACATCCATGGCAGCCGGCACCGGCACGTCCACGACGGCCCTGGCCCAGTCCCTGGACATGTTCGTGACCTGGATGATCTGACCATTCGGGGTGATCACCAGCTCGCCGTCGGCGGTGCGGACCGAGGTGACCCGCAGTGTCACGTCCTCGACCGTGCCGACCGCGGGTGCGGTGCTGTTCGGCACCGACAGCCTGATCAGGTCGCCGAAGCCGTACTGGCGCTCGGCGATGATGAAGAAGCCGGCCAGCAGGTCCTGGACGATCCGCTGGGCGCCGAATCCGAGCGCGACCGCCAGCACGGCGGCCGGGGCGACCAGCCCGGTGACCGGAATGCCCAGCCGGCTCGCGACCGCCAGCGCGGTCGCGCAGTAGACGAACACCAGGATGACCCAGGTGATCACGTGCGCGAGCGCGTGCCGGTGCTTGGATTCCTCGGAGCGGACCAGCGCGTCGCCCGTCTGGGCGTGGGCGTCGATGTGGCGCGTAATCCGGCCGCGGAGCCAGGTCGCCAGCCGGGTCAGCAAGATGGCGCCGCTGACGAGCAAGAGGATCTCAAGACCGCTGCCGCGGGCCCAGTGGGCAAGACCGTGCAGGGTGGTGATGTTCAGCATCGTGTGGGGGTTCCGTTGTCAGAGGTCAGGGGGGTGCGTCCCTCGGGCATCGG
The DNA here is from genome assembly GCA_051004215.1 of Streptosporangiaceae bacterium. Taxonomy (GTDB): domain Bacteria; phylum Actinomycetota; class Actinomycetes; order Streptosporangiales; family Streptosporangiaceae; genus Chersky-822. The sequence goes on along the minus strand of JBPCKO010000117.1, from coordinate 5,358 downwards.
GACGCTCACGTATCCGGGCCGGCCGGCAGCAAACCGATCCGCCACCGCCCGGGTGCCTCGGGCCGCTCGATCAGCGACGATCGCGATACGCCGGCCCAGTCACTCTTTGATATCAGACGCCGGGGAGTCACCTGGACAGGCCGGCCGCCACCGCATGGTCCGCGGCGTCGGCTGCCTCGACGTCGTCGCGGGAGATGCCGAGCAGGTACAAGATCGCGTCCAGGTGCGGAACGCTGAGCGAGGTATCGGCCGCGCTGCGGACCGCCGGCTTGGCGTTGAACGCGATACCCAGGCCGGCCGCGGCGATCATGTCCAGGTCGTTCGCGCCGTCGCCGACCGCGACGGACTGGCTGAGCGGAACGCCCGCCCGGGCCGCGAACCGCCGCAGCACCCGCTCCTTGCCTGGCCGGTCGATCAGCTCACCGGTGATTCGCCCGGTCAGCCGGCCGCCGGCGATCTCCAGCGTGTTCGCGGCCGCGAAGTCAAGGCCCAGCTCGGCGGTCAGCCAGTCCGTGACCTGGGTGAACCCGCCGCTGACGGCGCCGCAGCGGTAGCCGAGCCGCTTGAGCGTACGCACCAGCGTCCTGGCTCCAGGGGTCAGCCTGAGCGTGTCGGTCAGCTCGGTCAGGACAGCGGCATCGAGCCCGGCCAGGAGTTCCGCCCTCTGATGCAATGCGGAGGCGTAGTCGATGTCGCCGCGCATGGCCGCCGCGGTGAGCGCAGAAACCTCAGCCGCGCAGCCGGCCCGGTCCGCGAGCAGGTCGATGGCCTCGTCCTGGAGGAGGGTCGAGTCGACGTCCATCACGATCAGCCGCATCGCGCGCCGGTGCAGCCCGCCGCGCTGCACGGCGATGTCGGCGCCGAGCTCAACCGACTCGCGGGCCAGCGCGGCTCGCAGGGCCTGGGGGTCGGCGCCCGACACCTCGAACTCGATGCAGGTCACCGGCCGCCTGGCGAGCCTGCCGATCTTGTCGATGTTCGCGCCGGACGCCGCGATCCGGCCGGCGATCGCGGCGATCACCGCCGGGGTGAGCGGGTTGCCGAGCACGGTCACGTGCAGCCGGCCGCGCCGCCCTGATTCCTCGCCCGAGCCCAGCGTGATCTCGGCGTTCATGCCGAGGTCGTCGGCGAGGGCGGACACCTGCCGGTGGATGGCGGTCAGGTCGGGCGACGGCGGGCAGGCGAGCAGGACGCCGAGAACCAGGTGACCGCGGATCACGACCTGCTCGACGTCGACCACGGTCAGGTCGTGGGCGGACAGCCCGGAAAAGAGCCTTGAGGTGACCCCGGGCCGGTCGCGGCCGGTCAGCGTCACGAGCAGGGTGGTGTGTGGTCGGGACATGACGCTGTCCACGCTACCGGGCCCGCCCCGGCCGTGCGCCGCGTCCCGGCGGCGGTGCGTCGCGTCCCGGCAGCGGGTGCGCCGCGTCGCGGCGGCGGGCGACGTGCAGGACGGCGCCCCAGTGCCGGCGCAGGAGCCCGCCTGGACGCCCGGTCAGCCGCCGCCGGATCTCGCCGTACAGCCGCTGCTTCTGGCCCGGCTGCATCGCGATGTGGTTCGAGAACGTCGCCAGCAGTGCGATATAGCTGGCCGCGTCGTAGCGGATCTCCCAGTCGAAGTGGCGCACCGCGACATCCCTGAACAGGCCACTGGCCTCGATCTCGGCCCGCGCGTCGGGCAGTTCGCCGGGCCGGGCATAGCCGGTGCCCGGTGGCAGGCCCTCGCCGATCTCGTCGTACACGCCCTGCAGGTCGGCGAAGAACGGGTCGCCGCCGGGCGGGAACACGTGCGCGGCGCTCCAGAACGCCAGGTGGCCGCCGGGCCGCAGCAGCCGCCAGGCCTGCCGGTACCGCCGCGCCGGGTCGACCCAGTGCCAGGACGTGGCCGCGTACACCAGGTCGTAGCCGGCCTCGGAGGGCGGCTCCCAGCTTTCGAACGCCGCGCAGATGATCCGCACCCGCGGGAAGCCGGCCAGGTTCCGGCGCGCTTCGGAGGCCAGCCCGGCGCCGAGTTCGATCCCGGTGATGTCCAGGCCGCGCCGCGCCAGGGGCAGGGTCGCCTTGCCGGTGCCGCAGCCGCACTCCAGCAGCCGGGTGGTTTCCTGCTCCCCGGCCAGCTCGGTCAGCGTGTCGAACAGCTCGTCGGGGTACTCGGGTCTGGCCTGGTGATAGCGCTCGGCCGCGGAGTCGAAGGTGCCCCTGAGCCGCACCCGGTCCTCCGGCGTGGCGTCCTGTGAAAACCCGGCGCAGGCCGCCGCCGGGTCGCGCTCCGCTTCGCTCTTGCCCGCCATGCTGTCAGCGTGCCAGAGCCCGCCCACGAGAGCAGCGCCAAATCCAGGCGCCCGCCCTCGCTGCGTCCCCGCTCAGCCGCCCGCCTCGTTCCCCCGCCGGCCGCCCGCCTCCGGCCCGCCGCCGCGGTTACAGGGCGGTTACAGGAGGGTGGCGAGCCAGCGGCGGGCGATGACGCCTTGAGCGGCCTGGAACTCCCGTACCGTCGGGATGCCCGGCGGAGGGGGCTGCAGCGATCGCTCGGTGAAGTATCCGGCCAGGGCGCAGACCGTGGCCGCGATCGCCTCCCGGTTGGCCGCGCGGCCGGCCGCGGTCATGGTCATGAGCTCGGCCGGCTCCGGACCGCCCTGCATGGCGACGCTGGGGGCCAGGAACGCGAGGTCGGTGAAGGCCGCGCCGACGCAGGCATGCGGCCAGTCGAGCACCACCGCGCCGTCTGCGGTCAGCAGCACGTTGTCAGCGCGGATGTCGGCATGCACCAGGGTGTCGCCCGCGGCGTGGTCCGGCCAGGCACGCTCGAGTCCGGTCAGCAGGTCCAGGTGATCGCGTGACCAGGGATCCAGCCGGTCCAGGTCCGACTCGGGTCCGGCGGCCAGCCGCTGCCAGCCGGTGAAGTTCTCGCCGAACTGCCCGGCCACGCTGGTGATGGCGATCGGGGCCGGCGTCAGGGCGTCGGCCAGGCGGTCGAGGTCGCGAGCACGGCGGTCAGCTCGGCCGGCTGCCAGGGCAGCGCCGGGTGGGCGCCTTCGACATCGGCCAGCACGAGGGCCATCCACGGCGGCCGGTCCAGGGCGCCCCGTAGCCGGGCCGCGGCTAGCTGGCCGCCGGCGATGAGCGGATCGAGCCCGCGGAGTATCTCGGCTTCCCTGCGGTGCATGCCCGGGCTGTCCTGGTTCGTCTCTGCCGACACCGCCTTGACGAACCAGCGGCTTTCGTCGGCGCAGCTCAGCCTGGCCGCGACCCCGGGGCTGAACCCGCCGGGTTGCGACTCGGCGCGGAGCACGGCCGCGCCGCAGATTGGCTCGATCCCGCTCCGGATGTGAGCCGGGAGGGAATCCCAGGCCACCCGCACACCGCGGGCTGGCGGCCCAGTCCCTTCGTCCTCCGGCGCGGCGCCCCGGCCGGCTTGTCCTGTCATGCCGACCTAGCGTGCCGGTCAGCCCGGAAATCGGCAATCGAGTTACCGCGAACCGGCCGGCATCTAATCGGAGTTCTTTTGTCAAGACGACAGAAAAGTCGCCGATCTTAATGAGCCTCCGGCTTGTCGCGGCCGCTTGGGGAGTTCGGGGGAGGGCGGGCTCGCCGAAACGCGTCCGGGCAAGGGGCCGGTGACCCGCGCGCTGGTCCTGGCGGCGAACGCGGCCGCGTCGTCCGGCATCGACTCGGCGGAGCGCTCGGCAGCGACGATCTCCAGGTAGCGAGCGACCTCGGCCGTCGTCGTTAACTCGTCCCAGCCGAGTTCGCCCGCTATCAGTGCCGCGGCGGGCGCGGCCGCGGCGGCGCCCCGGTCGCGCGCCTCGATGGTGGTCCTGGTCCGGCGGGACAGCACGTCGTCTAGCCGCAGCGCGCCCTCGTGGGTGCAGGCGAACACGATCTCGGCGCCGAGATACCCGCCCGCCCCTGGCACCGGCGAGGCCAGGGCCGGGCGGTCGGCGATCAGCTCCAGCAGGCGAGCGGTGTCCGATCCGTAGCGGCCGAGGAGCCGCTCGATCGCGGCGACCGGCAGCCCGGCCGACCGGGCGAGCCGATCCCGGTCGGCCAGCATGGCCGGGTAACCCTCGGCGCCGGCCAGCGGCACCCGGTCGGTACGGGAGGGGGGTATCACCGGCGCGGCTCCGTCACCCTCTGCGCCGGGCGTGGCCCGCGCGGCGGGCGCGGCATCCGCCGGTCCCGGGCGCGCGGTCAGGTCGCGCGCGGCCGCGTCGATCAGGTCGCGGGCCATCACCCGGTAGGTCGTGTACTTGCCGCCCGCGATCACGCTCAGGCCGGGGACCGAGGAGTCGACCGAGTGCTCGCGGCTGAGCTTGGTGGTGTCGGCCGAATCCCGCGCGGCGACCAGCGGCCGCAGGCCCGCGAACACGCCCTCGATGTCGTCGGCGGTCAGCGGCGCCCGGAGCAGGTGGTTGACCGTGGCGAGCAGGTAGTCGACGTCGGCCCGGCTGGCCACGGGGTAAGCCGGGTCGAACGCCCACTCGGTGTCGGTGTCGCCGATCAGCCAGTGCTCGCCCCACGGGATCACGAACAGCACGCTCTTCTCGGTCCTGGTCAGCAGGCCGGTGCTCATCGCGATCCGGGATCGCGGCACCACGATGTGGATGCCCTTGGACGGCCGCACGGTCAGATCAGGCCCGGGCCCGTCGGCGAGGCCGGGAGCGCCGAGGCTGAACGTCGCCGCCCAGGTCATCGAGATCGCCCCGGGCCTGGACATCGATCCGCTCACCGACGTGGCGCTGAAGGAAGCCGACGTGCAGGCCGGCATCCTGGTCGTGGAACGGCAGTTCGGCTACCTGCTGCTGCACGGCGGGACCGCGTCGGTCAAGGCGGCCAGCAGCGCGGTGCTCGGCTCGCTCGGGGTCGACGCCACCGCGGCCACGCCGCCCCGGGTGCTCGCCTCCCGGATCATCACCAGCGTCGACGGGCAGCATGCGTTCCTGGTGAACAGGAACAAGCTCGGTTCGATGGTGCTGCCCGGTGAGTCCCTGTTCGTGCTGGAGTGCCAGCCGGCCTCCTACGCGATCCGGGCGGCCAACGAAGCCGAGAAGGCCGCCCAGATCAAGCTGGTCGATTACCGGATGGTCGGGGCGACAGGACGGCTCTACCTGTCCGGCCGGGAAGACGACGTCCGCCAGGCCAGCGATACCGTGACCGGCCTGTTCGGGTCGGCGGGCGGCACGTCATGAGCGGGGTACTGGGGAACGGGAACGGGCTCGACCCGGCGAGCGCGGGAGAGTTGCGCCGGCTGGTGCGGGAAGTGCTGGCCGAGGTGCTCCCGGCCAGTGGCCAGGAAACGGACCCGGCGGCGGCTGGCCCGTCACCGGGCTCGCCGGCCGTGCCGTCACCGGGTTCGCC
>JBPCKO010000116.1:0-9459 GCA_051004215.1 Streptosporangiaceae bacterium | reverse complement strand
GAAGGGCGTTAGCGTGGACCGACGTCCCAGTAACTGAGAGGGAGTCCAGGAGCCAGCCTGGAGGGGGGGTGGGCCCGGAAACCGCCCCACCCCTCCTGCCGGTAGCCCATGTCCCAGAACATCCACTCGTACCGGCTGGTCGCCACGAAGTGCCCGCGCACCCGCTCCCGCTCGGCCGCGGATAGCTGCGGGCCGAGGGCGTCGGTCACCGCGATCACGTCCCGCACCTCAGCGTCGAATTCCTCACCGCCGTAGGTATCGATCCACTTCTGGTAGCGCGGGTTCGGCGACCCGGTGCCGAGCAGGTGCTGGCCCACCTCGCCGTAGATCCAGTAGCACGGCAGAACGGTGCCGACGCCCTCGGCGTACGAGCCGCCCTGGGTGTTCGCGAGCAGGTAACTGTTGTAGGCCAGGGTGGTCGGCGCCTCGGGGGTCGCGTCCACCGCCCCGGGGTCGATGTCCAGGTCGGCCAGCAGCGTGTCGTGCAGGCTCATCTCGACCGCGACGATGCCGGCCGCGTGCCGGGCGAACAACTCTGTCTGGGCGGCGTCGGGCGCGTGCGTCGCCACGGCGGCCAGCGCCTGTGCGTACCGGCGCAGGTACAGCGCGTCCTGGATCACGTAGTAGGTGAACGCCTCGGCGGGCAGGCTGCCGTCGGTCATCCCGGCCAGGAACGGGTGGTCCAGGATCGCCGCGTAGATGCCGGTGATGCCCTGCCACAGCTCGGCGCTGAAACTCTCGGTCATCCCGCTCCTTCGGCCGCGAACTGCCGGACATTATGGCGCATCGGCGCCGCGGCCCGGCTGGCGGCCAGGTCAGCGCTCGGCGAACCAGGCTGGCTCGCGGCCGGGGTCAGCGCTCGGCGAACCGGGGCTGGCCGTCGTCCCAGCGGTAGACCTCGGCGCCGCCGATGAAGGCGCGGGTCGCCCGGCTGAGCACGTCCAGCGGATCGCCTGACCAGATCACCAGGTCCGCGTCCTTGCCCACCTCGATCGAGCCGAGCCGATCGTCGATGCCCGCGATCCTGGCCGGGTTGATGGTCAGCGCACGCAGGGCGGTCTCCCGGTCCAGGCCGTCCTTGACCGCGAGCGAGGCCTGGTGGATCAGGAAGTTGATCGGCACCACCGGGTGATCAGTGGTGATCGCGATCGTGACCCCGGCCCTGGCCAGCTTGCCCGGGTTGGCCAGCGAGCGGTTCCGCAACTCGACCTTAGAGCGGCTGGTGAACAACGGGCCGATGATCACCGGGATGTTCCTGGCCGCGATGATGTCGGCCAGCAGGTGCGCCTCGGTACCGTGGTCAATGACCAGCTCGTAGCCGAACTCGTCGGCGATCCGCATCGCGGTGGCGATGTCGTCGGCCCGGTGGCAGTGCTGCCGCCAGGGGATCTCCCGGCGCAGCACCTGGCCGAGCGCCTCCAGCTTGAGGTTGCGGTCGACCGGCTTGCGCTCGGCCTCCGGCTTGGCCTCCTCGGCCTCGATCCTGGCCAGGTAGTTGGCCGCGTCGACGAAGGCGCCGCGGATTACTGCGGCGGTGCCGAGCCTGGTGCTCGGCGTCTTCTTCTGCTCGCCGTACACCCGCTTGGGGTTCTCGCCGAGCGCGGACTTCATGCCGGACGGCTGGCGCAGCGCCATCTCGTCCACGGTGCGGCCCCAGCACTTGAGCGCGACCGTCTGGCCGCCGATCGGGTTGCCCGAGCCCGGGTTGACGTTGACCGCCAGCACGCCGCCGCTGATCGCGTCCCTGAAGCCCAGCTCGTACGGGTTGATCGCGTCGATGGCCCGGACCTGAGCCGTGACCGGATCGGTCATCTCGTTGGTGTCCTGGCCAGCCCAGCCCTCGGCCTCCTCGCTGACCCCGACGTGCGCGTGCGCATCGATGAAACCGGGCAGTACCCAGGACCCGGCCGCATCGATCACCTCGGCCCCGTCGGGAACGGCGACCGAGTCACCGACCTGCGTGATCGTGCCGTTCTCGACCAGCACGGTGCCGGTCTCGATGTCCGCCCCGGTGATCGGCACGATCCTGCCGCCGGTGATCGCCAGTACGCTGCCCGCCATCGGGCCTCCCGCCGCTCGCCGTCATGACCCTTACCCACCCTAACGACCCCCTCCCGGCGCGCCCCGCACCGCGCGCCCCCAGGCGTCGGCCGCCCGCCCGCCCCCGGCCGATCTCACCCGCCCGCGCCGCCCCACGTGCCCTCCGCACCGCGTTCCAGCACCCACTCTGAATCGCTGGGTGGGGTTTCCTTGCCAGAGCGATAACAACCTCACCCAACGATTCAGAGTTGCGGAACCGGGCGAGGCGCGGGAACGTCCGAAGGATGATGGCCAGATACGACGGTGGATGGTGCCGATGAGACTCTCACGCTGCCGGGTCGGCGGAGCCGTTCTCGCCGCCGCCCTGCTGACCGCAGGCGCCACGGCCGGATGTGGCCCGAGCGGCGCGAACCGGACCGGAGATCACGGGGTCACCGGCCTCGGCACGGTGGTTGCCTACCTGCCGATCCCGTACCGGGTGAGTTCCGAGGCCGACACCGGATCGGCCAGGACGATCAGGGTGGCGGTGCGCCCGGGCCAGCGGTTCGCGGTCAAGGTGGCAACCTCCGACGGCCCGTTCGTGTGGCGCCAGGTCGGGCCGGCCCCGGACGGCCGGCTGGTGCGGTTCGTCGGGGACGTCAACGCCGGGCACTGCGCCAAGGCCGCAGTCGGCTGCCGGGTCCCTTACTTCCACGTCCTGCGGGCCAGAGCCGCCGGAGCCACCACGATGACCTGGCTCTACCGGGAACTGGCGTGTTCGCCGGTGCGTAAGAAGATGACCCAGTCGACCAGGTCCTGCGTGGCCGCGGTCACCTTCGACATCACCGTCCGCTAGCGCGGTCCCGGCCAGGCGGGCTAGCGCGGGTGGCGGCCGAGCACGAGCACTCCCGCGGTCGCGAACATGCCGCCGTTGCCGAGCACGACGCTGATGTCGGCCCCGTCCACCTGAGCCGCGGCCTCGCCCCTGACCTGGCGCACCGCCTCCTGGATCGCGAACATCCCGTACATGCCGGTGTGCGTGTAGGACAGCCCGCCGCCGTTGGTGTTCAGCGGCAGCACCCCGCCCGGCTCGGTGTTGCCGTCGGCGATGAACGGGCCGGCCTCGCCCTTGGCGGTGAACCCGAGCGCCTCGAGCCCGTAGACCGGCACGTGCGCGAAGGCGTCGTAGATCATCAGGTGGCCCACGTCGGCTGTGGTGATGCCGGCCTGGGCGAACGCGTCCCGTCCGGCCAGCCGGAACGCCCGGGACTCGGTGAAGTCGGCCAGCTGCGAGATCACCGGCGTCTCCGCCGACTCGCCCGCGCCGAGCAGGTGCACCGGGGGCTTGGGGAAGTCGCGGGCTCGGTCCGCCGCGGTCACGATCAGGGCGCCGCCGCCGTCGGTGACCAGGCAGCACTCCAGCAGGTGGAAGGGGTAGGCGACCAGGCGGGAGGCGAGCACATCGTCGACGGTGATCGGCTCCCGGTACATCGCGCGCGGGTTCCTGGCTGCCCAGTGCCGCTGGGCCACGGCCACATAGGCCAGCTGCTCGTGGGTGAGGCCGTAATCCTTCATGTACCGCAGCACCGGGATCGTGAACGCGGTGGTCGGCCCGTTGACGCCGAATGGCGCCTCGAACTGGCCGGGGATCGACGACGGGTCCGGCGCGTACCGGCCCGCGCCGACCCTGGACCGGCCGGACTCGCCGTGCGTGATCAGCACCGTGCTGGCCTGGCCGGTCATGATCGCCGCGGCCGCGTGCCGGACGTGCAGCAGGAACGAGGTGCCGCCCACGCCGGTGCCGTCGAGCCACCGCGGCGTGATGCCGAGCGCGTGCGCGACCTGGACCGGCCCCGGCGAGCTAACCGTCGCGATCCCGTCGATGTCGGCCAGCCGCAGGCCCGCGTCCGCGACCGCGTTCAGCGCCGACTCGATGTGCAACCGCAGCGTGGAGTGCCCGGGCAGCTTGCCGACCTGGTCGGTCTCGGCCGCGCCCGCGATGATGACGCCGGTCACCGGGCCGCCGCCCCGGCCGGCCGGAAGAGCGGCACGGCCACGTCGCCGCGCCGCTCGAACGTCACCCGCAGCGGCATGTCCAGCTCGAGGTCCTCAGGCGTGTTCGGCCCGCCGGTCAGGTTGGTCATCATCCGCGGGCCCTCGGCGAGCTGGACGACCGCGATCGCGTAGGGTGCCTCGGCCTCGAAGCCGGGCGCCGGCCGGTGGTTGATCACGTACGAGTACAGCGTCGCGTCGCCGCTCGCGGTGAACCACTCCACCCGGGCCGACCCGCACACCGGGCACACCGGCCGGGGGTAGAAGTAAGGGTGTTCGCAATCTAGACAGCGCTGGATCCGCAGCTCACCGGCCGCGCAGCCATCCCAGAAGGGCTGAGTCTCCGGGGTCGGGACCGGCACCGCCTTCGCGCGCGGCGGGTGGCTCACCGCTGCCCCGGCTGGCGGCCGAGGTGAGAACCGAACGTGCGCTCCATCTGCTCGGCGAGCTGGTCAATCTCCCACGGGCCGGTGCCGATCACGCGGACGACCGGTTCCGGGTTGCTGTACAGCGCGACCTCGTAACCCGAGGAGTGCACGATCCGCCCGGTGATCCACCCGGACTGCTCGCTGGCCAGGTAGGCCACGACCGGCGCGATATTGTCCGGCGACCACTCGCCCGCGTCCGGCCGCGTGCGCCGCCGGGCATCGGGCACCGAGTCGGTCATCCTGGTGGCCGCGCCGGGCGAGATCGCGTTGGCCGTGACGCCGTAGGCCTTCAGGGCGTTCGCGCACGAATAGGTCAGGCCGACGATGCCCATCTTTGCCGCCGCGTAGTTCGGCTGGCCAGGAGCTCCGTGCAGGCCGGAGACCGACGTGAAATTGATGATCCGGTTCTGGGCCTCCGGCTCGCGCAGCGAGCGCCAGTGCTGGGCCGCGAACTTCGTGGTGTTGAACGTCCCCCTCAGGTGCACCCGGATGACGTCGTCCCATTCCTTCTCGGTCATGTTGAAGACCATCCGGTCGCGCAGGATGCCGGCCACGTTGACCAGCACGTCCAGCCGTCCGAACTGCTCGATGGCGGTCGCGATCAGGCCCTCCGCGGCGGCGTGGTCGGAGACGTCGGCCCCGCTGACCGCAGCCTGGCCGCCGTCCGCGCCGATCTCGTCGGCTACCTCGCGCGCGGGCCCGGCGTCGCTGCCCGAGCCGTCCACCTGCGAGCCGAGATCGTTGACGACCACCGACGCGCCCTCGCGCGCCAGCAGCGCCGCGACCGACCGGCCGATCCCCCGGCCGGCTCCCGTCACGATCGCGACCCGTCCGTCCAGCCGCCCCATCGCTGCTCACCGGCCCTTCTGGTGGACCACCGTAAGGATTACTAGAATTCACTTCTGGAATTGCCTTCAGGTGGGGAACTTGGCACGGCCCGGTCGGGCCTGTCAAGACAGGACGGATCGGTGAGCGGCATGCCGAGCGAGGTGACGGCCAGGCAGGCCAACGGCGCCTGGCAGTGGAGCCGGACCAAGCAGACGCAGCGCGCGCTGCTGGACGCGGCCCGCGCGGTGTTCGCGCAGCAGGGGTTCGCCGCGGCCAGCATCGCCGACGTGGTCGAACGGGCCGGCTCCAGCGTCGGCAGCCTGTATCACCACTTCGGCGGCAAGAGCGAGCTGTTCCTGGCCCTGTGGACCGAGCACCAGGCCGCGCACGAGCGAGCGTCCAGCGAGGCGGTCGCGCAGGCCCGCCGGTCGGGCGTCACCGATTCCACCGCGCTGTTCTGCGTGGGCGCGCGGGCCTTCCTGGAAGGAAGCTGGGTGCGCCGCGACCTGGCCTTGCTGTTCGTGTCCGGCGACGGCCCGCCCGGCTTCGAGCTGATGAAGCGGCGTCGTGAGCACGAGTGGATCAGCCAGAACGACGCGCTGCTGCGGCTGGCCGACACCTCGACCGACCGGCTGTACGCGACGATCCTGACCTCGCTCATCGGCGACGGCGCCCGCGAGGTCGCGACCTGCCGGACCCGGCGGCAGGCTAACGCCGCGATCGACGCGGTGATCGAGTACGCCCGCCGGGTCATGTCGGGCGGCCCCTGGCGGCCGGGACCGCAGGATAGCCCGCGAGATGTCCGGGATTGGCCGGCCCGCGCCGCGCCTTGACAATGCGAGCGGCGCTTTGCTGTGATCGAACTTAGAATTCGATTCTAAGATTGCCCCCGTCCGGAGGACCCCATGGATCTTGACCTCGGCCCGGAGATCGAGCAATTCCGTGGTCGGCTCAGGGAGTGGATCGCTGACCGCGCCCCGGCCGAACTGGCCGGGCTGACCGACTGGACGATCGCCGCGACCACCGGCGGCTATCAGGGCGCCGAGCTGACCAGGGCGTCGCGGCATCCCGCCTTCGCGCAGTGGGAGCAGCAGCTGAGCCAGGCCAGGCTGATCTGCCCGCAGTGGCCAGAGGAGTACGGCGGCCAGGCCATGGACGGCGTGCGGCTGGCCGTGCTGAACGAGGAATTCCACCACGCCGGGCTGCCGCGGGTGCGCCGGGGCATGGGCGAGACCCTGGTCGGCCCGTCGATCATCGTGCACGGCACGCCTGAGCAGCGGGCCTACTTCCTGCCCAGGATCGTCTCCGGCGAGGACGCCTACTGCCAGGGATTCTCCGAACCGGACCAGGGCTCGGACCTGGCCGGCGTGCAGACCAAGGCCGAGGTCGACGGCGACGAGGTCGTCATCTCCGGCACCAAGGTGTGGACCTCGGGCGCGGCCAGGGCGAACATGATGTTCGCGCTGTGCCGCAGTGACCCGGCGGCGGCGAAGCACGCCGGCCTGTCTTACGTGCTGTTCCCGTTCAATGACCCCGGCGTGCAGTACCGTCCGATCCGGCAGATGTCCGGCGCGGCCGAGTTCTGCGAGGACTTCATCGACGGCGTCCGGGCGCCGCTGTTCAACGTGATCGGCGGCCTGAACAACGGCTGGAAGGTTGCGATGACCACGCTCGGACACGAGCGCGGCGGCGCCGCGACCGTGCAGCACCTCGGGTTCGAGCGCGAGTTCTGGGATCTCGTGGAGACGGCCCGCAAGCACGGCAAGGCCGCCGATCCGCTGGTGCGCCAGCGGCTCGCCTGGGCGTACACGGGCGTGCAGGTGATGAAGTTCAGCGGGCTGCGCACGCTGGCCCAGGTTGCCGAGGGCAGGCCGCCGGGCCCCGAGGCCTCCGTGGCCAAGCTGATGTGGAGCGAGTACCACAAGCAGCTCGGCGAGGTCGCGGTCGGAATCGTGGGTGCCGAGGCCCTGATCCGGCCGGAGGGCCCCCACTACCCGACCACGAACTGGCAGAACGTGTTCTTGTCGAGCCGGGCCGGCACCATCTATTCGGGCACCAGCGAGATCCAGCGGAACGTCATCGGCGAGCGGGCGCTCGGCCTGCCGAAGGAGCCGCGGGTCGCAGCCGATGGCCGGCGCTGACCGGGGCTGGGCCGCGCCCCCGCTGACGCCGCCCAGGTCCAAGAAGAAGGCCAAGCCTGGCGCGCCGCCTGAGCCACCTGCCGAGCCCGAAGAATCGCAAGCAGCGGAACCGCAAGCCGCGCCACCGCAAGCCGCGCCACCGCAAGCCGCGGAACCGCAAGCTTCGCCCGCGCGGCCAGCGCCCGACGACACGCTGGTCGGCGGGACGGTGCCGCCGTTGGACGACACGCTCGTGGTTGAGCCAGCCGGAACCGAGCCAGCCGGAGCTGACGCAGCCGGAACCGAGCCAACCGGAGCTGACGCGTTCCAGCTCGACGAAGCGCCCACGGACGAGCTGCCGGTGATCGAGGACGTCATCCCGGCCGGCCAGCCCCTGACCGGCCCGCCACGGCCCGATGCGGCACCACCGGCCGCCGGGCCGCCCGCCGACCAGCCGGCGCCGCCGGCGCCGGTCGTGTCCAGGGAAACCCCGACCGTCCAGATGCCAGTGCTCACGGTCCGGCCGGCCCGGCCCCAGTCGCCGCCGGACCCGGCGTCGCTGGTCAGCCCCGAGCGGCTGGCCGAATTCTTCGCACCGCGCAGCATTGCCGTCGTCGGGGCGTCCGACCATTCCGCCTGGGCCAGGTTCGTGCTTGCCAGCGCGGCTGCTACCGGGTTCACCGGGGACCTGATCCCCGTGCACCATGTGCGCCGTACGGTGTTCGGCAGGTCCGCGATCGGCAGCTTGCGTGACCTGGCCGAGCCCGTGGACCTGGCGTTCATCCTGGTGCCGACCGACGCGGTGGAGTCGGTGATCGACGACGCGGGAGCGGCCGGAGTCCGCGGGGCGATCGTGCTTGCCTCCGGATACCGGGAGACCGGCGACGAGGGCGCGGCGATGGAGCGGGCCCTGGCCAGCCGGGCAGCCGCCCACGGCATAACCCTGCTCGGCCCGAACTGCCTCGGCTTCCTGAACGCGCACGCCAGGGCCGGCCCGTTCGCGCTGACGGCACCGCGGCCGGTCCAGGCCGGCCCGGTCGGCATCGCGCTGCAAAGCGGCGCGCTGGCCAGCGTGATGCTCAGCTTCGCCCGGGCCAGGGCGATCGGCATCAGCACTCTTGCGAGCATGGGCAATGAGGCCATGATCACGGCGACCGACATGATCGACTACCTGGTCGCCGACGACGACACCAAGGTGATCTGCCTGTTCCTCGAGCAGATCGCCGACCCGGCCAGGTTCGCCGCCGCGGCCGAGCGGGCCCGACAGGCCGGCAAGCCGATCGTGGCCCTCAAGGCCGGATCGAGCCCGGCCGGCCGCCAGGCGGCGCTGGCCCACACCGGCTCGGTGGCCGGCGACGACGCGGTCGTCGACGCGGCCCTGCGGCAGATGAACGTGATCCGGGTGACGAGCGTCGAGGAGCTCCTGACCACCGCCGCGCTGCTCGGCTACGACCGGGTGCCCGCTGGCCGCCGGATGGGCGTGCTCACCGCCTCCGGCGGCGCCTGCGACATCATCGCCGACCGGGCCGCCGCGCACGGCATCGAGCTGCCGGCGTTCTCGGCCAAGGCGGCCGAGGCGATCGCACCCCACCTGCCGCCTTTCGTGCAGGTACGCAATCCGCTCGACGTGACCGGTTACTTCCTGGCCAACCAGCGGTACTCAGCGCTGACCGCCATCGACCACGCGCTGGACGCGGCCGTCGAGGACCCCGATCTGGACTTCGTGTTTTTCACCGGGCTGACGCTGCCCGACGCGCGGCCGCCCGATGAGGCGGCGGCCGGGCTGCTGGACGAGCGGGTCGCCTGGCTCGGAAAGCGGATCGCGTCGGCACCGGTTCCGGTCATCCCGGCGGGGTCGACCTGCGTGGACGTCAGCGCGTACGGCCGCGACCTGCTCGGCCGGAACGGCATCCACCTGGTCGGCGGCATCGACCTGGGCATCCAGGCGGTCGGCCACGCAGTGCGCTGGGCCGAAGGCCGGGACCGGTCCTGGGCCGGCCCGGCGGTGCCGC
>JBPCKO010000115.1:0-5134 GCA_051004215.1 Streptosporangiaceae bacterium | reverse complement strand
ACACGCCGCCGCGGCACCGGGATCGGGCGGCCACAGCCGGGCCGCGAACCCGGGCAACGGCCTGATCGGGCCGGGCGCGAGCCGGCGACTGGCCTGGCGCGGAGATCGCCGGGCCATGATCGTCGCCGAGTTCCTCGCGTCGGACGAAGCCGAGGACCTGTCCGACATCAAGGCCGCCAGCCGGTGCGCCGACCACATCGTCGACTACGGCTGCGACCAGGACTTCGGCCGGCCGTTGCGGGTCAGCCCGGCCAAGGCGGAGACCTTCCTGCTGGACTGGCTGCCCAGGAAGATCATGCTGAGCCCGGCCGAGCAGCATGCGATGCCGCACGTGCTAGTGGCCTGGGCGCGCTGGGCCGGAGCGCGGGCCGGGCTGGACATTGCCGCGATCAGCCGGACGCTGGACGCGGTCTTCGACGCGATGCCGACGTTCACGACCGTGTACCGCGACCCGGTCTCCTTCGGGCTGGAGCCCGACCTGGTCGGACGGCTGCTGCCGGACCGGGACCTGGAGGCGCTGCCCAGGCGGGCTTTCGCGTTCGGCGTGCTCGAGGGCACCTACCGCGGGACGGACCTGAGCCTGCTCGACCCGGCCAGTCCGCGCGACCGGCGCATCCTGCTGGCCGCCGACCACGACGGCTACGGCGGCGGGCCGGTCACCGGCGAGCACCTGGACAAGCACGCGGCCCTGGCCGAGCGGCTCTGGCACGGCGATCCGCCCGAGCTGTGGGATGCCGCCCAGCGCCTGCTCGACCTCGGGATGAGCCGGCATGATGTGGTGCACGCGCTCATGCACGCGATCGAGTCCGCCGGCCAGGACGAGCGGGCCATCCGGATTATGCTCAGCGAGCTGCCGCCGGAGCCGCCGGTCTGAGCGAGCGGCCGGTTATCGACCTCAACGCCGACCTCGGCGAGTCGTACGGTGCCTGGACGCTGGGCGACGACGCGGCCCTGATGGGCCTGATTACCAGCGCCAACGTGGCCTGCGGCTTCCACGCGGGTGACCCGCTCACGCTGCGCAAGGCCTGCGCGCTGGCGGCCGCGCGCGGAGTGACGATCGGGGCTCAGGTCAGCTACCGGGACCTGGCCGGCTTCGGACGGCGTGAGATGGACCTGCCGCCCGCCGAGCTCGAAGCCGAGATCTTGTACCAGATCGCGGCGCTGGACGGTATCGCCAGGGCCGAGGGCTCGCGGGTCCGGTACGTCAAGCCGCATGGCGCCCTTTACCACCGCGTGATCAGGGACCCGAGGCAGGCGGAAGCGCTGGTCAGCGCCCTGCGCGCGTATGATCCGGCCCTGACCCTGCTGACCAGTCCTGGCGGCCGGGCGGCGCAGATCGCGACGGCGTCGGGGACGGCAGTGGTCAGCGAGGCGTACGCGGATCGCGCCTACCAGGCGGATGGCTCGCTGGTTCCCCGGGGCGAGGCCGGCGCGGTGCTGACCGATCCCGGGCCGGTGGCGGAGCGGGCGGTCGGCATCGTCACCGCCGGCACGGTGCTGGCTGCCGACGGGACGCTGGTGCAAGTCCAGGCCCAATCGCTGTGCATCCACGGCGACACGGCGGGCGCGGTCACGCTGGCCCGGGCGGTCCGGCATGCCCTTGAGCACGCCCGCGTGCGGCTCGCGCCGTTCGCGTGATCAGCTTCCGGCCGGCCGGGGACGCCGGGCTGCTGGTGACCATCGACGACTCGCCGGCCAGGCTGGCCACCGCGATCGGCGCCGCCGGGCTGCCTGACCTGACCGACATCGTGCCCGGGGCCCGCGCGGTGCTGGTCAGGTTCGCGCCCGGCGCCTGGCTGCCCGGCGCCCTGGCGGACGCGATTTCCGGCCTTGACCTGCCCGCTGACGATCCGGCCGACGAGCCGGCGGTGCGGATTCCGGTCGTCTATGACGGCCAGGACCTGGCCGGGGTCGCCAGGCTGGCCGGCCTGACCGTGAGCGAGGTGGCCGCCGTGCACAGCGGGGGCGACTACCGGGTCGGCTGGCTCGGGTTCTGCCCCGGATTCGGCTACCTGACCGGCCTGGACCCGCGGCTGGACGTGCCGAGGCTGGCTACCCCCCGCGTTGCCGTGCCGGCCGGCTCGGTCGCCATCGCGGGCGGCCTGACCGGCGTCTACCCGGCCGCCTCGCCCGGGGGCTGGCGGCTGCTCGGCCGGACGACGGCCCGGATGTGGGATACCAGCCGCGACCCGCCGGCGCTGCTCGCGCCGGGACGGCGGGTGCGGTTCGAGGCCGTGCGGCCGGTCCCGGCGGACACCAGGCCAGCGGAGGCCAGAGCGGACGGCGCCAGAACGGACGGCGTCAGGTCGCCAGGCGCCGGATCGGCGCCCCGGCCGGCCCTCGCCCCCGGCCAGCCCGGCCAGCCCAGCCTGGAGATCGTCCGTACCGGGCCGCTCGCGACCGTCCAGGATCTGGGCCGGCCAGGCTACGGCGCGGTGGGCGTGCCCCAGTCGGGCGCCGCGGACCAGGTCAGCCTGGCCGCGGCGAACCGGCTGGCCGGCAACGAGGACGCCGCGGCGGCGATCGAGCTGACCCTCGGCCGGGCCGTCGTGCGCTGCCCGGAACCGGTCAGGCTGGCCACGGCCGGAGCACCCGCCGCGGTCCGGCTGACGGCCGGCCATGGCGAGGTCTCCGACGTGGTGTTCGGCACCGCCTTCGATGTTCTGGCCGGCGGGGTGGTCAGCGTCGGGGCTGCGGAAACCGGGTTGCGCACCTACCTCGCCGTGGCCGGCGGGGTGGTGACGCCGCCTGTGCTCGGCAGCCGGTCCGCGGACCTGCTGTCCGGGATCGGCGGCCCGCTGCGGCCCGGTGACGTACTGCCCGTCGGCCGGCCCGGGCCGGCCAGAACCGGCCCGGCCGCACCAGGCCGGGTCCGGCTCCCCGAGCGGGGCACCCCCGCCGTGCTGCGGGTGCGGCCTGGCCCGCGCCTCGACTGGTTCGGGCCGGACGCGCTCGCGACGCTCTGCGGCGCTGTCTACACGGTCGGCCCGGCCAGCAACCGCACCGGCCTGCGACTGGCCGGCCCGCCGCTGCCCAGGGCCGGCGACGCCGAGCTGGCGAGCGAGGGCATGGTCACCGGCTCGCTGCAGGTGCCGCACGACGGCCAGCCCATCCTGCTGCTCGCCGATCACCCGACCGTCGGCGGTTACCCGGTGATCGCGGTGCTGGCCAGCGCCGACATCGGGCTGGCGGCGCAGCTCAGGCCGGGCGAGGCGATCCGGTTCGGCACCGCGCTGTGACCGGCCCGCGGCCGGGCCGCGGACGGAGAGCCTGCCCCGCGCGCTCAGGCGCTGATGCCGCGGTAGGCGGCCTCGACGTCTCCGGCCGAGATGGTGGTCAGTTCGGCCGCGCTCGCGGTCTCCCCGAGCTGGGCCACGCGCAGGTCGCGGGACGCGCAGGCGCGCTCGTACAGCGACCTGGCGAACCGGCCGTTGCCGAGCTCGTCGATCCGGCCCTGCTCGCAGGCCCGGGCGAGGATCTGGGTGAGCACCGGCAGCGCTTCCGGCGCGAACGTGTCGCCCGCCTTGGCCGCGAAGATCGTCGCGATCTCTACCAGCTGCTCGGGCTGGTAACTCGGGAACGCGACCCGGACGCTGAAGCGGGAGGCCAGCCCCGGGTTGGTGCGCAGGAACCTCGTCATGTCGCCGGTGTAGCCGGCCAGCACCATGACGAGGCGTTCCCGGTCATCCTCGGCCCGCTTGAGCAGCGTCGCGATGGCCTCCGCGCCGAAGGCATCGCCGCCCGAATAGCCGTCGTTATACAGCGAGTAAGCCTCGTCGATGAACAGGACGCCGCCCAGGGCCGAGTCGACGAGCTTGTTCGTCTTGATGGCGGTCGATCCGAGGTGATCGCCGACCAGGTCAGCCCGGTGTGCCTCGACCACACCCGGCCTGACCAGCAGGCCGAGGGCGGCGAAGATCCTGGCCAGGATCCTGGCCACGGTGGTCTTGCCGGTTCCCGGCGGCCCGGCAAAGACGAAGTGCCGCACCGGCGGCTGGCTGGTCAGGCCCTGCGCGTCGCGCAGCCGGGCGACCCGCAGCTGGGCCGCGATCTCGTGCACCTGCAGCTTGACCGGCTCGAGCCCGATCAGCGCGTCGAGCTCGGCCAGCGCGCTTTCCAGCGTCGGGGTCTCGTCGTAGCCGCGGTACCGGGAGGTCAGCTCGGCGTAGGCGTGCTGCAGGTCCGCCTCCCGCAACGTGACCAGGTCCTCCGGGCCCGGGTCGCCGCCCGCGCCCATCACGCGCACGTCCCTGGCCTGGCCCGCGCGCTCGATCAGCGTGCGCACGAACCGGCCGTTGCCCAGCTCGTCCCCCAGCCGGCGCCGGCCGACCTCCTCGAACATCCGCCACAGCGCCGACCTAGCCTGCGCGTCGGTGACCTCGCCGCGCCTGGCGACCGCGAGGTCGGCGAGCTGCAGCAGCTCGGCCGGAGCGTAGCCGCCGAACTTGACCCGGATCGCGAATCGCGACGCCAGGCCGGGGTTGGTGGCCAGGAACCCCTCCATCTGGCGCTCGTAGCCGGCCAGGATGATCACCAGCCGGTCCCGGTCATCCTCGGCCCGCTTCAGCAGCGCCTGCACGGCCTCGTTGCCGAACCGGTCGTTCTGCCCGTCGCCCTCATTCACCAGGCTGTACGCCTCGTCGATGAACAGCACGCCGCCGAGCGCCGAGTCGATCAGCTCGTTGGTCTTGATCGCGGTCGCCCCGAGGTACTCGCCGACCAGGTCGGATCGCTGGGCCTCGACCACGGCCGGGCTCTCGAGCAGGCCGAACGCGTAGAAGATCTTGGCCACGATGCGGGCGACCGCGGTCTTGCCGGTCCCCGGCGGCCCGAGGAAGACAAAGTGCTGCATGGGCTTATCCGCGCCGATGCCCACCATCGCCCGCCGCCTGGCCGCCTCGACCGAGGCGGCAAACGAGTGCACCTGGTCCTTGACCGCGGTCAGCCCGATCATCTCGTCGAGTTCGGCCATCGCCTCCTCGACGGTGATCACCGGCGGCTCGGCCAGGTAGTCGCCCTCCTGGCCGCCGGGCGTCCCGGGCTGGCCGCCGCGCCCGCTCCGGCCGGGCGCCACTACCCGCCCGGCCTCGGCCGAGCCCGCGGCCGTGGTCCGGCCCGGCGGCCCCATCCGGAC
>JBPCKO010000114.1:0-6271 GCA_051004215.1 Streptosporangiaceae bacterium | reverse complement strand
CCCCCCCCTCTTTTGTTGTCCCTCTGGCGCGCCTCCGCCCCTGCTCTCCCCGCTGCTTTCCCGCGCCGGCTGCGGGTCGCGGACCCGGACGGCCGGGAGATGCTGATCAGCTGCGGAGCCGCGGTGTTCACCGTGCGGGTGGCGTTGCGCTACCTCGGTCTCGTGCCGAAAGTGCACATACTCCCCGATCCGGACCTGCCGAACCTGGTGGCCAGGATCGACTATTCCGGCGAGCGCACCCCGCCGGTCGATTACGAGCGCGAGCTCTTCGCCGAGATCCCGCGCCGGCGCACCCATCGGGGCGGATTCGATCCTGAGCCGCTGCCGCCCGCGCTGATCTCGGCCTTGCGCGAGGAGGCGACCAGGGAGCGGGCGACGCTGGGGATCATGGCCGAGGAGGGGCAGCGCGGCTCTCTCGCCGCGGTCGTAGAGGCAGCCGACTACGCGCTGCGGCTCGACCCGGCCCGGGTCAGGGAGCAGGCGAGGTGGGCGCCGCCGCCGGGCAGCCCGCGGCGGGATGGAGTCCCGCCCACCGCGTACCCGGCCAAACAGGAACGTACCGAGCCGTCGTTCCCGAGCCGGGACTTCGCGCATGGGCACGGCTGGGGCCTGCCGGCCGCGGGCACGGGCGCGGTACCGCGCTCGGCCGGCGTCGTCGGCGTGCTGACCACCGCCGCCGACCATCCGGCCGACTGGGTGCACGCCGGCCAGGCGCTGCAGCGGGTGCTGCTGCTCGCGACCAGCTGTGGTGTCACGGCGGCCCTGCACAGCCAGCCGCTCGAGGTGACTGATCTGCGGGCGTTCATCTCCGCGGTGCTCTGCGACGGCGCGTTCCCGCAGATGGTGATCAGGCTGGGTGCCACCGGACAGGCGTCGGTCAGCGTGCGGCGCCGTGTAGACGAAGTACTGCTGTAGGGAGAGCGCAGGACGCATATGGACGACAAGCCGCAGGACAACAAGCAGATCAAGGTCTTCCTGCTCGACGACCACGAGATCGTCAGGCGGGGGGTGCGGGACCTGCTGGAGGCCGAGCCCGGTATCACCGTGATCGGCGAGGCCGGCACGGCCGCGTCGGCGCTGGCCAGGATCCCGGCGCTGCGGCCGGACGTGGCCGTCCTCGATGTACGGCTGCCCGACGGCGACGGCGTCAGCGTGTGCCGGGACATCAGGTCCAAGATGCCCGAGGTGGCGTGCCTGATGCTGACCTCATTCGGTGACGACGAGGCGCTGTTCGACGCGATCATGGCCGGCGCCGCCGGGTACGTGCTCAAGCAGATCAGGGGCACCGACCTGGTCGGCGCGGTGCGAACGGTCGCGGCCGGCCGGTCGCTGCTCGACCCGGAGGCGGCCAGCCGGGTGATGGCCAGGATGCGCGACCAGTCCAAGCGGTTGGACCCGCTGGCCGCGCTGACCGGCCAGGAACGCAAGATCCTGGAGCTGATCGGCGAGGGCCTGACCAACCGGCAGATCGGGGAGCGGCTGTTCCTGGCCGAGAAGACGGTCAAGAACTACGTCTCGGCGCTGTTCACCAAGCTGGGCATGGAACGGCGGACCCAGGCGGCGGCGTACGCGGCGCGGCTGTTCGACGAGGACGGGCACGAGCACACGCACCAGTCCCGCTGACGCGACCTTGTTACCTCACCGGGACCCGCCAGACCAGCGCGGTGCCGCCGGTCTCGCGCGGCCCGATGACCAGCGAGCCGCCGAGCCCGGCCGCCCGCTGCTCCAGGTTCCGCAGCCCGCTGCGCCGGCCGCCCTCGGAGATGCCAACGCCGTTGTCCCTGACCGTGAGTACCAGCTCGCCGTTCACGGCCACGGTGACCTGCACCTGGCTGGCCTGGGCGTGCCTGGCCGCGTTGGACAGGGCCTCCCGCAGGGCGGTGAGCAGGTGCTCGGCGATCTCGTCGGGTACCAGGGTCTCCAGCGCGCCGTCGAGCTGCAGGGACGGCGCGAAGCCGAGCGCGGCGGCCATCTCCTGGGCCACGAACAAGATCCTCGCCCGCAGCACGGCCGGCCTGGCCTCGGGATGGGTCTGCAGCGCGAAGATGGCCGACCTGATCTCCCTGATCGTGTCGTCGAGCGCGTCAACCGAGCGGCTGACCCGCTCGGCTACCTCAGGGACCTGAATCATCGAGGTCACGCCCTGCAGCGACATGCCGGTCGCGTACAGCCGCTGGATGACCAGATCGTGCAGGTCCTTGGCGATCCGGTCGCGATCTTCGAAGACTGCCATCTGCTCGGCCTGCCTGCGGTGCTCGGCCAGCTCAAGCCCGATCGCGGCCTGGGCCGCGAAGCTGGCCAGCATGCCGGCCGCGGCCGGGGCCAGCGGCATCGCGCCGGGGCGGCGCCCGGCCGACAGGACGCCGCGGACCTTGCCAGGGGTGCCGAGCGGTACCGCCTCCAGCGGCCCGATCGGGAGCTTGGCCTTGGGGGTGGTGATGATCCGCGGGTCGCTGGTGTAGTCCTGGATCGACAGCGGCTCGCCTGACCTGATCACCTCCGCGGTCACCGAGTTCTCCAGCGGCACGACCAGCCCGAGCGCCTCGTCGGCGCCGTGGCCGGCGGCGTGGGTGATGCGGATATGGGTGCCGTCCGCGGTCGGCAGTGTGACCATGACCAGATCGGCGCCGGTCATCTCCAGCGCCCGCTGGGTGATCAGCGACAGTGCGGCCTCCGGCTCGGCGCCCGACAGCAGCTGCCCGGAAACTTCGGCCATGGCGGTGAGCCAGCGCTGCTGCCGGCGCGCCTCCTCGTACAGCCGGGCGTTCTCGATGGCGACGCCGGCCGCCGCGGCGAGCGCGACCACGACGGCCTCGTCCTCGGTGTCGAACCGGCCGCCGCCCTCCTTCTCGGTGAGGTACAGGTTGCCGTAGACCTCGCCGCGGATCCTGATCGGAACGCCGAGAAAGGACTTCATCGGCGGGTGCCCAAGCGGGAAGCCGAAGGACGCCTCGTGAGCGGAGATATCGGCGAGCCGCAGCGAAGGCGGGTCGCTGATCAGCAGGCCGAGCAGGCCCTTGCCTTCCGGCCAGTGATGGATCGCCTCGATCTGGTCGTTGGTCAGGCCGACGGGGATGAACTCGGCCAGCCGGTCACCTTCGCCGATCACGCCCATGGCGCCGTACCTGGCATCGACCAGCGACACCGCCGTCTCGACGATGCTCCGCAGCAGGGTCTCCAATTCCAGGCTGGAGCCGACCGCCACCACGGCCTCAAGAAGTGAGTAGACCCGGTCCCTGGTCGACAGCACGGCCTGCAGCCTGACCTGAAGCTCGTCCAGCAGCTCGTCCAGCCGGAGGCCGGGAAGCAGCGGACGCGCTTGCGCCGGATCCACTGGGTGCTCCTGTTTCTTTCGGCGGCTAACGCCCCCGATAGTACGACCTGCGTTCCCGGGCTGGTAGTCACCCCGTACCGGGACGGAGGTCCCGCCGGGCGGCGACATGCGGCCCTGACGGGCGACCGGGCAGCTGGCGGATGCTGAGGACAGCTTCAGAACGGCAAAGAAGCCGGCTCCCGATGGCGGGGGCAAAGGATGCTAGGAGGAATCACGATGCGCAGAAGGACATTTGACGCGCTGATGGTGTTCGCGGGTCTGGCGCTGGCCGCGGTGCTGCTGGTGGCGGGCGCCCTGCTGACCTGGGGGCACGTGTTCACCGCGAATGACGTGCACAGCCAGCTGGCGGCGCAGAAGATCGTGTTCCCGGTGGCAGGCAGCCCGGAGATCAAGGCGCTGCCGAAGGCGGATGCGGCGGCGATGAAGGTGTACGCGGGTCAGACGATGACGACGGGTGCGCAGGCGCAGACGTATGCGGATCATTTCATCAAGGTGCACCTGGGTGAGATCGGTCAGGGCCAGACGTACAGCCAGTTGTCGGCCAAGGCGATGGCCCAGCCGAAGAACGCGGCGCTGGCCGCTCAGGTGGAAACGATTTTCAAGGGCACGACGCTGCGCGGGATGCTGCTGAACGCGTACGGGTTCTGGCAGATGGGCCAGCTGGCTCTGTTCGGTGCGATCGCTGCCTTCGCCGGCGCCGCGCTGATGCTGATCCTGTCCCTGTTCGGGGTGTGGCACCTGCGCCGGTCCCCCGAGACCGCCGAGGTCTTCCCCGGGATCTCGCACAAGACCGCGGTTCCGGTCGCCTGACACGCTCTGGTTCTCCGATTCAATCCCCGCCGGACTCTGGCCGGCGGGGACTTTCATTGCCCGGCGACCGGCGCACGCTGCATTAGGGACCAAGGTCCCTGGGCCGCGTGACCGACATCCCTGCCCCGCCCCTGAGCTGCCGGTGAGAGTAGGGTCAACCGACGTTTGCCCGGCCTAGGCAACCACCGACCTCGTGGGAGCTGTCATGAGTTCCATTACCCTCAGCCATGCTGGGCCCCTGGCGATCAACCTAAATTCGCCAGGTACCTACCTGCACTGGTCGTTTGTCGACATCTCGCTTGCGAACCTCCTCGTGATCGCCGCCATGGTGGTCATCTTCGGCGCGGCGCTGCTGATCCGCTTCCCCCATCCCAAGGGCGGCGAGCTGCCTCCCGAGGACGTGAAGGAGGACCCGGCGATCGCCTCAGCCGCGCCGCAGGAGGGTGACGAGGGCATGTGGACCGCCAAGTTGCGGACCAAGGCGGCCAAGCTCCTGCCGCCGAAGAAGCTGCTGCCGGATCGCCAGCCCGCCTACGTGGCCTCGTGGATCTACGTGTTCGGCGTGGCCGCGGTGGCGGCCCTGGGCATCGTGATGGCCTCCGGCTTCGCGCTGGCGCTGGGCGGCTCGGACTGGTGGCACACCAACGCGATCGGGCACTTCTTCAACAGCATGCACCTGTGGTCGGTCGAGATGTTCATGGCGTTCATGGTCATCCACCTGTGGGGCAAGTTCTGGATGGCCGCCTGGCGCGGCCGCCGGGCGATGACCTGGATCACCGGCGTGCTCGCGTTCGGTGCCTCCGTCGTGACCGCGTTCACCGGCTACCTGTCCCAGCAGAACTTTGACTCCCAGTGGATCGCCACCAACGGCAAGGACGCGTTCAACGCGACCGGCATCGGGTCCCTGTGGAACGCGATGAACTTCGGCCAGATGCTCATGTGGCACATCGTGCTGATGCCGCTGGTATTGGTGGCCATCGTGGGCGGCCACATCCTGCTGGTCCGGGTGCGCGGCGTGAGTCACCCGCTGCCAGAGAAGGCGGTCTGGAACTCCACTGCGCGCAAGGCGACCGCGCAGTCCGACGCCGAGCCGTGGCGCGGACCGAACCGCCGCTACGACATCCTCAAGGAAGGCACGGTCGCGACCCTGATCGTGGGCGTCCTGACGCTGGTGATGGCCGGCGTGCTGTCCTCCCCGAACGACCCGCCGGTGACCATGAAGACCTGGGGCGCTGCTGCCCCGGTCGACTTGGTCTACACCGCCGCAACCGAGCTGAACGGCACCGCGGGCGCGGCCAGCTACGGCCAGCCCTACAACCACGGGACCGCGGCGCTGCAGCAGGTCGGCCCGGTCAACTGGCAGAAGCTGTTCGGCATCACCCAGCCGGTCAACGCGGCCAAGGACTTCGTGCTCACGCCGCTGTCGTCGCTGGCGACGACCACTCCGGCCCTGAAGACGGCCCTGGCCACCTACGTCGCGGCAACCCCGGCCCAGCAGACCAAGTGGGCGACCGCCTACGCCAACGCGGTCCAGCCCGGGGCCAAGAAGGTGCCGTTCAATGGCGGCCAGCTGACGCTGCCCGCCGCCGGGCCGGTGCCCGTACTGATGCGCTATGAGCTGGCCATGGCCAGGAGCGGGTCGCTGGACACCGACCTGCTGGCCCAGAACCAGTTCTTCGGCACCAACTACACCAAGCCGCTGCTGTTCATCGCCGACGGTGGCTACTACGCCAACAAGGCCACCGCCATGCACCTGACCGGTGACCAGTGGGGCGTCATGAACGAGACCGGCAGCTACCCCGGCCAGCCATGGCTGTGGCTGTTCCAGGCGTGGTACCACGTCTCGCCGTTCCAGAACTCGGCCAGCGTCGACGTCTGGGCTGTCTACCTGACCGGCCTGGCCACGATCCTGCTGCTGCTCATCCCGTTCATTCCCGGCCTGCGGGACATCCCGCGCGCCGTTCCGGTGTACCGGCTGATCTGGCGGTCGTGGTACAAGTCGTCGAAGCCGCCGGGGCCCCCGCAGCGCAGCGCCGGGGAGAAGACGCAGCACCGCGTCTGATTTACCTCATGCGGTCAGCGGGCCGGACCGGGCGGGGAGAGTCTGCCCCGGCCGGGGAGAGGGCG
>JBPCKO010000113.1:0-16387 GCA_051004215.1 Streptosporangiaceae bacterium | reverse complement strand
CTTCATTTCTGAAACCGGGTTCTCGGTCAAACAGCTTCTTTCCCCCCGTTCTTCCCCCGCGGCCCCCGACGCCTTGCCTGCGGACCGGTCAGGACTTAGTCGCGTTGTACAGGAAAATGTGACCGATGGCGGTCGGGTAGGGGCCTGAGACGTTCTTCGCCCAGGCCGACAGGTAGTTGTAGAAGTACCCGTAGACGATCGGCGTCTGGTCAAGCAGCAGCGTCTCGATCTGCCCGGCGATCCGGCGCTGGGCGGTCAGGTCAGCCTCGCCGACGTACTGGGCGACCAGCTTGTCGTACTGCGAGTTGTTGAACCGGGCGGCGTTCCACGGGCCGGTGCCGGTCTTGGCGTTGATGGTCTGCAGCGGGTTGGTCAGGAAGGCGTTCGGCACGCTTCGGTGCCCGTAGTCGACCAGGCTCATCGTGCCGTCCAGCCAGTCCGAGTTCCCGAACGTGGCCTTGCCGTAGTAGACCGATGACGGTTCCACCTTGACGTCGATGTGCACGCCGATGGCCTTGGCCGACTGCTGGATGATCTGCGCGTACTGCGGGATCTCCTGCTGCTGGTTGGCGAGCATCTGGGTCGAGAACCCGCTCGGGTGACCCGCGGCCGAGAGCAGCGACTTGGCCTGGGCGAGGTTCTTGGCCCGCTGCGGCACGCTGGTGTCGGCCGAGGGGAAGACGGGCGCGAACGGGTTGTCGTTGCCCAGGTCGGCGTAGCCGTTGAACAGCGACTTGACGATCGCGGGCCGGTCCAGCGTCAGCGCGATCGCCTTGCGTACCCGCGGGTCCGTGAACGGCGCTTGGTCGTTGCGCATGGACAGCTCGCGGTGCGCGCTCGACTTGAGCTTGCTCACCGTGTACTGGCCGTTCAGCAGCTGGGGTCCGCCCGCGACCGAGAACTGGCCCACGACGTCGATGGTGCCGCTGGTCAGCGCCAGCACCAGCGGCGTTTCTGTGTCGTAGAAGGTGAACTCGGTCGCGGCCGGCTTGGCCTTGGTTCCCCAGTACTTCGTGTTCCTGGTGAACGACGCGCCCTGCTTGGCGGTGTAGCTCTTCAGCACGAAAGGACCGGTGCCGATGAAGCTGCTCTGCCACTTCGACGGGTCGTAGTTCTTCGGGATGATGATCGTGTTGTAGTTGTCCGAGGAGACCAGGTAGGGGAAGTTGCCATTCGGCGCCTCCAGGTGGAAGGCGACGGTGAAGTCGTCCACCTTCTGCACCCCCGACGGCGTGAGGACGCCGGCCAGCGTCGGGTTCTTGTTCTTGGTGAGCAACTGGAAGGTGTACACGACATCGTCGGCCGTCATCGGCTGGCCGTTGCTGAACTTCACGCCCGTGCGGATCTTGAAGGTCCACACGTCGGCCTTGGAATTCGGCTTCCAGCTCTTGGCCAGAACCGGGACGAGGGTCAGCTTCTGGGTGGACAGGCACAAGTACTCGCCGGTCTGCGCGAGCATGTCAAGGCCGCCCTGGTCGGCCACGGTGACCGGGTTGATCGCGCCGGACGGGGTGACGATGCCGGCCCGGATGGTGGCGTTGGCGCCGCCGTTGCCGCCGCCGGTGGTCCCGCCGGACGGACTCGAGCCGCCGCACGCGGCGATGATCCCGCCGATGACCGGCATCGAAATGCCGACAACGGCGCCGCGCCTGATCAGGTCGCGGCGGCTGAGGCGGCCAGCGACGTAATCGTCGATGACATGGTTGGCGATCTCTCCCTGACCAGCACGCAAGTGATCAAGCCGAGAATGATCAATGTTCACGGGAATCCTCCGTGTGCTCACCAGCTGGTCGGCAGCCGGACAACAGTTTTCCTACCTAATCGGAGTTTTTAAGCCGGCGCAAATCTTCCGGCTTTCTCAGCGTGGCGTTTCCTGCATACTTCGCAGGTCAGCGATGGGGATGTGGCAACTCATCAGGTGGCCGCGCTGGACCTCCGCGAGCAGCGGCTCGGTGTTCTCGCAGATGCCGGAATCCAGCTTCCGCGGGCAGCGGGAGTGAAACACGCAGCCCGACGGCGGAGTGGCGGCCGACGGGATCTCGCCCGCCAGCCTGATCCGCTCCCGGCGCTGGCCGTCCAGGCTCGGCACCGCGGACAGCAGCGCCTCGGTGTAAGGGTGATGCGGCCCGGCAAAGACGTCCTCGGCCGGGCCGACCTCCATCAGGCGGCCCAGGTAAAGTACGGCGATCCGGTCCGACAGGTACCGGACGACGCCCAGGTCGTGCGAGATGAACAGGTAGGTCACCTGTTCCTTGGCCTGCAGGTCGGCCAGCAGGTTCAAGATCGCGGCCTGGACCGAGACGTCCAGCGCCGAGGTCGGCTCGTCGCAGACCACCAGGCGCGGGCCGCCGCCGAAAGCGCGGGCGATCGCCACCCGCTGCTTCAGGCCGCCGGAGAGCTGCCCTGGCCGCAGCGGCAGGTGCCGTGGCTCCATCCGGACCGAGCGGACCAGGTCGGCGAGGCGCTCGGCCAGGCGGCTGCCGGACAGGCCGGCCAGCCGGGTCAGCGGGCGGCTGATCAGCCGGCGCACGGTGTGCCGGCGGTTCAGCGCGGAGTCCGGGTTCTGGAACACGATCTGGACCGCCCGCAGCAGCTCCCGCGGCCGGCGGCGCAGGTCGGCCGGGAGCGGCTGGCCGTCGAATTCGACAACCGAGCCCTCGTCCGGGTGGACCAGGCCGAGCAGCGCCCTGGCCAGCGTGGTCTTGCCGCTGCCGGACTCGCCGACCAGGCCGAGCGTCTCGCCCCGCATGACCTCCAGGTCGATGCCGGTCAGCGCCTTGAGCTCGGTGTCGGCGTTCTTGTAGGTGACCGACAGGCCGCGGATCGTGATGATCGGATCCTCGGCGGCCGGCGACGGCGGCAGCGTGACGTCGGCCGGGGTGCTGCGCGGCAGCTCGGCGGCCTCCTCGTGCCGGATGCACCTGGCCGTATGGTCAGGGCCGACCGGGGCGGCCGGCGGCGGGGCGGTGCGGCACTCATCGATCACCAGGGCGCACCGCTCGGCGAAGATGCAGCCGGCGATCTGCTGGCCAGGCGCGGGCAGGAAGCCGGGGATCGCGTCCAGCCGGCCGTGATCCTTGCGCTGGCCCCGCCGCGGGATGCAGCGCAGCAGGCCGACCGTGTACGGGTGATTCGGCTGATCGAAGACGGCGTCGGCCGGCCCTTCCTCGACCAGCTCGCCCGCGTAGAGCACGCCGACCCGGTCGCACATCTTCGCGATCACGGCCAGGTTGTGGCTGATGAACAGCACCGATGTCGACATCTCGGCCCGCAGGCTGGCCACCAGGTCGAGGACCTCGGCCTCCACGGTCGCGTCGAGCGCGGTCGTCGGCTCGTCCAGGATCAGCAGTGACGGCTCGGCGGCCAGGGCCATCGCGATCAGCACCCGCTGGGCCATCCCGCCGGACAGCTGATGGGGATACCGGTCCATCACCTGGCCGGGGTCGGCGATCTGGACCTTGCGCAGCATCTCCACGGCCTGGTCCTGGGCGGCCGAGCGGTCCTGCCCGGCGATCTCGAAGACCTCGGCGATCTGCCGCCCGGCCTTCATCGACGGGTTCAGGGCCCGGCCCGGCTCCTGGTAGACCATCGAGACCGTCCTGGCCCGCAGCGCGCGCAGCGCCGGGCCGGACAGGGTCAGCGGGTCTTGCCCGGCGATCGAGATCGAGCCGCCGCTGACCCGGCCGTTCCGCGGCAGGTACCTGGTCAGCGCGAGCGCGACCGTCGACTTGCCGGAACCTGATTCGCCGACCAGCCCGTAGGACTCGCGCGGGCCGATCTGGAAGCTGACGTCCCTGATGGCCGGCCGGTCCTGGCCGCGGACCCGGTAGGTCACGTCCAGGTGGCTCACGTCCAGGGTGGACGCCGCGGCCGGAGCGGCCGAGGCGCCGGCCAGATCCCCTGGGCTGGGGTCAGGTCCGCTCATGAGGAGATCACCTGCTCGATCCCGTCGGTCACCAGGTTCAGCGCCATCACCAGGGAGGCGATCGCCAGGGCGGCGAACAGGACCTCCCACCAGTACCCGGCCCCGAGCAGCCCGTAGTTGGCCGCGATGTCACCGCCCCAGTCCGGAGTCGGCTGCTGGACGCCGAAGCCGAGGAAGGACAAGGTGGCGACCGCGAAGATGGCGTATCCGAGCCGGACGGTAAACTCGACGACGATCACCGGCAGCACGTTCGGCAGGATCTCGGCGAACATGATGTACCGGGGCCGTTCGCCGAGCAGCCGGGCCGAGGAGAGGTAGTCCTGCTGGCTCTCGACCAGGACCGCGGTGCGCACCGTGCGCGCGATCAGCGGCGTGAAGATGAAGCCGATCACGAGGATCAGCGTCAGGGGCGAGGGGCTGACCGCCACGATGAACAGGAACGCCACGATCACCACGGGCAGCGCGAGCACGGCCTCGACGATCCGGCTGAGGACCGTGTCCACGATGCCGCCGACGTAGCCCATGATCAGTCCGGTGACGGTGCCGAGCACGGTGCCGAGCAGGGTGGCCAGCGGCGAGATCAGCAAGATGTCCCTGGCCCCGGTGATCACCCGGGACAGGACGTCGCGGCCCAGCGAGTCAATGCCGAACAGGTGCGCGGCGGATGGCGGCATATCCTTGGCCAGCAGATTCTGGGCCAGCGGATCGTACGGGGCGATCTGGTGCCCGAAGACCGCGCAGACCACCCAGAACAGCAGCACGGCGGCGCCGATGAGGAAGGTTGGCTTGCGCAGCAGCAGCCGCCAGGGCGCGGGCGGCGCGGCGACGCCGTGCGCGACCGCGATCTGGCCGGGTGTCGCGGCCGCCTCGGCCGGCGCGGCCGTCATGCCGCAGCTCCGACCCTGAGCCGCGGGTTCAGCACGGTGTAGAGCACGTCGGCGATCAGCGTCGCGACCATGTAGACGATCCCGATCGTGAGCACGCCCGCCTCCAGCATCGGGAAGTCCCGGCCATTGGCCGCGGCCAGGATCAGCCGCCCGATGCCCTGGTAGTTGAAGAGCTGCTCGACCACGACCAGGCCGCCGATCAGGTACCCGGTCTGGGTCGCGATCACGGTGATCGTGGGGAGCAGCGAGTTGCGCAGGATATGCCGCCTGATCACGACGGACCTGGGCAGGCCCTTGAGCGTCGCGGTGCGCGCGTAGTCCGAGTCCAGCGCCTCGATCGTGCCGGCCCTGGCCATCCTCGCGATATAGCCGAACAGGACCAGCACCAGCGGGATGACCGGCAGGATCAGGTGGTCGAGCTGGGTCAGCGGGGACGCGCCGGGGCTGGTCGACGCGCTGCTCGGCAGGATCTTCAGCGCCACGCTGAACACGATCAGGAGCACCACCCCGGACACGAACTCAGGGACGGTCGAGGCGGCCAGGCCGCCGAGCGAGATCGTGCGGTCGGCCGCCCGCCCGGCGTACAGGGCGGCCAGCACGCCGCCCGCGATGCCCAGCGGGATGATGATGATCAGCGCGAGGATCGCGAGCTTGGCCGAGTTCGCGAGCGCCGTCGCGATGAAGGGCTCGACCGGGCTGCGGTACGTGTAGGAGCGGCCGAAGTTGCCGTGCACCAGGCCGCCGACCCAGCTCAGGTACTGCACGACGAGCGGGCGGTCCACGCCGAGCTGGTGGTCCAGGGTGCGCACCGCGCTGGCCGAGGCGAACTGGCCGAGCACGGCCCGGCCGGGATCGCCGGGGAGAACCTGCCCGGCGAAGAAGACGATCAGGCTCAGGATCCAGAGCGTGATGATGGCCAGCCCAAGACGCCGGAGCAGGTACCGCGTCACGCGACCTCCTGGCGCCGTGAGACCGGCAACGCCGGCCTGCAGGTCAAGCCAGCCTAGTTTTGCCAACGGTAGGCTGCAACGTAGTTACCCGGTATGCGAACTTTAATGATGCGGGACCGGCTGGCGCGCCGGGACAGCGGGGGCAGCCGTGAAAATCGTGGCCATCGAGACCGAGCGGCTGCGGCTGCCGCTCGACCCGCCCTTCTTCGCCGCCTGGGATCCGGTCCCGCGCACCTGGTTCGACGCCAACCTGGTGCGGGTGCGGACCGACGAGGGGCTCACCGGATACGGCTCGGGCGGCCCGATGGCCGGCTTCGATGACTACGCGGGCCTGTTCGCCGGCCGGGACCCGCTGGCCATCACCGCGCACGTCCGCACCCTGGAGCAGATCGCCGTGCAGGCCGGCCGGTACTGGGCGGTCGAAGCGGCCCTGTGGGACATCGCCGGCCAGGCCTGCGGCCAGCCCGTGGCCACGCTCCTCGGCGGCGCCGCCACCTCGATCGCGTGCTACGCCTCTTTCGGGGAGGCCCGGGATCCCCGCGAGCGGGCCGACGCGGTGCTCGCGGCCCGGGCGGCCGGGTTCCGCGCGGTCAAGATCAGGATCAGCCGGACCGACCCGGCCGCCGGGCTGGCCGTGATCCGGGCCGCCCGGGCCGCGGCCGGCGACGACCTGGCGATCATGGCCGATCTCAACCAGTGGTGGCGGATCCCCGGCGACGCCTCGCCGCCGCTCGACCTGGCCGCGGTCACCCGCATCGGCGACGAGCTGCGCGAGCTGGATGTGCTCTGGCTCGAGGAGCCGCTGCCCGGCGCCGACCTGGCCGGCATGCGGGCCCTGCGGGAGCGGACCGGCCTGCGGATCGCGGGCGGCGAGATGGCCGCGGCCCCCGCTGAGCTGCTCGGCGCGCTGGCGTCGGGGGCGCTGGACGTGGTCCAGCCCGACGCGGTGCTCGCGATCGGCCTGCTGCGGGCCAGGACCGTCGGCGAGGTCGCCCTGCTGGCGAACCGCTGGTTCAGCCCGCACGCCTGGACCAACGGCCTCGGGCTGCTCGCGAACCTGCACCTGATCGCGGGCGTCGGCGGCGGGCCGTACCTGGAATTCCCGTTCGACCCGCCCGCCTGGACGCCCCGGCGGCGCGACTTCTACCTGGCCGAGCCGGTGCTGGCCGGTCCGGACGGGTGCCTGGCGGTGCCCGCCGGCCCGGGCCTGGGCGCGGTCATCGACGAGGACGCGGTGGCCCGGTACCGGCGCTGACCGGCCGGTCACGCATTGCCCGGCCGCGCTGCGGCGGCGGATCGCGAATAAGGTGACAGGCATGACGACCTCCAGCGGGGCCCGGCCCGGCGGCCGGCGCCCGCTCGTGACGGCGCTGCTGGTGCTGGCCGCGGCGGCCGTGCTGTCGGCCGGGACGCTGCTCGGCATCCGGTGGGCCGCCAGCCACGGCACCAAGGCGACGGGCACGTCGGCCAGCCGGACCGGGTTCTTCAAGCTGGACCGGCCCGCGAGCGCCATCGACCTGCCCGCCCTGAGCGGCAAGGGCACGGTCAGCGTGGCCGCCCTGGCCGGCCAGCCGATCGTGGTGAACTTCTGGTCCTCGACCTGCTACCCCTGCCAGAAGGAGACGCCCGCGCTGGCGAGCGTGGCCCGCGTGGTCGGCAGCAAGGTCCGCTTTGTCGGCATCGACTCCGTCGACCTGCGCAGCGCGGCGGCCAGGTTCGTGACCAGGTACAAGGTGCCGTACCCGATCGCGTTCGACCCCAAGGGCACGGTGGCCGGCCAGTACCGCCTGGTCGGGCTGCCGGTGACTGTGTTCTTGTCGCGGTCGGGCAAGACAATGCTGGGCGAGAACATCGGCGCGCTCACCGCGCCCAAGCTCCGGGCGATCCTGCACCGCCTGTACGGAGTGACCTGACACCAGGACTCCCGGCCTGTCAGGTTTGGCAAGGATGGTCCGTGTCGTTAGGGAGGAACCGCGATGAGCGCTGGGCACACGTCAGGGCACGAGCCGGCCGGACCACGCCCGGTCCGCGCGCCGCGCGGGACGGAACTGTCCTGCCGCGGGTGGCCGCAGGAAGCGGCCCTGCGGATGCTGATGAACAACCTCGACCCGGAGGTTGCCGAGCATCCCGACCAGCTGATCGTCTACGGCGGCTCGGGCCGGGCCGCCCGTAGCTGGGACGCCTTCGAGGCGATCACCGGCGCGCTCCGCGACCTGGCCGGCGACGAGACCCTGCTGGTCCAGTCGGGTAAGCCCGTAGGGGTGTTCCGGACCCATGAATGGGCACCTCGGGTGCTGATCGCCAACTCGAACCTGGTCCCGCAGTGGGCCACCTGGGAGGAGTTCAGGCGGCTCGAGGCGCTCGGGCTGACGATGTTCGGCCAGATGACCGCCGGATCGTGGATTTACATCGGCACCCAGGGCATCCTGCAGGGCACGTACGAGACGTTCGCGGCCGTGGCGGCCAAGCGGTTCGGCGGGTCGCTGGCCGGCACGATCACCCTCACGGCCGGCCTGGGCGGGATGGGCGGCGCCCAGCCGCTCGCGGTCACGATGAACGGCGGCGTCGCCATCTGCATCGACTGCGATCCGGCCAGCATCGCCCGCCGGATCGAGCACGGCTACCTGGACGTGGCCGCCGACGACACCGACGACGCCATCCGCCGGGCCGTGGCCGCCGCCCAGGCCGGCCAGCCGCTCTCGATCGGGCTCCTGGGCAATGCGGCGGAACTCCTGCCCGACCTGCTCGCCATGGGCGCGCCGGTCAACGTGGTGACCGACCAGACCTCGGCTCATGACCCGCTGACCTATCTGCCGCGCGGGGTCGCGTTCGAGGACATGGGCGCGCTGCGGGCCGAGGACCCGGCCGGGTTCACCCGGCGGGCCAGGGAGTCCATGGCCGCCCACGTCGAGGCGATGGTCGGGTTCATGGACGCCGGGGCCGAGGTGTTCGACTACGGCAACTCGATCCGCGGCGAGGCCGAGCTGGCCGGGTACGCGCGGGCGTTCGACTTCCCCGGCTTCGTGCCGGCCTACATCCGGCCGCTGTTCTGCGAGGGCAAGGGGCCTTTCCGGTGGGCGGCGCTGTCCGGCGACCCGGCCGACATCGCGGTCACCGACCGGGCCATCCTCGACCTGTTCCCCGACAACGAGCCGCTGGCCAGGTGGATCGAGATGGCGCAGCAGAAGGTCCACTTCCAGGGGCTCCCGGCCAGGATCTGCTGGCTCGGCTACGGCGAGCGGGACAAGGCCGGGCTGGCGTTCAACGACCTGGTCGCCCGGGGCGACGTCCGGGCCCCGATCGTGCTCGGGCGCGACCACCTGGACTGCGGGTCGGTCGCCTCGCCGTACCGGGAGACCGAGGCCATGGCCGACGGCTCGGACGCGATCGCGGACTGGCCGCTGCTGAACGCGATGGTCAACACCGCCTCGGGCGCATCCTGGGTGTCGATCCACCACGGCGGCGGGGTCGGCATCGGCCGGTCCATCCACGCCGGGCAGGTCTGCGTGGCCGATGGCACCGCGCTGGCCGGGGCCAAGCTGGAGCGGGTGCTGACCAACGACCCCGGCATGGGCGTGATCCGGCATGTGGACGCCGGCTACGACCGGGCCCGCGAGGTGGCGGTCGAGCTCTCGGTCCGGGTGCCGATGGCCGAGGCGCACGGATGAGCGAGCCCGGCGAGCCGGCGGCGCCGGAGTGGGAGCGTGAGCTGTGGCGGTCGCTCCGGCCGCTCGGCCGCAGCGAGCGCACCGGCGGATACCGGCGGTTCTCGTTCACCGAGGCCGACCTGTCCTGCCGGAACTGGTTCCGGCGCGAGGCCGATCAGCGGGGCCTGCGTACCGAGACCGACCGGGACACGAACCTGTGGGCCTGGTGGGACCCGGCCGGCCCGGTTGCCCAGGCCGGCCAGGCCGGCCCGGCAGGCCAGCAGGCCGGGGCGATCGCGACCGGCAGTCACCTGGACTCGGTCCCGGACGGCGGCGCCTTCGACGGCCCGCTCGGCGTCGTCTCCGCCTTCGCCGCGATCGACCTGCTCAGGCAGGCCGGCATCGAGCCGGTCCGGCCGATCGCGGTCGCGGCGTTCACCGAGGAGGAGGGGGCCAGGTTCGGCGTCGCCTGCCTGGGCAGCCGGCTTCTGACCGGGGCGCTGACCCCGGAGTCGGCCAGGGAGCTGACCGATGCCGACGGGGTCAGCCTGGCCGCGGCGATGACCGCGGCCGGCCTGGATCCGGCCGGGCTCGGGCCCGACCCCGAGCGGCTGTCCCGCATCGAGGCTTACGTGGAACTGCACGTCGAGCAGGGCAGCGCGCTCGCCGGGATGAACGCGGCCGTCGGGGTGGGCGAGTCGATCTGGCCGCACGGCCGGTGGCGGATCGACTTCGAGGGCCGGGCCGACCACGCGGGCACGACCAGGCTGGCCGACCGCCGCGACCCGATGCTGCCGTACGCGGCTACCGTGCTGGCCGCGCGGACGGTCGCGACCGAACTCGGCGCGCTGGCCACGTTCGGCAAGGTGGTCGCCGAGCCGGGCGGGGCGAACGCGATCTGCTCGGTCGTGCGGGCCTGGCTGGACGCGCGGGCGCCGGACGAGGAACGGCTGAAGGAACTGGTCAGCCAGGTCACCGCGGTCGCGGGCCTGAGCGGCGGCCAGCACGGCGTCAGCGTGACCAGCCACGGCGAGTCGCTGAGCCCGCTGGTGGAGTTCGATGCCGCCCTGCGCGACCGGGTCGGGGCCGCGCTGGCCGGGCAGGACATCGAGGCGCCGGTGCTGCCGACCGGGGCCGGGCACGATGCGGGCGTGCTCGCCGCCACGCTGCCCACCGCGATGCTGTTCGTCCGCAACCCGGCCGGGGTCTCGCATGCGCCCGCCGAGCACGCGGACCCGGCCGACTGCGAGGCCGGCGTCATCGCCCTGGCCGCCGTGCTGGAGGAGCTCGCCTGCCGATGACGCCGCGAGGATCGGGCGCGACCGGCCAGCAGCGCGCCTGGCACGCCGAACTGGCCTGGCTGCCCGGCGTCGGCGTGCGGCCCGACGTGCTCATCGAGGCGGCGGGCGACCGGTTCGTCGCGATCACCCCCGGCACGCCGGCCTGGTCGGTGCCGCCGGGTACCGTCCGGCTGCCCGGGTTCACCCTCCCGGCCCTGGCGAACGCCCACTCGCACGCGTTCCACCGGGCGCTGCGCGGGATCACCCAGGCCGGCCGGGGCACGTTCTGGACCTGGCGGGAACGGATGTACCAGGTGGCGGCCCGGCTGGACCCGGATAGCTACCTGGCCCTGGCCAGGGCCGTGTACGCGGAGATGGCGCTGGCCGGCATCGGCTGCGTGGGGGAGTTCCACTACCTGCATCACGGGCCGGGCGGAAGCCGGTACGCCGACCCCAACGCGATGAGCCGCGCGCTGATCGAGGCGGCAAGCCAGGCGGGCCTGCGGCTGACCTTGCTCGATACCTGCTACCTGGCCGGCGGCCTGGATCCCGACGGCTCGGCCGTGCCGCTCGCCGGCCCGCAGCTCAGGTTCGGTGACGGCGACGCGCAGGCGTGGGCTGGCCGGGTGGATGCGCTCGGCGCCGATGACCGCGGGCTGCTCGGTCCCGGGGTCAGGGTCGGCGCGGCAATCCACTCGGTCCGGGCCGTCCCGGCCGCGGCGATGCCGGCCGTCGCGGCCTGGGCCAGGGCGAGTGGGGCGCCGCTGCACGCCCACCTGTCCGAGCAGGTCGCGGAGAACGAGGCGTGCCTGGCCGCGTACGGCGCGACGCCGTCCGCTGTGCTGCACGACGCCGGGGCGCTCGGCCCGCACACGAGCGTCGTGCATGCCACCCACCTGACCGCGGGCGACGTCGGCCTGCTGGGCGGCAGCGAGGTGTTCGCGTGCGCGTGCCCGACCACCGAGGCCGACCTCGCCGACGGCATCGGCCCGTTCGGCGGGCTCGCCAGGTCCGGCTGCCGGCTCACCGCCGGCAGCGACAGCCACGCCGTCGTGGACCTGTTCGAGGAGGCCAGGCGGATCGAGATGTACGAGCGGCTGGCCACCGAGCAGCGCGGTCACTTCACCGCCGAGGCGCTCGCGATCGCGGTGACCTGGGACGGTCACGCCAGCCTGGGCTGGCCCGACGCGGGCGAGATCGCCCCGGGTTCGCTCGCCGACCTGGTCACGGTCACGCTGGACTCGCCCCGCCTGGCCGGCCTGGCCGGGCCGGCCCCGCCCGGTGGCGACGGCCCGCGTGGCGACGACCCGCGCGGGGTGCTCGAGACGGTCATATTCGCGGCCGGGCCGGCTGACGTGCGCACGGTCGTCATCGGCGGCCGCGATGTCGTCGTGGACGGCCGGCACGTGCTCGTGCCGGATGTGCCGGCCGAGCTGTCCGCGGCCATCCGCGCCGTGCTGCCCTAACCGGCCGCCGGACGCCGACACGCTAGCCCGGGGCGAGGTGGCCCTGCTGGCGGTAGCCAGCCCACCGGCGACCGCCAGCCCGGCTCAGCACCCGGTCGGCGAGCGCACTCAACCGGTCCGGGTCCTCGCGGGCATCGAGCAATTCGCCGGATCCATTCGCCGATCGTCTCAGCGGGCCGCCCGCCCCGCCAGCGGTCGTCATGATCACCGTAGATCCGAGGGCCTATGACACCACGAATCTTCGGTGATCATGAAAGGCGCGGTTACCCGGCGCGTGGCAGGATGCGGGGCGTGAGCACGCTGATCACGAACATCGCCGAACTGGTCACCAACGCCGGCGACGAGCCGGGGTTCGCCGCCGTGGCCGGCGCGGCGGTGGTCATCGAGGACGGCCGGGTCGCATGGACCGGGCCGGCGGCCCGCCCGCCCGCGGCCGACGAGCGGATCGACGCGGGCGGCCGGGCAGTGCTGCCCGGGTTCGTGGACTCGCACGCGCACCTGGTCTTCGCGGGCGAGCGGGGCGCGGAGTTCGCGGCCAGGATGGCCGGCCGGTCCTACAGCGCGGGCGGGATCGCGAGCACGGTCGCGGCCACCAGGGCGGCCAGCGACGCGGAGCTGGCCGCGAACCTGGACCGGCTGGCGGCCGAGATGCTGGCCCAGGGAATCACCACGTTCGAGTGCAAGTCCGGGTACGGGCTGACCGTGGCCGACGAGGCCCGCAGCGTCGCGCTGGCCGCCCGGGTCACGCCAGAGGTGACGTACCTGGGCGCACACGTCGTGCCACCCGAGTTCGCCGCCGATCCGGCCGGGTATGTCGGCCTGGTCACCGGCCGGATGCTCGACGCGTGCGCGCCGCACGCGCGCTGGGTGGACGTGTTCTGCGAGCGCGGCGCGTTCGATGCGGACCAGGCCAGGGCGATCCTGGCGGCCGGCCAGGCAGCCGGCCTGATCCCGCGAGTGCACGCGAACCAGCTCGGGCCAGGTCCCGGCGTCCAGGTCGCAGTCGAGGCTGGCGCCGCCTCGGCCGATCACTGCACCTACCTGTCGGACGCCGACGTGGCCGCGCTAGCGGCGGGCCGCACCGTCGCGACACTGTTGCCCGGGGTGGAGTTCTCGACCCGGCAGCCGTACCCGGACGCGCGCCGGCTGCTCGATGCCGGGGTCACGGTCGCGCTGGCGACGGACTGCAATCCCGGCTCGTGCTTCACGTCGAGCCTGCCGTTCTGCGTCGCGCTGGCGGTCCGCGACATGCAGATGACCACGCAGGAAGCGGTCTGGGCGGCGACCGCGGGCGGCGCGAGGGCGCTGCGCCGGGATGACGTCGGCCAGCTGAGCCCCGGCGCGCGGGCCGACCTGATCCTGCTCGACGGGCCGTCGCACGCCTACCTGGCCTACCGGCCCGGCGTACCGCTCGTCGCGGCCGTCTGGCAGGGCGGCCGCCTGGTCGCCGGCCAGGTCAGCTGAATCGCCGCCGAACCGCTGCGCGGAGCTTTCGCCGTGCGAACCAGCTATTCGTGCCCGGCGAGGCGGCCGCGGCGATGTCGCTGCGCAACCGGATGGATGCAGATCTCGGCTGGTCCGTCGTGGTGGCGGTCGCCGGCGAGCGGGTTGTCCTGCGGCTCCGGCTAGAGTCGCGGTCATGACCGAGAAGCTGCCGCTGTTCCCGCTCGGCACGGTGCTCTATCCCGGCCTGGTGCTCCCGTTGCACATCTTCGAGGACCGGTACAAGCAGCTCGTGCGCGACCTGGCGGACGGGCCTGAGCCGCGGCGGTTCGGCGTGATCGCGATCCGCGAGGGGCGCGAGACCGGGATCAACGGAGTCGCGGCGCTTCATGAGGTCGGTTGCACGGCCACGCTCAGGGACGTCATCGAGGTCGACGACGGGCAGTACGACCTCGTCACGGTCGGGACCGACCGGTTCCGGCTCCGCGGCCTGGACGATTCGCGGCCCTACCTGACCGGCGACGTCGAACTGCTCGGCGAGCCGGCCGGGGACGAGGCAGCCGCCGGGCTCGCGGCAAGCGCCGTGCAGCAGACGTTCCGCGCGTACCTGAACGCGATCGCCGACTATGGCGCGGCCACCATCACCGTCCCCGATCTGCCAGATGAGCCGATCCTGCTGTCTTACCTGGTCGCCGCCTCGATGATCATCGAGCTGAACGACCGCCAGGGACTGCTCGCCCAGCCGGACGCGCTGCGGCGCCTGAACGCCGAACGGGCCATGCTGGCCAGGGAAACCGCGATCTTGCGCGAGCTGGGTTCCACCCCGGCCCCCGACCTCCGCTCCACCCCCTACAGCCCGAACTAGCGGAGAACCCGTGCTGACGCGCCCCACGTCCAGCCACACCCCGCCCGCCTGCCTGGCCGCCACCGCCTGCCCGCCCGCCGGTTGGGCGGGCGGCCGCGTCGGGGGACCGCGGCGAGTAGTCAAATTTGAGTAGTCGTGTTTTACTAGCTGGGTGAATCCGACCCGGTTGTTCGTGCTCGGGGCGCTGGCCAGGCGCGGGCCCATGTACGGCCACCAGCTGCGCCGGGACGCCCGGATGGACCGGGCCGGCCAGTGGTCCGACGTCCGGCCTGGCTCCCTTTACGGCGCATTGCACCGGCTCGCCGCCGAGGGCCTGATCGAGCCGGTGCGCACCGAGCAGTCCGGCAACCTGCCCGCCCGCACCGTGTACGCGATCACCGCGGAGGGCCACCGCGAGCTGCGGGCCCTGCGCGGCGAGGCGCTCGCCGAGGTGGGTCCCCGTCCGGACCCGGTCGACCTCGCGCTCGCGATGAGCAGCGACCTGGACGAGGATGTGCTGCGGGGATACGTGCAGGACCGGATCGGCGTGCTGACCGCGCAGGCTGCCCAGGTCGAACACCACGCCGTGCGAGTCTGGCCGGACCAGACCGTCGCCGACGACCTCGTGATGGAGCACGCCAGGCTGCGGATCGAGGCCGAGCTGGCCTGGCACCGGCTCGTGCTGGACCGGATCGGCAAGCTGGCCGCGGACAGCGTGTTCCGCTGCGGTGCGGTCGCGGCGGATCCGGGAGCGCCCGGTTCGCCGCCTGCCCGGCGATGACGGTCCGGCCGCTGCGCCTGATCGGCGACCCGGTGCTACGGACGCCGTCCGACCGGGTGACCAGGTTCGACGATGGGCTCGCGAGTCAGCGGCGAGCAGGAAGGGGACGAGGCCTGCCTGTCCATTCCCGGGGTGAGCGCGAACCGGGTCAGGGCCGCCCGCGCCGTGGTCGCCGGCGTGGACCTGGAGCAGTGTCCGGTCACCGTCTCCGGCGACGGCGAATTCGCCCGTTGCCTGCAGCACGAGACCGACCACCTGCACGGCGAGCTGTACATCGACCAGCTGCCGGGCGCCGAGCGCGGTCAGATCCTGCGGTTCCTGCGCGAGCAGGCAGGCTAGTCGATCCAGTACCGGCGGATCGCGGCATCCGGCGGCCGGGCCGCGCGTAGCGAGTCGAACCGGCCGCCGCAGGACTCGATCACCTTGACCGAGCCGGCGTTGTCGTCGTCGCAGGTAATCAGCACCCGGCCGATGCCGAGCGAACGGGCGATGATCAGGGACTGGCGCAGGATCTCGGTCGCGTAGCCGCGGCGCCGGAACGCCGGCAGGACGCCGTAGCCGATGTGTCCGCCCTCGTCGCGAAGGTGCGCGTTCAGCTCGTGCCTGATCGACACCCGGCCGGTGATCTCGCCGGCCACGTCGGCGACCAGGAAGCTGGCCGGCACCAGGCGGCCCCGCAGGTTACGGCCGGCCCGCTGGTCGTCGAGCCGGCGCAGGTACTCGGTCCAGGGCAGATCAGGTTCCAGCCCGAGGCCGAAAGGAAAGCCGTCGGCCGACATCGCCTCGTGACCGGCGCGGAACGCCACCTCGTCGGCGGGCCGCAGCGGCCGCAGTCTCAGCATCGCAGCAGGCTAGAGCGGCCGGCCGCGGCAGGGCCAGCGAATTAGGGCCCGGCCAGCGCGGGGTACCGGCCCCGGAACCTGATCAGCGGGTCGCCCGAGGCGGCCAGGCTGTCGACCGCCCTGACCCTGGCGATGACCAGCACGTGATCCCCGGCCGGGACCCGGCTCGCGACCTCGGCCTCCAGCGCGGCGAGAGCGGCGTCGGGGATCAGCGCGCCTGAGAACGAGCCGCGGTGATGCGGGGTGTCGTCCAGGAGATGCCGGGCCCCGGGCCGCCCGGACGCGGCGAAGCGGGGGGAGCGCACCCCCCCGTCCCCCCCCC
>JBPCKO010000112.1:0-5560 GCA_051004215.1 Streptosporangiaceae bacterium | reverse complement strand
GCCTTCTCGGTCGGAGCCATTCTGGTCGCCGGGACCGGCGACGTGATCGCGACCGGCTTCTCCCGGGAGGAAGACCGGCGCGATCACGCGGAGGAAGTAGCGCTCCGCCGGGCGGCGGCCGGGGACGGGCCAGCGGGAGCCGGGCCAGCGGGATCCGGCCCAGCCGGGGACGGGCCAGCGGGATCCGGGCCAGCCGGACTGGCGCGGGCGGGACTGACGCTGTACAGCTCGCTAGAGCCGTGCGTGCGGCGCGCCTCGCGCCCGGTCACCTGCGCCGAGCTGACCCTGGCGGCCGGGATTCGCCGGGTCGCGATCGCCTGGCGGGAACCACCATTGTTCGTGCCGGGCGGCGGGGCGGCCTGGCTGAGCGGGCGCGGCGTCACCGTCGTGGAGTACCCGGACCTAGCCGCCGCCGCGCGCGCGGCCAACCGGCACCTGACGGGCGGCTGACCGGCGCGGACCGCCCGCGGCAGTACTGCCCGCTGTAGTTCTGGCCCGTTGGTAGTCTTGGCCGCCGTTTACCTGCGCCCCGGCGCTAACCCGCGGCGGTGACGAGACGCCTGGCCTTGTCCATGGCGTCCCACGCCTGCGCCGGATCGGGCCGCCGGCCGAGGCCGCAGGCGGCGGCGACATCGGCCTCACGGCCGGCCTCGTCCTCGATCATCGCGAGCAGCTCGGCTTGCCCGCTGTCGTCCAGGCTCTCGTGGATGCAGCCGGCGACAAAACGGACCGTCGCTGGCAAGTCGAGCTTCGCGAGCGGGCGGTAGAACTCCGGGTCGAAGGACGGCGGATCTTGCGCCGCGGCGAACGGCATATGCACGAATTCCAGCGTCCGGCCGGCCGGCCAGGCCGCCGCCAGCTCGTTCGCGACCAGCACGGCCGGCGTGATGTCGGGCATGCCGGTCATCGCCGTGTGGTTCATGTCGCCCAGGCACAGGTGCACCCCGAACCGGGTGCCTGCGGGAACGCTGGCCGGCAGCGCCGCCGTGGCCGCGGCCAGCTGGCGGGCGGCCGCCGCCGCGCCCTCGGCACCCGCCATCGTCACCGCGATCAGCGCGGCCGGCGTCTCCAGCTGGAACAGCACGTCGTCGCCGCCCGCCGCCGCGACCTTGGTGATCTGGCTGGCCGTCGCCTCCAGGCACGGCTGCAGGTAGCGGGGATCGAAGCCGGCCTGGAATCCGAACGAGTCGGCGGACAGGTCGACGGGCCCGGGAATGCCGACCTGGAACGGCAGGTCCGGCCGGTGGTAGCGGCTGCGCAGGACCTGGAACACCGGATAGCTCTCGGTGAACGCGTCCAGGTAGGGCAGGCTGGCCTCGACGCTGCCGGCGGCCAGCGTGGCCCCGTCCTTGAGCTGGTATTGCGGCACGTCCTCATAGCTGGAGAAGTCGAGCTTGCCGCCGCCGGCTAGTTCCAGGCTCGGGTTGGCGCGCAAACCGTCGATGCAGTGGCCGACCCACATCGCCCTCGGTCCCGTCTCGCCGTCGGACAAGGTCAGCAGATAGGGCGCCAGCCGGCTCAGCGCCGCCTTCATCGCCTCGGCCGCGTTGGCGCCGGGAATCGAGCCGACCAGATGCGCTTGCCGTGTCATCTCGCAGTACCTCCCGCACGAGTGCCATCCGGCCGCCGCGCGGTCCTCCGGTCACGGTGCCGGGCCGGCGCCAGTGTGGCACAGGTGGCTACGCCCCGCCCCGGCTTTCCCGCATCGAGGCGCCCC
The DNA here is from genome assembly GCA_051004215.1 of Streptosporangiaceae bacterium. Taxonomy (GTDB): domain Bacteria; phylum Actinomycetota; class Actinomycetes; order Streptosporangiales; family Streptosporangiaceae; genus Chersky-822. The sequence continues at coordinate 3,843 of JBPCKO010000112.1, read as the reverse complement.
GCTCTGCGGCCGGTCCCGCCCGGGCTTGCTTGTCATGATCTAGTGGAGTTACTCGCGGATGCGGCTAAAAAGTCCACCTGATCATGAAGCCGGCCCAGCGGCGGCGGCGAGCCCGGCGATTCGTGCGACAAGGTGGGCGGCGCGAGCGGGGCGGGGATCTCCGGGAGCATCGGCGAGGTTGATGGCGACCAGCCGCGCGGCGGACCGAGCAGCCGCCTGGGCGAGCAGCGCCGCCGTGTGGGCGTCGCCGCGCAGGTTCGGGTTCCCGGCCGTGGCCAGGCGGGCGGCGGTCCCGGCGAGGTCCGCCGCGAGCGCGGCGATCTGCATCGGCACGTCCGCGGCGCGCGACAGGGCCGCCGCCCGGTTGTCCGCCTCTCCGCCTGGCCCGGCTCGTCCCGCCGCGATGACGGCCTGATAGGCCCAGGCGTCGGCGTCGATCAGCGCCGTGGCGGCCGCGCGGACCCGCTCGGCCGCGGCGGTCAGCTCAGCCGCCTTGCCCGCGCCGAGCTGACGGGCGGACAGCCGGGCCGACTTCGCGCACAGCGCCGCCGCCAGGGCGAGTACGACGGCGGCCGCCGACCCGGCGGCCGGGGCCGGAGCGCCGGCGGCGAGCGCGTCCAGGAACTCACCGACCGGCAGGCCGGCGTAGCCCGCAGGGACGCGGACGGCGGCGCGGTCCGGTTCGGGTCCCACATCAGGCCAGTCCGACGATCTCGCCGTTCTCGTCGATGTCGATCCGCTCGGCCGCGGAGTTCGACGCCAGTCCTGGCATGGTCCGCATGTCCCCGCAGATCGGGTAGACGAACCCCGCCCCGACCGACGCGCGGACCTCGCGTACCGGCAGCCGCCAGCCGGCCGGCGCGCCTTTCAGGGACGGGTCATGGGACAGCGACAGGGGTGTCTTGGCGATGCAGACCGGCAGCGAGCCGAACCCGTTACGTTCGTATCCGTCCAGCTGGCGGGCGGCCAGCGGGGCATAGTCGACCCCGTCCGCGCCGTAGATACGAGACGCGATCGTCTCGATTTTCTCGCGCAGGGTGGCCTCGGCCGGGTACAGGAACGCGAACTCGCCTGGCTCGGCCGCGGCCTCGGTGACCGCCTCGGCCAGCGTCGCCGCGCCCGCGCCGCCGTCGGCGAAATGGGTGCAGACCGCCGAGCGCACGCCCATCGAGGCGGCGATCTCCGCGATCGCCTCGTGCTCGGAGGCGAAGTCATCCGGCATCGCGTTGATCGCGACGACCGGCGTGACCCCGTGGGCGCGCACGTTGTCGATGTGCTTGCGAAGGTTCGCCCCGCCGATGTGCACTTCCTCCGGGTTCTCGGCCAGCAGCGCCTCGGGCAGCGGCCTGCCCGCCACGATCTTGTGCCGTCCGGAGTGCGCCTTCAGCGCCCGCACGGTCGTCACCACGACCGCGGCGTCCGGCCGGAGCCCGGACACCCGGCACTTGATGTTGAAGAACCGCTCCGCGCCCATGTCGGCGCCGAACCCGGCCTCGGTGATCAGGAAGTCGCCGCTGTGGATGCCGATCAGGTCGGCGACCACGGAGGAGTTGCCGTGCGCGATGTTTCCGAACGGGCCGGCGTGCACCAGCACCGGGGTGTTCTCCAGCGTCTGCAGCAGGTTGGGCCGGATCGCGTCCTTCATGATCACGGTTATCGCGCCGGCCGCCTTGAGCTGCTCGGCGGTGACCGGGTCGCCGGCCTTGGTGTAGCCGATCACGATGCGGCCCAGCCGGGCCCGCATGTCGTGCAGCGACGTGGACAGCGCGAGCACCGCCATCGCCTCGGACGCTGCCGTGATGTCGAACCCGGTCTGGCGGGGCACGCCGTCGGCGGCGGCACCCAGGCCGATCACGATGTTGCGCAGCGCCCGGTCGTTGACGTCGAGCACGCGCTTCCAGGTGATGTTGTGCTGGTCGAGGCCGAGCTTGTTGCCCTGGTGCAGGTGGTTGTCCAGCATCGCCGACAGCATGTTGTGGGCGGCCGTCACCGCGTGCATGTCCCCGGTCAGGTGCAGGTTCAGCGTCTCGAACGGCACCACCTGGCTGTAGCCGCCGCCGGCCGCGCCGCCCTTGATCCCGAAGGTGGGACCCATCGAGGCCTGCCGGAGCGCGATCGTGGCCCGCTTGCCGATGTGCCGCATGGCCTGGCCGAGCCCGACCGTCGTGGTGGTCTTGCCCTCGCCCAGCGGCGTCGGGGTGACCGCGGTGACGACCACGTACTTGGCCCGGGGCCGGTCGGCCAGTTGCTCGATCGCCGCCAGGTCGATCTTGGCCACGTGCTCGCCGTAGGGCTGGACCAGCCACGGCGGCAGCCCGATGTCCTCGGCGATGTCGGCGATCGGCTTCAGCATCGCCGCGCGGGCGATCTCCAGGGCGGATGGCATCGGCATGACTACAGCTCCCCACTCTCCGTTGAGTTGTCTGTCGCTGCTCAGTTGTCCGGGGCCGCGAATCGCGGTGCCGGGTAGAGGACCGTCTTCGGCTCAGTAAAGGTCTCCATCGGATACCGGCCGCCGACCCGGCCGCGTCCGCTCACGCTGCCGGCCCGGCCGCCGAATGGCAGGTGCGACTCCCACAGGTTGGTCGACGCGTTGATGTTCACCCAGCCGGCCCTGGCCCGCTCGGCGAAGGCCAGCCCGAGCTCCAGATCGGCGGTGAACACTGCGGCGGTCAGCCCGAACGGCGCGGCGTTGGTCAGTTCCAGGGCCTGCCGGGCCGAGGCCACCTCGACGATCGGCACGACCGGGCCGAACGTCTCCTCCCGCTCGATCGCCATTCCCGGCGTCACGCCGTCCAGCACGGTCGGCTCGGCGAACAGGTCCGTGCCGAACCCGTCCGCCCGGCGGCCGCCGGTGCAGACCCGGGCTCCGCGCGCGACCGCGTCGGCGATGTGCCGGTCGAACTTGGCCGCGGTGGCCTCGTTGTTCAGCGGGCCCATCGTCGTGCTGGCGTCGAACGGGTCGCCGAGCCGTACCGCGGCCTTGGTTGCCTCGACCACCCGCTCGGTGAACTCGGCCCGAACCCCGGCCTGGACCAGGAACCGCTCGCCGGCCGTGCAGCTCTGCCCGGCGCACAGGTAGGCGGCCTCCAGCGCGGCCGCCGCGGCCAGGTCCAGGTCGGCGTCGTCCAGGATCACCACCGGCCCGTTGCCGCCCAGCTCGAGCAGCTGGGTCTTCCCGGCCGCCCGCGCGGCGACCTGGCCGCCCGTCTCGACCGACCCGACGAAGCCCACGCCGGCGACCAGCGGGTGCGCGACCACGGCATCGCCGACCACGGGCCCGGGACCCGAGATCAGGTTGAACACCCCCTCGGGCAGCCCGGCGCTGGCCAGTACCTGAGTTAGCTGCGCACAGCAGGCGGTCGTGCTCGGCGCGGGCACCCAGACGACGGTGTTGCCGGCCGCGAGCGCAGGCGCGAAGATCTCCGCGCCCATGGTGTACGGCCAGTTCCACGGGCTGACGACGCCGATCACGCCGAGCGGCACGCGGGCGGTGAGGACCCGGCGGCCGGCCGACGTCGAGGCGGGCAGCGACCCGGCCATCCGCTTGGCGTCCTCGCCGGCCATCGTGAAGTACACGGCCAGCTCGTCGACCTCGTCGTAGGCCTCAGCGGCCAGCGGCTTGCCCTGGTCCTGGGTCAGCGCCCTGGCCAGCTCCTCGCGGTGACCGAGCACGGCCGCGGCCATGGCCTCGCACACCGCCGCGCGCTCGAACGGGGAGGCCGCGGACCAGGGCCCGAACGCCGCGGCGGCCGCCCGGACAGACGGACCGGCGTCGGCCAGACCGCCGAAGGACAAGATCACGAACATCCTACCGGTCGGAGGGCCGAACGGAGCGAGCGT
>JBPCKO010000111.1:0-2812 GCA_051004215.1 Streptosporangiaceae bacterium | reverse complement strand
CGGACCGGCAGGGTGTCAGACGAAGGCGAATGCCGCTGCTGGCCGTTGCCGCTGTGGAAGGCAGGCACGATAGTGAGCCTGCCGGCAGAATGCTGACCGGGCGTAGTCCTGCCTGGCAAGCGGCGTTCCCGATGACCGAGGAGGATTACGTTCACCCCGATGGAACGCTATGGACTTGGCGGGTCGCCGGGCATGGAGTCGGCTGCGGCGAAGGTGTCCGGGCCGGCCTGCGGCCAGCGTTCGGGCGGCCGCAGGTAGTACTCCAGGTTCTTCCAGGACTCGGCTGTGTCCTCGGTGTCGTCGTGTGCGCCGCGGAACAGTTCGATGTACTCGGCGATCTCGGACAGGTCGTAGCGCATCCGGAACAGATCGAGAGCGCCGGAGTCGATCGTGATTCCGGTGGCCTCGGTGTAGGCCGCCAGCACCGAGCGGTCGGTCTCGGCCAGGTCCCACAGGTCCCGCTCGGGCGGTGCCAGCTGCACGAAGTCCCAGTCGACGATGACGAAGCCGGCCGGGGTCTTCAGCACATTCCGAGGGTCCGGCTCGCCGTGAGTGACCACAGATCGCTCGGGCCGGGACCTGGCGTCGTCGGCCAGCTTGCCGTAGGCGGTCATCAGTGCGGTCACCCCGGCTGCGTGCCGGGCCAGCAGGGCACGAGCCGGCTCACCGTAGCGGCCGGTACGCCACGGCTCGCCGGTGCTGCCGATCGCGGCCCGCAGCCCGTCGGCCTTCGGCAGCCCGAAATCGCACCGCGGCGGCGCAACCAGCGGGTGCGGCCCGGTGCAGTTCGGTCAGCAGGCGCACAACCGCGGGCTGGTCGGCTGCCGGGAACTCGTCAGCTTGGCCGGGCTCACAGCGGGTCAGGTAGGGGCAGGCGGCCAGCGAGTACCTCCCCGCTAGCCGACGGGCGACCTCACCGCTGACCGCGGGCACCGGCGCGATCACGAACTCCAGGTTCGCGTCCCGACGCAGCGACACCGCACATTCAAATGCCGCCTCCAGACGGCCGAAGGCCGCCTCCGCCGTATCCAGCCGGCTGTGCAGCGTGTGGGGCAGGTCATGGACGATGAGCAACAGGTGACGGCCGGCGGCGTCGGCCGCCAGCCAGTGATGGCTGCCGAAGCCAACCGGCAGGTAGCTCAGCGCCCTGGCGGCGAAGTTCCACTCCGCTGCGAGCTCAGCCCGGATCTGCCCTCATCCAGGTCGTCCGGCCGGGTAAACACGCTGGGGAATTTACCGCGCATGGAGATTGCGAAGCCAGCGCTTGCTGCCGGCCCCGCAAGGCCAGTCCCGCCTAGGCGGGCGTCCTGGCTGCATCCCGCGAGGACGGAGTTCCGGCAGACGGTGAGAGCCTTGACGCACTGGCATCGGTCCGATGCGGTAGTGGAGGCAGCGGGATGAGAGTCCTGATCGTGACCGTCGGGTCACGCGGGGATGTGGCCCCCTTGACCGGGCTAGGGGCGGTGCTGCGCATGAGCGGGCACAGCGTGACGTTGGCTGGTTATGAGATGTTCGCGGACCTGGTCACGGGCTGCGGGCTTGGCTTCCGCGCGCTGCCCGGTGACCCGCGCCTGCTGGAGGCCGCGAGGTGGCAGCGCGGGGGCACCGGGCTGATAGGAGCCGTCAGGCTCATCCGGCTGATCGCCGGTCACCTGCGGGAGCTCCATCAGGGAATCCTCGCGGCGGCGCGGCAGGACGCCGACGTCCTGCTGCTGCAGGGGATCAGCAGCATCGGCGGCTATCACATTGCCGAGGGCCTGGGCCTGCCCAGCATGGGACTGGCGCTGCAACCGGTGAATCCGACCAGCGACTTCCCTCCTTCGATCGTGACCTCGCGTTCGCTGGGCCACGTGGGCAACCGGGCCGCGGGACGGGCCCTGGTCGCCGTGGGCACGCCCGCCCTTGCTGGGCCGGTGAAGGAACTCCGGGCCGAACTGGGCCTGCCAAGGCTTGGGAACCGCGATGCGGTGTTCGGGCGCCAGGATGCCGCCCGCTGGCCGGTCTTCCATGGTTTCAGTCCCGCTGTTGTCCCGCGTCCGGCGGACTGGCGCGAAGGCTTGGAGGTCGTTGGCTACTGGTGGCCCGAGCGCCCACCGGGCTGGAGCCCGCCCGCGGACCTGGAGAGCTTCCTGGACGCCGGGCGGGCGCCGGTCTTTGTCGGTTTCGGCAGCATGGCTCCCGGCGACGCATCCCGCCTCAGCGCTCTGGCCGCCACGGCCGCGCGGCAGGCGGGCGTGCGGATGGTGATCCAGGCCGGCCAGGCGGGCCTGGCCCCGCTAGCCCAGTCCGCCGCCGAGGTGATCGGAATCGGCGATGTACCACACGACTGGCTTCTTCCCCGAATGGCGGCGGTGGTCCATCACGCGGGTGCGGGTACAGCGGCGGCCGGGCTGCGCGCCGGAGTTCCGGCCGTGTGCGCGCCGATGATCGGCGACCAGCCCTTCTGGGCCGCCCGGCTCGCCGCCCTCGGTACCGGGCCTGCGCCCATCCCTCATAAGCGGCTTTCTGCTCAGGTACTCGCCACCGCCATCCAGGATGCCATCAGCCGTCCGTCCTACCGTGCTCAGGCCCAGGCCATGGCCGCCCGGCTGGCCCGCGAGGACGGTACTTCCCCGGTCGTCAGCATGCTCGCCCGCCTGCCGGCCTGACCCGCTGCAAAGTGCCCACCGGATGACCGGTCCCGACACCTAGTGTTGCGTGAATGAAGTAGGTTAACTTCGCGGTAGGATCGGCTATGGCGTTGAATGCTGGGGTGGAGCTGCCGGATGCCGATCGTGCTGAGCTGGCGCGGTGGCTGCGGTCGCCGTTGATG
>JBPCKO010000110.1:0-5738 GCA_051004215.1 Streptosporangiaceae bacterium | reverse complement strand
CTAGCCCTGAGAATTCATGAGGGTCTTGCCTGACCAGCGCGGCGTTATAAGGAAAGTGCTCCTGACCTGGGAGGATTTGGGTACTGAAGCCTTTATCCGGTCCAGATCGAGGAGCACTTGCTAGGTGAACACTACCGGTTGGCTGAAAGGGCTTGCAGGTCACCGCGGGCGGTATCGGGGTCGTGTCGCACGCGGGAGTGACGCTGATCCGGGCACTGCCGGACGCTACCGGGCTGACCGGGGGCTTGTCGCGGGCACTGGCCTCAGACCGGCTGGTGACCCATGACCGGGGCCGGGTGCTGGCTGACCTGGCCTGCGCGATCGCTGATGGCGGCGAGGCGATCAGCGATTTGCGGGTGATCAGCGACCAGCGGGGGCTGTTCGGCCCGGTCGCGCCGGTGCCGGCAGTGTGGCGGGCGCTGAGCGAGATCGCCGCGGGCGGCACGAAGACGGCCGGGCGGGTCACCGCGGCGGTGAACGCGGCCCGCCGTCAGGCGCAGGCGGGCATTACGGCCCGGCACGGCGCCCTGCCCGGCGTGCGGGTCGCGGACCGGGTGCCGGACGGCGTGACGTGCATCCGGCCGGACGCCTCGGTGGTGACCTGCCATCCGGGCAAGGAGCTCGCCGAGCCGAACTTCAAGGGGTTTGGCCTGTTGACTGAACTACCGAGGCTGTCTTCGCAGTTCAGGGAGCGGGTTGTGGCTGGCGCCGTTACGGTCCCTGATCATGACGGGACAAGATGATCTTCACCGGGATATGGCGGGCCTTGTTATCCCGCCGGCTGGGTGCCTTCGGGCCACGGGCGGTCCCTGGGATCCGTACCAGCTGGTCGATTCGTCGGGTGAGGCCGTCGGGCCTGTCACGGTTTACCTGAGGGATCTGCAGGCGGCCGGGCGGACCGCGGCTACTCAGCGGTCTTACGGGATGGACCTGCTGCGGTGGTTCCGGTTCTGCTGGGCGATCGAGGCGCCGTGGGATCAGGCGACCCGTTCGGAGGCTCGTGATTTCTGCCGGTGGCTCCAGGTCGCGGCCAAGCCCGGCAGCCCGCGCTGGAGGGCGGAGCGGGGTGAGGCCGCCAGCGATACGGCCGCTGACGCCGGGGTGACGCCGCTGGCGGGCAGGACGGCGAATCCGGTGACCGGGAAGCTGGCGCCGGGCGGCCGTTATGCGGCGTCGACCGCGGCGCATTGCGAGAGCGTGCTGCGGCAGTTCTACGATTTCCGCCTGGAGGGCGGGTCCGGCCCGCTGGTGAATCCGTTCCCGCTGGACCGGGATCGCCGCGGCGGCCGCGCGAACGCGCATCGCAATCCGATGGACCCCTCTCGCAACCAGCGGTCCGGGCTGTTCCGGCCCCGGCTGGTCCAGCGGATACCGCGCAGCATCCCTGATGAGCGGTTCAGCGAGCTGTTCGCCCGGCTCACCTCCCACCGGGACCGGGCGCTGGTCGCGTTCTGGGTGTCGACGGGCGCGCGGGCCGCCGAGCTGCTGGGTGCCGTGGCGGGAGACGCCGACGCCGGGCAGCAGCTGATCACGGTGATCCGCAAGGGGACCCGGGTGATGCAGCAGCTTCCGGCTTCCCCGGACGCGTTCGTATGGCTGCGGTTGTATCAGGCGCAGATGCAAGGCCTGGTGCCCGGCGGGCTTGATCAGCCGTTGTGGTGGACGCTGCGGCGCCCGTTCCGTCAGCTGGCTTATCACGCCGCCCACCGCATGTTCACCAGGACCAGTGCCGTGCTGGGAGCGAATTGGACGCTTCATGATCTTCGCCATACTGCGGCCTCCCGGATGGCCCGCGATCCGGCGATGCCGCTCACCGACGTGCAATGGGTGCTTGGCCATGCCCGGCTGAGCACGACTCAGCAGTATGTGACGCCGCTGCCCGGCGACGTCATCGCCAGCGTGGCCGCCTTCCATGCCCGCAGGGCCGCGCCGCAGATAATGCCGGAAGGCGGGGACCGGGACGTTCCGTCGTCCGGCTACCGGCCGGAGTCCCTGAAGGTCTTGTTCGGGGATGGCACGTGATCGTCTCCGGTCATGCTCCCGCGGGATCGCCGGTGCTGATGAAGGTTTCCCGCCGGGCGACGGCACCGGACGCGGCCCAGGTGATGCGGCAGTTCCCGCCACGCCCGGCGAGCAGCGGCTGGCCCGCGACCAGGCACTCGCGAGAGCAGGTACTTGCCCGGCTGCTCGCGCCGCCGTTCGCCCTGGGCAACCCGGCCGGCCAGGCGCAACGCCGGCGCGGCCTGACGAAGATGCTGGCCTGGCTGGGCAGCCAGCCCGGCCGGACATGGCAGGAACGCTGGATCATCTCCGGAGCCGAGGACGCCAGCTCGTGGCGGCAGCTTCCCGACCAGTGGCTTGCCAGCACAGGACGGATTCCTGCCGGGAGCCGGCCCGGTTACGGCCTGGGCGCCGGGCTGCTGCTGCTGATCTGCGGTGACGTGATCCGCCCGGGCATGGGGTGGCTGCTGGCCTCCAGCGGCCTGCAGAGCCTGGCCGCCACGATGGGCCGCACCCGGGATCCGGACGAGTTCGCCCGGCTCAGGCGGCTCTGCGAGACGGAGCAGGCCAGTCCGGTCACCCGTGACCTGTCGCTGCGCCGGATCGCCATCATCATGGCCGCTAAGGGAGGACGGGCGGGTGATATCACCGCCGGGGACTGCGTGGAGCTCTGCCGCCTGGCCGATGACCTCGGCGGCAGCCGCAGCAGGGGCATGTACTTCTACCAGATGCTCCGGGCCACGGGCGTGTTCCCGGCCCATGCCCCGGCCACCTCCCGGATGTTCGGCACGCAAGGGCAGCTGAGCGCCAGCCAGATGCTCAGCCGGTATGCCATCACCTGCCGCCCGGTCCATGACCTGATCGCGGACTACCTGCGCGAGCAGCAGCTCGCCGTCGACCACGCCACCCTGCGAAGCACCGCGCATGTCCTGGGCAAGCTGTTCTGGCGGGACCTCGAGCGCCACCATCCGGGGATCGACTCGCTGCGGCTGGCACCCGAGGTGGCCGCCGGGTGGAAACAGCGGATCCTGGTGAAGACCAGAAGGTCGGTGACCGCGGCCGGGGACATCATCGAGACCAGCGCTCCCCGGTCAGCCGCGGCTAGTGCCCTGTTCACCGTCCGGGCGTTCTACCTCGACATCGCGCAGTGGGCCGCCGACGACCCGGCCCGGTGGGCACTATGGGCCGCCCCCTGCCCCATCCGGGACAACGAGGTCCCCCACGCGAAGGAACTCTCCCGCCGCAAGGCACGCATGGACCAGCGGACCCGCGAACGCCTGCCCGCCCTGCCCGTGCTCGCCGCGGCGGTCAGCGACGAGCGCACAGCGGCGGCGGCACGGCTCGCCGCCGCCCGCGCCGCCGCTCCCGGTGAGCAGTTCACCGCCGGCGGGCAGACCCTGCGCCGCTCGGTGATGTCCACCAGCAAGAACACCCGCCTGCGGGCTGATGACCCCGGCACCGGGAAACGCCGGGGCCTCACCCTCGAAGAGCACCGCGGGTTCTGGGCGTGGGCCGCCGTCGAGGTCCTGCGGCACTCGGGCATCCGCATCGAGGAGCTGACCGAGCTGTCCCATCACAGCCTGGTCCAGTACCGGCTGCCCGCCACCGGCGAGCTCATCCCGCTGCTGCAGATCGCCCCGTCCAAGACCGACACCGAACGGCTGCTGGTCGTCAGCCCCGAGCTGGCCGACGTGCTCAGCGCCATCATCAGCCGGATACGAGGCGAGCAGGACTCCGTTCCCCTGGCCGTCGCCTACGACGACAAAGAGCGCCAGTGGACCCGCCGATGCCGCTGCTGTTCCAGCGGCGCCTGCGCGCAGAGAACAGGCCCATCACCGCCCAGGCCGTCCGGCAGCTGCTCGACATCGCCCTGGCCCGCACCGGGCTCACCAACGCCAGCGGCCAGCCACTCAGGTTCGCGCCGCACGACTTCCGCAGGCTGCTCATCACCGACGCCATCATGCACGGCATGCCGCCGCACATCGCCCAGCTGGTCGCCGGCCACCGCGACATCAACACCACGATGGGATACAAGGCCGTCTATCCCCCGAAGAGGTCATCAACGGCCACCGGGCATTCATCGCCCGCCGCCGCGCCCTGCGCCCTAGCGACGAATACCGCACCCCCACCGACCAGGAATGGGAAGAATTCCTCGGCCATTTCGAGCGCCGCCGGGTCGCGCTCGGCGACTGCGGTCGCGCTTGGGGAACCAGCTGCATCCACGAGCACAGCTGCATCCGCTGTTCCCTCCTGCGGCCCGACCCAGCCCAGAGATCACACCTGGCCGGCATCCGCAGCAACCTCCAGGACCGCATCACCGAAGCCCAGCAGCACCGCTGGGCCGGTGAGGTCGAAGGACTCAAGGTCAGCCTCGCGGCGGCGACCGCCAAGCTCACCCAGATGGACGAGCTCGCCGCCCGGCGGGCCGCCGCCGTGCACCTGGGCATGCCGGCCTTCACCCAGACCGCCAGCCGAACCATCACCGCCGCCACGGTCCTCCCCGACAGCCAGCAACCGGACCACCGTGAAGGAAATACGGCAGTTCAGAGAAATAAGCCGAACACATAACTCCTTGATCAATTTTAGTTCAGAGAAGGCTATCACCCGCTGCTGGCGTTCTGCGACAACACCGGGGAACCGCTGGCCGGCAGGCTGCGGAAGGGCTCGGCCGGGTCGAACACCGTGACCGGTCACCTCGCGGTGCTGGAGGCGGCGGTCGCGGCGCTGCCGCCCGCGTTCCGGCGCACGCTGATGGTCACCTGCGACGGGGCCGGGGCCAGCCACGGCCTGATCTCCCGGCTGGACACGCTGGCGTCCCGGCGCGGTTGCCAGGTGACTTACTCCGCCGGCTGGGAGCTGGGCACGCGGGAGAGGGCGGCGACCGGCAAGGTGCCCGCCGAGGCGTGGCAGATCGCCGTCGACCACCGGGGTGAGGTGCGCGAGCGCCGATCCGGTGACGGCTGCTCAGGCACCCGGTGCGGGCACCGGAAGTGCCGGGTGGAGGAAGCGCACGTCACCGGGCTGACCGGGCTGCTGCGCCAGGGCCGGGCCGGCGACCAGATGGCCGGCTGGCCGGCCTCGATGCGGATCTTCGCCCGCCGCGAGCGGCCGCACCCCGGAGCCCAGCTGACCCTGTTCGAGGCCGGAGACGGCTGGCGGTACAGCCTGCGGGTGACCAATCTGCCCGCCGCCGCCCGCGGCTGGCGCGCGAACGTGGCTTACACCGACGCCGTCCACCGGGTCCACGCCAGGGTCGAAGACGGCATCCGCACCGGGAAGGATTGCGGCACCGGCCGGTTCCCGTGCCAGGCGATGGCGATGAACAAGGCCTGGTTCCACGCAGCCTTGATCGCCGCGACGCTGCTGGCCTGGCTGCGTCTGCTCGCCCTGGACGGCGCCCTGGCAAAGGCCGAACCCAAGACTTTGCGCTACCGCATCCTGCACGCCGCCGCCCGCATCACTCGCAGTGCCCGGAAAAGACGGCTGAAAATCCAGGCCAGCTGGCCCTGGGCCGCCGACATCGTCACCGCGTCCGGCCGCATCAGCGCCCTGGCCAACGCTCCCTGACCAGCACGGCGCGTGCCCTGTCCCGACGACCACGCCACCTGGCCCGCGGAACCCCGGCGACCCGGTCCGACAACCGGGCCACTGTCACGGCCCGCTCATAAAATCAAGATCACGAACGCCGCCGGCACCACCGCGACAGCCCGCCAGTCACACCGCATGAATCATTGGGG
>JBPCKO010000109.1:0-5686 GCA_051004215.1 Streptosporangiaceae bacterium | reverse complement strand
CGGGCTATCTAGGGAGTTGGGAGCCCGCACCCCCCCCAGCCGGCGGGAGTTTCCCACCCCCCCCCCCGCGCGCCCCCCCCCTCCCCGGCCGGCGGCGATCGAGGTCGCCACGGACGAGCGGCTGATCGAGGTCGGGTACGGCGACTGGACCGGGCAGTCGCTGCGCAAGCTGTCCAGGGAGCCGCTCTGGCGGGTCGTCCAGGCCCATCCGAGCGCGGTGACGTTCCCCGGACCTGGCGGCGAGCGGCTGGCGGACATCCAGCGCCGGGCGGTCGCCGCGATCAGGGACACCAATGCCAGGCTCGGGCCAGAGGCGGTTTACCTGATCTGCTCGCATGCCGACGTGATCAAGGCCATCCTGGCCGATAGCCTTGGCCTGCACCTCGATTTGTACCAGCGGATCCAGGTCGATCCGTGCTCGCTGAGCGTCATCCGCTACACACCACTCCGCCCGTTTGTGGAGCGGATGAATGACACCGGCGGGAACGTGAAGGCGCTGATCAGATCGGACAAGACGACCAAGGCCGGGGCGGCCGGCCTGCGGCCTGGCGATGCGCCCGTGGGCGGCGGCGCGGGAGGATAGGGACATGCCGGTGTTTGCGTATGACCCGCCGGACAGGTTCGTCGCGGGAACCGTCGGCCAGCCCGGTCAGCGCGCCTTTTACCTGCAAGCAAAGGCAAGCGGCCGGATCACGAGCGTCGGCGTGGAAAAGGGCCAGGTCAGCCAGCTAGCCGAGCGATTGGACGAACTACTCGACGAGGTGCTGCGGCGGACCGGCGGCTCGGCCGCCATTCCCGCGGTGGCGCCTGACGGCCCGTCCGATGACGCGCCGCTGGAACAGCCGCTCATGGAGGACTTCCGGGTCGGTGCCATCGCGCTGGCCTGGGACGGTGACAGCGAACGGGTGATCATCGAGGCGCAGGAACTGAGCGACGAGCCGATCGAGCCGCTGACCGAGGAGCTTCCCGAGGACGGCCCGGCGATCCTGCGGGTCACGATCACCGCGGCGGCGGCCAGGGCGTTCGCCAAGCGCGCGCTCGCGCTCGTCACGGCCGGGCGGCCGCCCTGCCCGCTGTGCGGCCTGCCGCTGGACGCGGCCGGCCACGTGTGCCCGCGGCAGAACGGACACCGGGTTGGCCGCGACTGAGCGGTCACCCGACCGGTCAGGCCGGCGCGCGAACAGGGTGGCAGCGCATGACGCCGCCATCGAGCTGCTCACCCGCGGCGACCTGGAAATCGCCGGCCGGCTCGCCGAAGCCTCGAACGCGACCATGTACTGCACGATCTCCCTGCTGGAGGCGACCGCGGCCTGCGTGTACAAGCCGGTCGCGGGGGAGCGGCCGCTGTGGGACTTCCCGCACGGCACCCTGGCCGGCCGCGAGCTCGCCGCCTACGAGCTGTCCCGCGCCTCGGGCTGGGACATCGTGCCGCCGACGGTCTACCGGGACGGGCCGTTCGGGCCCGGCATGTGCCAGCTGTGGATCGACTCCGATCCCGAGGTGGACCTGATCGCCCTGGCCCGGAACGGCAAGCATGCCGGGCTGCGGTCGATGGCCGTGTTCGACGCAGTGATCAACAACGCGGACCGCAAGATCGGCCACCTGCTGCCCGCGCCAGACGGCCATCTGTACGGCTGCGACCACGGGGTCTGCTTCGCCGAGGAGTACAAGCTACGGACGGTGCTCTGGCAGTGGCGCGGCGACCCGCTGACCGGTGCCGCGGTGCAGACGCTGGAAGGGCTGCGCGATCAGTTCCGCACCGGGGACCTGACCGAGACGCTGATCCGGTGGCTGACCGAGCACGAGGTGAGGGCGGTCAGGATGCGCGTCGACGCCCTGCTCCGCCGCAAGGTCCACCCCTACCCGCCGGAAGACTGGCCCGCCGTCCCCTGGCCGCCCATCTAGCCCGCTAGCGGGAACCGCCGTCACGGCGGCGCAGGTAGCGCTCGAATTCCCTGGCGATCGCGTCGCCGCTGGCTTCCGGGAGGTCGGTCGCGTCCTTGGCCTCCTCGAGCGCGCGGACGTACTCGGCCACCTCGGCGTCCTGCTCGGCCAGCTCGTCCACTCCCCGCTCCCAGGCCCTGGCCTCGTCCGGCAGCTCGCCGAGCGGCATCGGCGCGTCCATGATGTCCTCGATGCCGCGCAGCAGCGCGAGCGTCGCTTTCGGGCTCGGCGGCTGGGCCACGTAATGCGGCACCGCGGCCCACAGCGACACCGCCGCAACGCCAGCGTTGGTGCAGGCGTCCTGCAGCACCCCGACGATGCCGGTCGGGCCCTGGTAATCCACCGGCTCGATCTGCAGCTCGGCCGCCTGCTTCTCGTCCGAGGCGGCCACGGTCACCGGGACCGGCCGGGTGTGCGGTGAGTCCGCCAGCAGGGCGCCGACCAGGATCACCAGGTCCGCGCCCAGCTCGGAGAATCCGTCCACAAGTTCCTTGCAGAAACCGCGCCAGCGCATGTTCGGCTCGATGCCGTGCACGAGCACGACATCCCGGTCCATGCCCTCGGGCCTGGCCTTGACCATCCTGGTGGTCGGCCAGGTCAGCCGCCGGTGCTGCCCGTCGGTCACGTCGAGCACCGGCCTGCTCACCTGGAAGTCGTAGTAGTCCTCAGGATCGATCTCGCCGATCGGCTTGGCGTCCCAGGCGGTGCCAAGGTACGAGACAGCCGAGCTGGCCGCCTCGCCCGCATCGTTCCAGCCCTCGAAGGCCGCGATGACCACCGGCGAGGTCAATGCAGAGATGCCGTCGAGCTCGATCTGAAACCACCTCCACGTATGCGCGGTGGCCCGCCGGGCCTGCGCCTCCTGACCGCCCCAGCCTACGTGCCCGGACGGGGCCATAAGATGGGGCCTATCATGTCGCGCATCGCCGATCCGAAGCACGGACCCCTACGTGCGGCCCTGGCCGAGCGCGTGGTCATCGCCGACGGCGCGATGGGCTCGATGCTGCAGGCTAGTCCCGCCACCCTGGACGATTTCGCCGGTCATGAGGGCTGTAACGAGATCCTCAACGTGACCAGGCCGGACATTGTCCGGTCGGTGCACGAGGGTTACCTGGCGGCCGGGGTCGACGCTATCTCGACCAACACGTTCGGGGCCAACCTCGGGAACCTCGGCGAATACGGCATATCCGACCGGATCTTCGAGCTGTCCGAGGCCGGCGCCGCGCTCGCCAGGCAGGCCGCCGACGAGGCCGCGGCGGACGGCCGGCCCCGCTGGGTGCTCGGCTCCATTGGCCCGGGCACTAAGCTGCCGACCCTCGGCCACGTGGCGTTCGCCGAGCTGCGCGACGCCTACCAGATCAATGCGGCCGGGCTGCTGGCCGGCGGCGCGGACGCGCTGATCGTCGAGACCTGCCAGGATCTGCTGCAGGCCAAGGCCGCGATCATCGGTACCCGGCGGGCCATCAGCGAGTTTGCCGCGGACACGGCATCGGGGGAGTCCGGCGGGTCGTCCCCCCGGGCAGGCACCGACATCGTCCTGATCGCCCAGGTCACGATCGAGACGACCGGCGCGATGCTGCTGGGCAGCGAGATCGGCGCCGCGCTGACCGCCCTCGAGCCGCTCGGCATCGACGTGATCGGGCTGAACTGCGCCACCGGGCCGGCCGAGATGAGCGAGCATCTGCGCTACCTGGCCGCGCACGCGCGGGTGCCGCTGTCGTGCATGCCCAATGCGGGCCTGCCCGAGCTGACCAGCAACGGCGCCTTCTACCCGGTCACCCCGGACGAACTGGCCGCCGCGCACGAGACGTTCGCCCGCGAGTTCGGCCTCGCGCTGGTCGGCGGCTGCTGCGGCACGACGCCCGCGCACCTGGCCGAGGTGACGGCCCGCCTCGGCGGCCGGCCGCTGGCCAGGCGGCGGCCGCGGCCGGAGCCCGGCGTCGCCTCGCTCTACCAGCACGTCCCGTTCCGGCAGGACACCGCGTTCCTGGCCATCGGGGAGCGGACCAACGCCAACGGCTCCAGGGCCTTCCGCGATGCGATGGTGGCCGGCCGGCTCGACGACTGCGTCGAGATCGCCAGGGCCCAGACCAGGGACGGGGCGCACCTGCTTGACCTGTGCGTGGACTACGTCGGCCGGGACGGCGCCGCCGATATGGCCGAGATCGCCAGCCGGCTGGCCACCGCGGCCACGCTCCCGCTCATGCTGGACTCCACCGAGCCCGAGGTGATCACGGCCGGGCTGGAACGCCTCGGCGGCCGGGCCGTGGTGAACTCGGTGAACTACGAGGACGGCGACGGTCCCGACTCGCGGATGGCCAAGGTGATGCCGATCATCCGCGAGCACGGCGCGGCCGTGGTGGCGCTTACCATCGACGAGCAGGGGCAAGCCAGGACGGCGGAGTGGAAGACCGCCGTGGCCAGCCGGCTGATCGAGGACCTGACCGGCAACTGGGGCATGCTGCGGTCCGACATCATCGTCGACTGCCTGACCTTCCCGTTCGCGACCGGCCAGGAGGAGACCAGACGCGACGCGATCGAGACGATCGAGGCGATCCGCGCGGTCAAGCGGCGGTATCCGGACGTGCAGACCACGCTCGGCGTCTCGAATGTCTCGTTCGGGCTCAACCCGGCCGCGCGGGCGGTGCTCAACTCGGTGTTCCTGCACGAGTGCGTGAAGGCGGGGCTGGACTCGGCGATCGTGCACGCGGCCAGGATCATGCCGATCGCGCGGATCCCGGCCGACCAGATTCAGGTCGCGCTCGACCTGGTCTACGACCGTCGCCGGGACGGCTACGATCCGCTGGCCACGCTGCTCGAGTTGTTCGACGGCGTGGACACGGCCTCGCTCAAGGCGAGCCGGGCCGCTGAGCTGCTCGGGCTGCCGCTGTGGGAACGGCTCAAGCGCCGCATCATCGATGGCGAGCGGAACGGCCTGGAAGCCGACCTGGACCAGGCGCTGGCCCAGCGGCCCGCCCTGGAGATCGTCAACGACGTGCTGCTGGACGGCATGAAGACGGTCGGCGACCTGTTCGGCTCCGGCCAGATGCAGCTTCCATTCGTGCTCACCTCGGCCGAGGTGATGAAGGCCGCGGTCGGCTACCTCGAGCCGCACATGGAGCGCTCGGGTGAGGCCGGCAAGGGCAAGATCGTGCTGGCCACGGTCAAGGGCGACGTGCACGACATCGGCAAGAACCTGGTCGACATCATCGTCTCGAACAACGGATTCGACGTGGTCAACCTCGGCATCAAGCAGCCGATCTCGGCGATCGTGCAGGCGGCCGACGACCACGACGCCGACGTGATCGGCATGTCCGGGCTGCTGGTCAAGTCCACCGTCGTGATGCGCGACAACCTGGCCGAGCTGAACTCGCGCGGCCTGGCCGGGCGGTGGCCGGTGCTGCTCGGCGGGGCCGCCCTCACCAGGTCCTACGTGGAGCAGGACCTGGCCAGCTTGTTCGACGGCGAGGTCAGGTACGCCAGAGACGCGTTCGAGGGCCTGCGGCTGATGGACGCGCTGATGGCGGTCAAGCGCGGCGAGCCCGGCGCGGCGCTGCCCGCGCTGCGGGAGCGGCGGGTGCCTCGGCGGCCGACCGCCGGGGATGACGCTGGCCCTCGCGGCGCGAGCGGCCCGGGCGGCGCATCGCCGGCCCTGACCCGCTCCGACGTCAGCACCGGCGAGCCGGTGCCGGAAACACCGGTCTTCGGGGCCAGGGTGGTGAAGGGCATCCCGCTCGCCGAG
>JBPCKO010000108.1:0-44102 GCA_051004215.1 Streptosporangiaceae bacterium | reverse complement strand
TCCCCCAGGACCGGGCCAACGCCCCCTTCGCCGTGCCGATGCGGTGTCTGCTCGCCCCGGTCGGGGGCTGCGGGCGGCGCGGGCGCTGGCGCCGGCTCCAGCCCGGCCAGGACAGCCCCCGGGCTCGCCTCGCTGTCCCGGCCCTTGCGGTGCCGGCCGCGCTGCAGCCTGGCCAGCCGCACGGGCTCGGGCACCCACACCCACTTGCGGTAGGACCAGAACCTGAATAGCGTGCCAAGCCCGATGCCGATGTTCACCGCGACCACGTTCTCGGCCTTGGTGTCGAGGCCGAGAACGTAGTTGCTGAACCCCAGCACGGCGTACTGGATCAGCAGCCCGACCCCGTTCAGGGCGAAGAAGGTCACGCCCTCCCTCGCCGCGCCATCGCCCTGACGGTGCCGGAAGCTCCAGTACCGGTTGCCGAGGAAGGTGACGATCGTGGCCACGACGGTGGCGACCGTGACCGAGGTGAGCGGCCCGAGCCCGAGCGGGCCGTGCAGCGGGATGAAGACCAGGTTGGTGACCACGATGCCGGACAGGCCGACGATGAGGAACTTGGCGCCCTCATGAATCGTGTGCCGGAAACGCCGGTACAAGCCAGCGGCCCGCTGGACGGGCGAGTCCGGGTTTCTGGTACTGCTCAAAGCGGCGTTCCGGCCTCATCCTCGGTCGAAGGAGCCTGGTCTACCTGCCCTGATGCCCCGGCCAGGGCGGGCTCAATCTGCTCGTGCCCGGCCGGGGCCGGCCGCGGGGCCGTCCACACCCACTTGCGGTAGGACCAGAACCTGAAGAACGTGCCGAGCACGATGCCGACGTTGTTGGCGACCAGGTTCGCGATCTTGCCGGTCTCGCCGAGCCCGTAGGAGGTGAACCCGACGACGGCCCACTGGATCAGCAGCCCGACTCCGTTGAGCGCGAAGAACATGACCGTCTCGCGCGGCACGTTCGAGCGCTCACGGTGCCGGAAGCTCCAGTACCGGTTGGCCACGTAGCTGGTCATCGTGGTGACGACGACCGCGACCGTGGCCGAGGTCAGCGGCCCGGCGTGCAGGCCGAAGTGCAGCCAGCCGTTGACGAGGTTATAGACGATAACCCCGATCGCGCCGATCGTGCCGAATTTGGCACCCTCATGAATGAGCAGCCTGAAGCGCTCGTAGAGCTCGCGGACACGGCTCACCGAGGCGGCCTCCATTCGATTTGCGTTACCCGCGGTGCTACCCGCAGCGTGACACCTCCAAGCACTGCCGAAAGATTACCGGCCCGCGCCGGGCGGCGCGTCCATAGCGCGAATACCCCGGCCGGGGTCGTAACCGGTCAGCGGATCGGCCGGCCTGCTGGCCTGGGGCTTAATCGCTGGGCGCTGTCAGTGCCCCCGGGTAGGGTCGCGAGGGTGGCTGAACCTGACATCTTGATCCGCGCCAGCGGGCTCACGAAGAGGTTCGGCGACTTCACCGCCGTCGACGGGATCAACTTCGAGCTTGGCCGGGGCGAGGTGTTCGGATTCCTCGGCCCGAACGGGGCCGGCAAGTCCTCGACGATGCGGATGATCGGCTGTGTCTCGCCGCCGTCCGGCGGCGAGCTGACGATCCTGGGGATGGACCCGGTCAGGGACGGCCCGGCGATCAGGGCCCGGCTGGGGGTGGTGCCGCAGGAAGACACCCTGGACCTGGAGCTGACGGTCAGGGAGAACCTGCTTATCTACGGCCGCTACTTCGGCCTGCGCCGGGACGTGATCAGGGACCGGACCGCCAGGCTGCTGGACTTCGTGCAGCTCAGTGAGCGCGCGGACGACCAGGTGGAGCCGTTGTCCGGCGGCCTGAAGCGGCGGCTGACGATCGCCAGGTCACTGATCAGCGAGCCGGAGATCCTGTTGCTCGACGAGCCGACCACCGGCCTTGACCCGCAGGCCAGGCACGTGGTCTGGGACCGGCTGTACCGGCTCAAGCAGCAGGGCACGACGCTGGTCCTGACCACGCACTACATGGACGAGGCCGAGCAGCTGTGCGACCGCCTGGTGGTGATGGACGGCGGGAAGATCGCCGCCCACGGCTCGCCCAGGCAGCTGATCGAGCGGTACTCCACGCCCGAGGTCCTCGAGCTCAGGTTCGCCCTGGACGACCAGGAGCAGGCCGCGGAGAAGCTGGCCGGCCTGGCCGTCGAGCGGACCGAGGTGCTGGCCGACCGGATCCTGCTCTACGCCGGCGACGGTGACGCCACGCTGGAGGCGGTCCGCGGGCGCGGCCTGGAGCCGGTGACCTCGCTGGTCCGCCGGAGCACCCTGGAGGACGTGTTCCTGCGGCTGACCGGACGGCGGCTGGAGGACTGATGACCCAGTCCCTGGCGGTCAGGCAGTTCAGGTTCTGGCTGACCAACTACCGGCGCACCTGGCAGGGCACGATCTACTCGGGAGTGCTCAACCCGGTGCTGTACCTCGGCGCGATGGGCCTCGGCCTGGGCGCGCTGGTCGACAAGCACGGCACGTCGAGCCTGGGCAACGTCAGTTACCTGGCGTTCCTCGCGCCCGGGCTGCTGGCCGCGGCGGCGATGCAGACCGCGATGGGCGAGTCCACCTATCCGGTGTACGGCTCGGTGAAGTGGCTGAAGACCTACCAGGCGGCGATCTCCTCGCCGCTGCGGCCAGCCGACCTGTTCCACGGGCACCTGCTGTTCACCGCGGCCAGGCTGACCATGAACTCGGCGGTGTTCCTGGCCGTGATGGCCGCATTCGGCTCGGTACGGTCGGCCTGGGCCATCGCGGCGCTGCCGGCCGCCGTTCTCACCGGGATGGCGTTCGCGAGCCCCATCGAGGCGTACGCGATGACGTGCTCGAAGGAAACCTCGTTCGCGATGTTGTTCCGGTTCGGCATCATCCCGCTGTTCTTGTTCTCCGGCACCTTCTTCCCGATCTCGCAGCTTCCGGTCGTCGTGCGGCCGCTGGCCTACCTCACGCCGCTGTGGCACGGGGTGGCGCTGTGCCGGGCCCTGAGCCTGGGCACCGCTCAGCCGGGCAGCGTGGCCGTGCACGCGGGTTACCTGATCGCGGTGACGGCGCTGGGGGTGGCCGTGGGGAACCGGACCTACCGGCGGAGGCTGTATGCCTGAGCTGGCCTTGCGGATCCTGCCGGTCGCGATGCTGCGGACCAGGCCGTCCGGCCTCGGCGGCCGGGGCGCCGTGCACCTGCTGGAGCGGCACGCCAGGGTCTACCGGCACGCCTGGACCGTGCTGATCTCGGGATTCTTCGAGCCGCTGTTCTACCTGCTGTCCATCGGCGTCGGCATCGGCAAGCTGGTCGGAACGGTGACCGGCCCTGGCGGCCAGCCGGTGGGCTTCACCAGCTTCGTCGCGCCCGCGCTGCTGGCGACGTCGGCAATGAACGGCGCCGTGATGGACTCGACGTTCAATGTGTTTTTCCGCCTTAAATACGCGAAATTGTACGATTCTGCGCTGGCCACGCCGATGCGCGCCGACGAGATCGCTCTCGGCGAGGTCGGCTGGGCCCTGATCAGGGGCGGCATCTACGCGGTCGCGTTCATGGTCGTGATGCTGGCGATGGGCCTGGTGCACTCGGCCTGGGCCGTCCTGGACGTGCCCTGCGCGCTGCTCATCGGCTTCGCGTTCGCCGGAGCCGGCATGGCGGCCACGACCTACATGCGCAGCTGGCAGCATTTCGAGTTCGTGATGCTGGCCACCCTGCCGATGTTCTTGTTCTCGACCACGTTCTACCCGCTCACCGTCTACCCGCGGCCGCTCCAGATCCTGGTCGAGTGCACCCCGCTGTACCAGGGCGTGGTGCTGCTGCGGGGGCTCACGCTGGGCGCGGTCGGCCCCGCGCTCGGGTGGAGCGCGGCCTGCCTGGCCGTGATGGGCGCGGCCGGCCTGGCCGTGGCCGGGCGCCGGATCGGCACGCTGCTGCTGAAGTAGCGGTGGCTGGCCGGTACGGGGGAGGGGATCAGGCGGGGGCCGGGGCCGCCGTGAGCGCGTGGCGCAGCTTGCCGCGGGCCCGGTGCAGCCGGGACATGACGGTGCCGAGCGGCGTGCCCATCATGGCCGCGACCTCGCGGTACGGATAGCCCTCGACGTCGGCTAGCCAGATCGCGGTGCGGAAGTCCGGCGGCAGCGCGGCCAGCGCGGTCAGCAGGGCACTGTCGGTCAGTTTGTCCATCGCCTCGGCCTCGGCCGAGCGGGCGGCCGGGTTGTGCGGGCTGGCCGGGTGCCAGTCGGCCGCCGGGTCAGCGCCCGGCGCGATGGCGGGCTCCCGCTTGCGCTTGCGGTAGCTGTTGATGAACGTGGTGGTCAGGATCCGGTGCAGCCAGGCCCGCAGGTTGGTGCCCGGAGTGAACTGGCCGAAGGCGGTGAAGGCCTTGGTGAGCGTGTCCTGGACCAGGTCCTCGGCGTCCGCGGGATTGCGGGTCATCCGCAGCGCGGCGGGGTACAGCTGGGCTAGGTACGGGCGGACCTGCTCCTCGAAGTCGGCAGGCATCGCGGTAGTGGCGGCGGTCATCGGCGGCAGCTCCTCCCTGGTCGGTCACTACTAAGACGCCGCAGCCTGCGATCTGGATTCGTGATCTGAGTTACACGCGATCTCCGCACCACTTTCAAGCACTCCCCGTGACCCTCGTGACCGCACCAGATACCTCAGGAACGAGCAGGCAAACGGTGCGGTTCAGCGGCGGCGGGCGGGCCGTGCCGCGACCAGGCCCTCCTGGGCCAGCGGCCCGCCGCACTAGTTATTCGGAGCGCGGCGGCCGGCCGGATTGCCGCTGCCGCGACCTGAGCTAGCGGCCGGGTCAGAGCCGGCGAGGGCGGCCCGCAGCGGGTCAAGGCCGATCGATCCGAGCGCGAGCGCGCGGGAGTGGAAGACCTTCAGGTCGAAGGCGGCGCCCGCGCGCCGCCTGGCCTCCTCGCGGGCCTGCAGCCAGATCCGCTCGCCGAGCTTGTACGACGGGGCCTGGCCTGGCCAGCCGAGGTACCGGTCCAGCTCGAACCGCAGTGCCTGCTCTTCGACCTGCACCCGCGAGCGCAGGAATTCCCAGGCCAGGCTGGCGTTCCACCGTTCGCCGGGCCGCCAGGGCGAGTCCGGCGGCACCAGCAGCTCCAGGTGCACGCCGAGGTCGACGACCACGCGCGCGGCCCGCAGCAGCTGGGCGTCCAGCATGCCCAGCCGGTCGCCGGGGTCGGACAGGAAGCCCAGCTCGTCCATAAGCCGCTCCGCGTACAGAGCCCAGCCCTCGCCGTGGCCGGAAACCCAGGCCATCAGCCGCTGCCAGCGGTTGAGCTGGTCGCTGTTGAACACCACCTGGGCGGACTGCAGGTGGTGGCCGGGCACGCCCTCGTGGTAAATCGTGGTCACCTCCTTCCAGGTGGAGAAGTCGTCCACCGAAGCGGGGAGCGCCCACCACATCCGGCCCGGCCTGGCCCAGTCCTCGCTCGGCGGCGTGTAGTAGACGCCGCCGTCGCCGGTCGGGGCGATCATGGCCTCGATCCGCCGGGCCGGGGCCGGGATGTCGAAGTGGGTGCCATCCAGGGCGGACACGGCCGCATCGGCAACCTGCTGCATCCAGTCACGCAGGGCGCCCCGCCCGGCGATCCGCCTGGCCTGGTCGGCCTCCAGCGCGGCGACCGCCTCCGGCACCGTCCCGCCGGGCACGATCGCTCCGGCGACCGCGCGCATCTCGGCCTCGATCCTGATCACCTCGGACCAGCCCCAGGCATACGCCTCGTCCAGGTCGATCGAGGCGCCGAGGAAATACCGGGAGGCCAGTCCGTACCTGTCCCGGCCGGCCGCGTCACGGTCCGGGGCCAGCGGCAGCAGCTCGCTAGCCAGGAATCGGCCCAGCCCGGCGGTCGCGGCCCGGGCGGCTTCGGCCGCCGCGTCCAGGTCGCCGCGTTCGGCCCCGGTTGCCCCGGCGCGCGCGGCCAGGCCCGCATAGAAGCCGCCATCGGCGGCCGACCATTCTT
Organism: Streptosporangiaceae bacterium; assembly: GCA_051004215.1. GTDB lineage: Bacteria > Actinomycetota > Actinomycetes > Streptosporangiales > Streptosporangiaceae > Chersky-822. The sequence continues at coordinate 38,143 of JBPCKO010000108.1, read as the reverse complement.
CGCACTGCCTGACGCACGCGGCGACCTGCCGCCGGGCGGCGACCCGCCCGCGCCCGGCGGCCTGCCGGTAGGTCTCGCGCAGGCCCGCGTAGGCGGCCGGCACCGCGCTCATCCGGGCGGCGAGGTCGGCCCGGGCTCCCGGCCCGTCGACCGGCATCAGGTCGAACACCTCGCGGACCAGCTGCGGCCAGCTCGCGATCACGTTCAGGTCGCTGGTCGTCTCGCCCGCGTCGTACTGTTCGCCGGCGATGCGCAGGCGCTCCAGCATGGCGTCCCTGGCCGCACGCTCGCCGTCGGCCGGCTGATGCCGCTCAAGCTCGGCCACCGTGGCCAGGTCCAGGTCGGCCCGGGCGGCGAATCCGTCCGGGCTCAGGTCGGTCATCAGGTGGTCGAATCCGGTGATGCCGGCCGACGTGGCGCCGACCGGGTCGAGCCCGGCGGCCTGGCCGACGTAACGGTCGGCGATCTGGCGGACGGTGGTCATGCGGGTTACGGTATACGGCCCGCGGCCCGTGCCGTACTGGTCGGTAGGTACGCTTGTCCGGACCCCTCGGGAGGCTTGGTGGACTTCGCATTCGACGCACGAACCGAGGAGCTGCGGCAGCGGCTGCTGGCGTTCATGGACAGCCGCGTGTACCCGGCCGAGCGGGTCTTCGCCGAGCAGGTGACGGCGGCCGAGGCGGCCGGCGACATGTGGCAGCGCCCGGCCGTCATCGACGAGCTGAAGGCGCAGGCCCGCGCCGAGGGGCTGTGGAACCTGTTCCTGACCGTCCGCCCGCATCGCGACCAGATCGCCGAGATCGCCGAGAAGCACGGCGCCGGGCTGACCAACCTGCAGTACGCGCCGCTGGCCGAGATCACCGGCCGCAGCGGCGCGATCGCCCCCGAGGCGCTCAACTGCGCCGCGCCCGACACCGGCAACATGGAACTGCTGGCCGAGTTCGGCCGCCCCGAGCAGGTCGAGCGCTGGCTGATGCCGTTGCTGGACGGCACGATCAGGTCCGCCTTCTGCATGACCGAGCCGGATGTCGCCTCCTCCGATGCCACCAACATCGGCACTGCGATCGTGCGGGACGGCGGCGAGTACGTGATCAACGGCCGCAAGTGGTGGTCCTCGGGCGCGATGGACCCGCGCTGCCAGCTGTTCATCGTGATGGGCAAGACGAACCCGGACGCCGACCGGCACCGGCAGCAGTCGATGATCTGCGTGCCGCCGGGCACGCCCGGCATCACGATCAAGCGCAGCATGCGGGTGTTCGGCTTTTCTGACTCCTCGCACGGCGGTCATGCCGAGATCGAGTTCGCCGACGTGCGGGTGCCGGCCGCGAACCTGATCGCCGGCGAGGGCGAAGGATTCGCGATCGCCCAGGCCAGGCTGGGTCCGGGCCGGATCCACCACTGCATGCGCCTGATCGGCTCGGCCGAGCGGGCGCTGGAGGCGATGTGCCGGCGCGCGACCAGCCGGGTCGCCTGGGGTAAGCCGCTCGCCGAGCAGGGCGTGGTGCAGGACTGGATCGCCGAGTCCCGGGTCAGGATCGAGCAGGCCAGGCTGCTGGTGCTGAAAACGGCCTGGCTGATGGACACGGCCGGCAATAAGGGCGCCCATACCGAGATCCAGGCTATCAAGATCGCCGTGCCGCAGATGGCGGAGTGGGTCATCGACAAGGCCATCCAGGTGCACGGCGGCGGCGGCATCAGCCAGGAGTTCCCGCTGGCCCCGGCCTGGGCCGCGGCCAGGAGCCTGCGCTTCGCGGACGGGCCCGACGAAGTGCACAAGCGCTCGATGGCGCGGCGCGAACTGCGCAAGTACCAGTCTTGACCAGCGAAAGGATGCACTCATGACCGAACACGGGCAGCGGGTCGCGATCGTCACCGGCGGGGCCCGGGGCATCGGGGCGGCCATCGCGCGGCGGCTGGCCAGCGACGGCCTGGCCGTCGGGGTGATCGACCTGAAGGAAGGCGACTGCGCAGCGACCGTGGACGCGATTACCGCGGCCGGCGGCCGCGCGTTCGCGGCCGGGGCCGATGTCAGCGACGCCGGCCAGGTGACCGCCGCGGTCGGGGCGATCGCGGCCGAACTCGGGCCGCCCGTGGTGCTGGTCAACAACGCCGGCGTGCTCAGGGACAACCTGCTGTTCAAGATGACCGACGACGACTGGGACACGGTCATGGGGGTGCACCTGAAGGGCGCGTTCCTGATGAGCCGGGCCTGCCAGAAGCACATGGTCGACCAGAAGTACGGCCGGATCATCTGCCTGTCCTCGAGTTCGGCGCTGGGCAACCGCGGCCAGGCCAACTACTCCACCGCCAAGGCCGGCCTGCAGGGCCTGACCAAGACGCTGGCCAAGGAACTCGGCCAGTTCGGGGTCACCGCCAACGCGATCGCGCCCGGGTTCATCGTCACCGACATGACGGCGCAGACCGCGGCCCGCGTGGGCGTCGGATTCGAGGACTTCCAGAAGGGCGCCGCGGCCCAGATCCCGGTCCGCCGGGTCGGCCAGCCCGAGGATGTCGCGCACGTGGCGTCCTTCCTGGCCAGCGACGGTGCCGGCTTCGTGTCCGGCCAGGTGATCTACGTCGCCGGCGGCCCGTTGTGCTAGAGCGCGCGCCCGGTGGCAACGGCCAGGCGGGGACGATCACCGCGGATGATCTGCGGGCGCAGGTCCGCGACTTCCTGGCTGCGCACGACCCGGCCGGCCCCGGCCGGCTGGAGTTCGTCAACGCCAGGTTCGATGCCGGGCTGGCTTGGGTGCACTATCCGGCGGGCCTGGGCGGCCAGGGGCTGCCCAGGACGCTGCAGGAGGTGGTCGACGCCGAGTTCGCGGCCGCGAACGCGCCGACCAACCGGCCGGAGCGCAACGGCATCGGTCTCGGCATGGCCGCGCCGACCATCCTGGCTTACGGCTCGCCGCAGCAGCAGCAGCGCTGGCTGCGGCCGCTGTGGACGGGCGAGGAGATCTGGTGCCAGTTGTTCAGCGAGCCCGGCGCGGGCTCGGACCTGGCCAACCTCGCTACCCGCGCGGTCCGCGACGGCGATCGCTGGGTGGTCAACGGCCAGAAGGTGTGGACGTCCTCGGCGCACGTCGCCCGGCGGGCCCTGCTAGTCACCAGGACCGACCCGGCCCAGCCCAAGCACCAGGGGCTGACCTACTTCAGCGTCGACATGACCGCGCCCGGGGTAGAGGTCAGGCCGCTGCGCCAGGCCACCGGCGAGGCCGAGTTCAACGAGGTCTTCCTGACCGACGTGGTGATCCCCGATGCCGACCGGATCGGCGAGGTGGGCCAGGGCTGGGCCGTGGCCACGGCCACGCTGATGAACGAGCGAGTCGCGCTCGGCGCGTTCACGTTCCCGCGCGAGGGCGGCATGATCGGCGTGTCCGCCGCGACCTGGCGGGACCAGCCCGAGCTGCGCACGCCAGGACTGCACGAGCGGATGCTGCGGCTGTGGGCGGCGGCCGAGGTGTCCAGGCTGGCGGGCGAGCGGCTGCGCCAGCAGCTGGCCGCGGGCCAGCCGGGCCCGGAAGGATCGGGAGCCAAGCTCGTGTTCGCCCGGCTCAACCAGGAGATCGCCGACTTTCAGGTCGAGCTCATGGGTGACGAGGGGTTGCGGTACTCGGACTGGACGATGCGGCGGCCCGACGGCGCCGACTTCTTCGGCCGCGACCCCGGGTACCGGTTCCTGCGCTCGAAGGGGAACTCGATCGAGGGCGGGACCTCGGAGATCCTGCGGAACATCATCGCCGAGCGGGTGCTCGGGCTGCCGCCGGAGATCAGGCTGGACAAGGACAAGCCATGGAAGGACCTGTCCCGGTGAGCCAGACCACGGCCGAGCTGAGCACCGGGCTGCCCGACCTGACCTACTCCGAGCAGGAGAACGAACTGCGCGCGGCGGTCCGCTCGGTGCTGGACGACCGGGCCGCCACGGCCGCGGTGCTCGCCAGGACCGAGACCGGTCAGACTTACGACCCTGACCTGTGGCGGATGCTCGCGGCCGACATCGGCTGCGCCGGCCTGCTGATTCCCGAGGAACTCGGCGGGGCGGCCGCGTCCTACCGGGAGGCGGCCGTGGTGGCCGAGGAGATCGGTCGCGCGATCGCCCCGGTGCCGTTCCTCGGCAGCGCCGTGCTGGCGACCGCCGCCCTGCTCGACGTCTGGCGCGCCGGTGAGCCAGGAGCGGAAACGGCAGCCGGGCTGCTCACCGAGCTGGCCGCCGGCCGGGCGACGGCGGTGCTGGCGATGGCGTTCTCGGCCATGCCGGACGGCTCCCGGCCGGAGCTGACGGTACGGGTCGGGCCGCCTGCCGAGGGCGACGCCGACGGGCTGTACCGGCTGTCCGGCGCGGTCAGCGGCGTGGCCGACGGGCTGCCTGCGGACGTGCTGCTGGTGCCCGCCGACGGCGTGCCGCACGGTCTGTTCGTGGTGGCCGCCGACGCCGCCGGTCTGACCAGGACCCCGGTGGTCTCGCTCGATATGACCAGGCAGCTGGCCGACCTGACCCTGGACAAGGTTCTGGCCCGTCGGATCGCGGCCGGGCCTGAGGCGGAGCTGGCGGTCGCCGCGGCGCTCCGGGCCGGGGCCGGGATGCTCGCGTCGGAGCAGCTCGGCCTGGCCGGCCGGGCGCTGGAGATCACGCTGGCCTACGTCAAGCAGCGATACCAGTTCGCCCGCCCGGTCGGGTCGTTCCAGGCGCTCAAGCACCGGCTCGCGGACTGGTGGGTCGCGGTGACCCAGGCCAGGGCGGCGGCCAGGTATGCGGCGGCCTGCCTGGCCGACGGCGATCAGGACGCGCCGGTGGCGGTCGCGCTGGCCAAGGCGACCTGCTCGGAGACGGCGATGCTGGCCGGCCAGGAGATGATCCAGCTGCACGGCGGCATCGGGTTCACCTGGGAACATCCGGCTCACCTGTACCTGAAGCGGGCCAAGAGCACCTCGATCGGCCTCGGCACGGCCGACCGCCACCGCGCGGCCCTAGCCGCCCTGGCCAACCTCCCCCCGCCCCCCTGACACCCCTGCTCGCGGCGCCGGGATCAGTGGCCGCGGAAGGCCTCCTCCAGCCACCAGGAGCCGCGGGACGAGGTCACCTTGGCGTCGATGAGCAGGGGACAGTACTCTCGCGGGCCGTCCAGCCAGTCCCGGACGCCGGCCAGGTCGGCTGGCTCGCGCACCTTGACCGCGGCGCAGCCGAACCCGCGCGCGATCTTGGCCAGGCTGACCGGCGGGAAGGTGACGGTGCCGAGCGGATACCCGTCCGGCCCGAAGTGATGGACCTCCGCGCCGTAGGCCTCGTCGTCGTAGACCACGATGACCATGTCCAGCCCGAGCCGGACCGCCGTCTCCAGCTCACTGATGCCCATCAGCGCCCCGCCGTCGCCGAGCGCGGCGACGGTCAGCCGGTCAGGCCGGGCGACGGCGGCCCCGATCGCCGAGGCGAGCCCGAGGCCGATCGACTGGTAGGCCTGGGTGAAGCAGAAGCCGTCGGCGTCCGGCACGGACAAGAACATGCTCGGGTAGCCCATGAAGTTGCCCGAGTCGATCGCGACGGTCCGCTCGGCGGGCAGCATGTCATCGAGCGCGATCGTGAGCGTGCGCGGGTCGATCCGCCGCCCGTCGCCTTCGTCGGCGTACGGCACGTCCCGCCAGCGGACCTCGGTCTCGATCCGATTCCGCAGCTCCGGCGACCGGTAGCCGGGTAGCCGGTCCTCGCCCAGGGCCGCCAGGGCCGCCAGGACCGCCCGCGCAGTCGCGGCCGCGTCCCCGGTCACCCCGAGGTCGATCGGACGGTGGCCGCCGAGCGCATCGGGGTCGAGGTCGACCTGGGCGACGACCGTGCCCGGCGTGATCAGCGCGCCGTGCCGCATCGTCCACATGTTCAGCGCGCAGCCCCAGCCCACGACCAGGTCGGCGCCCTTGATCAGGTCCGCGGCCAGCGGCGAGGCGAAGCCGCCGCTCACGTCGAGGTCCCACGGGCTGCCGCGGAACAGGCCCTTCGCCGCGGCCGAGGTCGCCAGCAATGCCCCAGTTGCCTCGGCGAGGCGTTCGATATCGGACCCGGCATTGCCGTGCCGGGCGCCGCGCCCCGCGATGAAGACCGGCCGGGCGGCCGACCTGAGGGCCTCGGCCAGCCTGGCCGGGGCGTCCGGCCCGGCCGCCTGCCGCAGCAGCCTGGCTCGCGCTCCCGGCCCGGACGGGGCCCTGGCCACGGTCATCCGGGCCAGGTCGGGCCGGCCGGCGGCCAGCTGCCCGGGATCGGGGGCGGCGCACTGCCCGGCCTGCACGTCCAGCGGCAGCGCGAGCACCACCGTGCGCCGCTCCTCGACGGCGGTGCGGACCGCCCTGACCGTGTCGTCGACCGCGAACTCGGGCGAGTGCAGCCGGGCGGGCACGGCGCCGATGGCGGCGGTCAGCTCGGCCACGCCGATCCGGAAGTTCGAGCGGACCGCGGCCGCCGCCACATCGGCCGCCAGCACGATCATCGGCGTCCGGCTCTTCGCTGCCTCGGTGATGCCGGTGATCGCATTGGTCAGCCCGGGACCCTGGTGCACCGAGACGATGCCGGGCCGGCCCGTGGTCCTGGCCCAGCCGTCGGCCATGCTGGCCGCGCCGTTCTCGTGCCTGGCCGCGATGAACCGGGCCCCCCGGGCTATCAGCGCGTTCGTGACATGGAAGTTGCCGCTGCCGACCACGCCGAACACGGTGTCGGCGCCGTACTCGGCCAGCACGTCCGCGACTGCATCGCTGACCAGCATCAGTCGTGCTCGACCAGCGCGAGCGCGCGGCACGGGCTGCCCGACCCGCCGACGATGGGAAGCGGTCCGGCGATCACGACGGCGCCGGTGGCGGGCAGCCGGGCCAGATTCTGCAGCTGGGTCAGCCCGTATTTGCCCGCTCCGAGCAGGGCCGCGTGGCAGGGGAACGGCGGATCGAACGAGTGCGCCGTGCCCGCGTCGGTGCCGACCGTCTCCACCCCGAAGCCCATGACCGGCGCGTGCTCGGCCAGCCAGCTGGCGCACTCGACCGACACTCCCGGCGTGTGCGGCCCGGTCTCGTTGGCATTCAGGAACCGTTGCTGGCTGTCGGACCTGACGTCCCAGCCCGTCCGGTACAGCAGCCAGCCGCCCTCGGGCAGCGACCCGTGCTCGCCCTCCCACTTGCGGATGTGGTCGACCTCGAGCAGGAAGTCCGGGTCGGCCGCCGCCTCGGCGCTGAAGTCGAGCACCACGGCCGGGGCGATCAGCTGAGCCGCGGGCACCTGCGCGACGTCAAGGCCGTCCCGGCCGGTCGCCCAGTGCACCGGGGCGTCGAAGTGCGTGCCGGTGTGCTCGCCGGTGGTGATGTTGTTCCAGTACCAGCCGGGGCCCCGGTCGTCGTAGCGGCTGATCTCCTGCAGCGACAGCGGGATGGTGTTCCCGAACGGCGGCGGCAGCTGGATGATCGGCGTGTCCGGGCTGAGCGGTGACGTGAGGTCGATCACCTCGACGGTGCTCAGCCGCAGTGCTGCGACCAGGGCGTCCAAGACCGGCATGGGGAACCTCCGTAACGCGGGCAACAAGTCGGGTCGGAACCAAGCCTGCCCCAGCCGGCCCCGCCTGGGAAGGCGGCTGCGAAAACCCGGCCCACGGGGCTGATCGGTACAGTTCTCCGCAGAATGCCCCGGCCGCGTGGCCGGCCCGTGCCCTCAGGAGGTCAGCATGGATTCGGTCGCCGGAGCCGGGGTGGTGGTCACCGGTGCGGGCAGCGGCATCGGGGCCGCGCTGGCCAGGCGGTTCGCCGCCGAAGGAGCCCGGGTTGTGCTCAACGACGTCAACGCGGTCGCCGTGGCGGCCGTCGCGCAGTCGTGCGAGCCCGCCGCGGGCGGCCGCGCCGTCGCCGTGACCGGAGATGCCGCCAGCGAGGCCGGCGTCGCCGCCCTGGTCGAGGCGGCCACCGCCGAACTCGGCGCGATCGACTTGTACTGCGCCAATGCCGGAATCGCCAGGATCGGCGGCCCCGAGGCGGCCGAGACCGACTGGGCCGACTCCTGGGACGTCAACCTGATGGCCCACGTGCGCGCCGCCCGGCTGCTGCTGCCCGGCTGGCTGGACCGGGGGAGCGGGCACCTGATCTGCACGGTCTCGGCGGCCGGGCTGCTCGCGACGCCGGGTTCCGCGCCGTACTCGGTGACCAAGCACGCCGCGCTGGCGTTTGCCGAGTGGCTGGCCCTGACGCACCGGCACCGCGGCCTGACCGTCCAGGCGATCTGCCCGATGGGCGTGCGCACCGGCATGTTCGACGGTTCCAGCCCGGCGATGGAGAAGCTGCTCGGCGCGAACGCGATCCAGCCCGGCGACGTGGCCGACGCGGTCATCGCCGGGATCGCCGACGGCCGGTTCCTGATCCTGCCGCACCCGGACGTGGCCGGGATGTACGCGGGCCGGGCCGCCGAGCCGGACCGCTGGCTGCACGGCATGAACAAGGTCCAGCAGTACCTGGAAGACGACTCGGCCTAGCTGGCCCGCCCGGCGTCCGGCCGCGACCCGACGGTCGTCAGGTAATGGACACCGGGCCGGGCCGCCCTGACCGGCGGGTCACTAGTGCGACTGTGGCGGCGGCAACGGCCGGAAGGTAGACCAGTCCGGCTTCAGCCAGCCACGTCGGGACCGTCGTGAGCAGCACCACGCTCGCCAGGGCCGGGACGGCCAGCAGGCCCGCGAGCCTCCGGCTCAGCGGTCGCGGCAGCGCCAGGATCATGAGCAGTCCCAGCGTCGCCGATGCCCAGCCCAGTGCCGTGGTCCGGGCCGAGATGCCGGTGTCCAGATCGGGGAAGCCCAGCAGGTACCTCGGGACGGCCAGGACGATGCCCGCCGCGATCAGCACGGGCCAGTCGCGTGCGCTCAGTTTTCCAGGGCCCGGCGCGGCCCAGGGGACAGCAGCAGGCAGACCGCTTCGAGGGCGAACGCCAGGAGATAGCTCTGCCGGTCGCGGACCGGCAGCAGCACAGCCTGCCCGGCCGCGGCCAGCAGGCAGATGACCAGCCAGGAAATGATCAAGGTCAGCGGAATGACCAGGCTAGCGACCGCGAAAGTATCGGTCCAGCCGGCCCCGCGGCCATCGTGGGCCGCCAGCCGGAACCTGACCCGCAGGCCGTCCTTCGCCAGATTGAGCGAGTCAGCCAGGCTAGGCCGCCGCTTTCCGGCCGCCGACGCCAGCAGGATGTCGATCATCTCCTCGCCGTGGCGGCGCCGGTGGGCGGCCGGGTACCAGGTCAGCAGGCGCCGGTAGCGCCGCTCGAGCCCGGGCATCTCGCTCATTCCTCCGCCCCCTGCGGCCGCCGCCCGGTCCGGCGGATCGCCAGCGCGGCCAGGCCGGCCAGGGCGAGGGGCGGGCCGTACAGCGCCACCTGGGCCGCCGGGCCGCTCATCGAGTAGAAATCCACCCGGGCGAAGGTCAGTACCGACACCGCGAACGCGGAACCCGGAATGCCGGCCAGCAGGAGCAGCACCCGGCGGCCGCCCGGCGACAGGAGCGTGGCCAGTCCGGTCAGGGCGGCCACGCCGACCCCGGCCTGCGCCGCCGCGAGCGGCACCGGCAGGTGACCCGGCACGATCCCGGCCGCATAGGCCGTGGCGGCCAGCCACGGCAGCGCCACCAGGACCGACCGGGCCGACAGCGTTGTCAGGGCCCGGCGCGGTCCAGGCGACGCGGCTAGCGCGACGGCCTGTACGCCCAGGAGTACCAGGTAGGCGGCCAGCCGCGGCTCACCTAGCCGGCCGCCGAGACTGGCTTGCCCGGCGACCCAGGCCAGGGTCAGCGCGCTCAGGACGGCGCCGGCCCGGCGGGGCCCGAGCAACCCGAGCGCCAGCGGCGCGAGCAGCACCGCGACCGGCCACCAGGGGCCAGGCTCGCTGCCCGCGCCCGGTGCCGGCTGCCAGAGTAGCGCGGCCATCCAGCCGAGGTTCTGCCCGATCAGCAGGACGCTGAGCAGCGGCCCGGCCAGCAGGCTGACGATCGCCAGCGCGTCCCGCCAGCCCGGGTCGGGGCGCCCGCGGACGGCGGTCCGCAGCCAGGCCCGGCCGGCCCCGGCAGCCAGGTCAGCGATCTCGGCCGGCCGGGGCCCGCGCTGGCCGTCGCGGGCCGAGGCCAGCAGCACTCCGACCATCTCCTCGCCGTAGGCGCGCTGGTGCCCGGCCGGGTACCAGGCCAGCAGGCGCCGGTACCGGCGCTCAAGTGCCGCCGCGCCGGTCATGCCGGTCATGCCGGTCATGCCGTGCCCCCGGCCAGGCGAGCGCCGCTGGCGAGCACGGTCTCGCTGGCGAGAACGGTCCCGCTGGCGACCACGGTCCGGCTGGCGACCACGGTCCGGCTGGCTACCCCAGTCCGGCTGGCGAACGCGGTGCCAGCGGCGAGGCGCTTCAGTCGCGTGCTGGCCGCCGTGGCGTTGGCCTGCATGCGGGCCGCCTCGCGGGCGAGCAGCCGGGCGCCGTCCGGGGTGAGCCGGTAGTAGCGGCGCAGCCGGCCGTCCACGATCTCCTCGCGGTCGACGTCGACGGTTCCTTCGCTGCCGAGCCGGTCGAGCGCCGCGTACAGCGTCCCGGCCCGCAGCTTGACCCGGCCGCCGGAGATCTCGGTGACGTCGGTCATGATCCCGTACCCGTGCTGCGGGCTGGCCGCGAGCGCGGTCAGGATCAGGAAGGTGGGTTCCTGCATCGCTTGCTTGGTCATGCTAACGTTATATACCGACTACCGTACTATCGGCAAGGCCAGCGTCAGGAATGACCGAGGGCGCGGCGCGGCGAACGGCGGGCCAGGCGCTGAGCGACCGGCTTCCTGGGCAGGAACGTGGTCACGACCAGGGACAGCCAGAGCGAGCTGAGCAGCGCTCCGGCCAGCACGTCGCTCGGGTAATGCATGCCCATGTAGATGCGGGCCAGCCCGACGAAGACCGGCACGCAGAACAGCACGACGGCCAGCGCCGTGGCCCAGCCGCGGTCGGAGTACAGCCACAGCACGATCAGGGCCAGGCAGCAATACAGCGCGATCGACGCCCCGGTGTGGCCGGAGGGGTAGCTGGAGGTCGGCGGGGCCGGGTCGAGGCGGTGGACCGGCGGGCGGCGCTGGGGCACGATCAGCGTCACGCCCAGGAAGATGGCCACCTCGCCCACGACGGAGACCAGGAGCACGATCGCTTCGTACCACCGGCCCGTTCGCCAGCGCAGCAGACCAGCGAGCACGGCTGTGGCCGCGATGACGGTCACCGTCTCGGCCATGTCGGTTCCGACGGTGGCCACCAAATTGAGGGGGGAGTCCCGGTGCGCCACGAACCAGCGGTTCGTGCCGAGGTCGGCGTGGTGGAACGCGGAGTGCTCGAGCACGTGGGTGAGCAGCAGCCCGAGCAGGCACATCACTCCCCAGATCACGATGGCCCCGCCGACCAGCCACAGGGCCACCTTGGCCGGATGCCGGGTGCGGTCCGCGGGCGGTTTCGGTCCGGTCGTGCTCCGGCGGTGCGGCCGTCCGTGCGGCATGAGTGTCACGACTCCCTCTGGCCTGTTGGCCGGCTCTGGTTGCCGCGCGTAGCTAACCGAGGGGAGCCGGCCTAAACGACCGGCTTCCGGGCTCCGGGTCGCCGGCCAGGTCATGGTAGAAACAGGCCATGACCGCCCTTGCCGCGCCCGATCTGGCCGACGTCCTCGCCGCCCGCGACCGCATCTCGCCCTACCTCAGCCCGACACCGCTGTACCGGTACCCGGCCCTGGACGCCATGACCGGAGCACGGCTGTGGGTCAAGCACGAGAACCACCAGCCGGTCGGGGCCTTCAAGGTGCGCGGCGGAGTGAACCTGATCAGCCAGTTGACGCCGGACGAGCGCGAGCGCGGCGTGATCACCGCCTCGACGGGCAACCACGGCCAGTCCATCGCCTACGCGGCGAAACTGTTCGGAGTGCGGGCCATGGTGTGCATGCCCGAGCAGGCGAACCCGGTCAAGGTCGAATCGATGCAGGCCCTCGGGGCCGAGGTTGTCTTCCACGGCCGCGATTTCGACGACGCCCGCGAGTACTGCGAGAAGCAGGCCGCCGAGCACGGTCATCGCTACGTCCACTCCGGCGACGAACCGCGGTTGATCGCCGGGGTCGCCACGTACACGCTGGAGATCCTGGCCGCCCAGCCCGGGATCGAAGCTATCGTGGTGCCGATCGGGGGCGGCAGCGGCGCGGCTGGTGCGTGCACGGTCGCCAAGGCGGTCCGGCCGTCGATCGAGGTGATCGGCGTGCAGTCGGAGGCCGCCCCGGCCGCCTGCCGCTCATGGCGGGCGAGGTCGCTGGAGACGGCGCCGATGGCGACGATCGCCGAGGGACTGGCCACCAGGACGGCGTTCGCGCTGCCGCAGCAGATCATGTGGCGTCTGCTGGACGACTTCGTGCTGGTCTCCGACGAAGCGCTGCTGGCCGCCACGCGGACGATGATCGAGAAGACACCGAACCTGGTCGAGCCGGCCGGGGCGGCGGCGCTGGCGGCGGTGCTGGCCGACCCGGCCAGGTTCGCCGGCCGCGACGTGGCCGTGGTCTGCAGCGGCGGCAACATCAGCCTGGCCCAGCTCACCGCCCTGTGGGTCTGAGGCAGGCCGCGGCGCCCGGCCAGCCTGGACGCTAGCCGAACGAGGCGGCCAGGTCCGTGATCGCGCGGGCGACCGCGTCCGGGTCGACCACCTGGTGCAGGTGCTCGCCCTCGGTCACCGCGACCGGCCAGCCGCGCTCGCGGGCCTGATCGGCCAGGAGCGCGTAGCCGGCGCTGAACAGCAGGTACCCGCTGGGCCTGGCGGCCCACCCGCGAGGCTGCGGGATGAGCTGCAGGTAGAAGTCAAGCGGCAGCCTGGGCTGCCCGGCCACGATCGCCGGCCGGACGGCCGGATCCGGCAGCAAGGCCTCGACGTCCTGTTCTGGCCACCAGTCGGTCCAGCGCGGCAGCAGCCCGCCGGGGCCGGCCAGGCCGCGCAGGAACGGAAGGAACTCCTCCTCCGCGGCCGTGGTGGCGTCGCGGTCGGAGGGAATCGAGGCATCGGCGAACACCGTGCCGGCCAGCGGGTGTTCCATCCCGTCGGCGATCAGGGGCAGGAACAGGCCGGCGTTGCTGTGCGGCACCAGGACGGCGGGCTGGCTAGGGCCGGCCTGGCCGAGCGCGTCGCGGACGGCGGCCACGGCTCGTGGCCAGTAGGGCGCCCCGCCGTCGCCGACGCCCAGGAGGGAGGGGACCACGACCTCGTGCCCGGCCTGGCGCAGGCGGGCGGCAACCGGGAGCCAGGTCTCCGGGCCAACGGACGGGCTGTGAATCAGGACGTAGACCGGCATGCCGATCATCTTGCCAGCCCGATGGCCGGCCGGCCCGCCGCGGCCGCCGGCGTTTATTCGGTTGGCCGGCCCCGGCGCTAGCTCTACCGTGATCGCATGCTCAGCCCGCCAGCAGGCCTCGGCCAGGACCTGCTGGCCTCGATGCTGACCGGGCACTGGCGGATCACGCCGTCGGCCCTGGACTACCGCGCGGTGGGGTTCGGCAGCCATCACTGGGAGGTCGCGGCCGCGGACGGGCAGCGCTGGTTCCTGACCGCCGACGAGCTGCACTACAAGAAGCTGCGGCCGGGGGATTCGCTGGACGCGGCGTTCGCGCGGCTGACCGCGGCCCTGGGCGCGGTCAGCGACCTGCGCGCCTGCGGGGCGTTGTTCGCGGTTGCGCCGGTGCCGGCCGCCGGGGGCGAGCCGGTCGTGCGAGCCGGCCGGGACTTCGCCGTCGCGGTGTATCCGTTCCTGTCCGGCGAGTCGTTCGCCTGGGGCGAGTTCGCCGGGCCCGGGCACCGCCGGGCCGTTCTCGGCATGGTCGCCGGCCTGCACACCGCACCGCCGGCCGCGCGACGGCGCGCGCTCGCGGACGACTACGTGATCCCGTTCCGCGCCGACCTGGAGGCCGTGCTGGCGCCGGGCGCGGCCGGCCGCATGCCCGGCCGCGGACCCTTCACCCGCCCGGCGGCCGACCTGATCGGCGGGGCCAGGACGGCGATCGGCGGCCTGCTCGCCCGCTTCGATGACCTGGCTGACCAGGCTCGGTCGGCGCCCGGCCGGATGGTGCTCACCCACGGCGAGACTCACCCGGGCCACACGATGCGGACCGCGGACGGCTGGCGGCTGATCGACTGGGATACCGCGCTGATCGCGCAGCCGGAACGCGATCTGTGGGATCTCGATCCCGGCGACGGCTCGATCCTGGCCGGCTACGCCGAGGCGACGGGAGTGCGGCCGGATCCGGCGCTGCTCGAATTGTTCAGGATCCGCTGGGACCTGTCGGACTTCGCGGTCGACGTGAGCCGGTTCCTGCGCCCGCATCCGGGCAACGAGGACGACGAGAAGACCTGGCAGGGGATGGTCGCGATGGTGGCCGCACTGCGCGTCCCGCGCTAGCCAGCACTGCGCGTCCCGCGCTAGCCGGCGGCGGGCATCGGCTGGCCCTGGGTGTACATCTGCGGCGGCTTGCTGCCCGCCGACTGGCCGCCGTCCACCGGTAGCACCGCGCCGGTGATGAACGACGACCCCGGCGAGCACAGCCACAGCACGGTCCTGGCCACCTCGGCGGCCTGGCCGGTCCTGCGCATCGGGGTCGACTGCCCGGCCAGGAACCGGGCCCGCTCGCCGGCGGCCTCCAGGTGGTGGGTCAGGATCGGGCCAGGGGCGACCACGTTGACCCGGATGCCCTGGTCGGCGTAGTCGAGCGCGGCCACCTTGGTCAGCCCGATGATGCCGGCCTTACCGGCGACGTAAGCGGCCAGGTTGGCCGTGCCGCTGAGGCCGGCCACCGAGGCCATGTTCACGATCGCACCGCCGCCGCCTGCCAGCATGGCCGGGATCTGGAACTTCATTCCGAGGAAGGTGCCGCGGATGTTGGTCGCGATTCCCAGGTCGAACGCCCCTACGTCGATCTCGGCCAGGGGCGCGGGCCGCGGCCCGGCGGTGGCGTTATTGAACGCGGCATCCAGCCGGCCGTAGCGGGTCACGGCCTGCTCGACGAGGGCCTGGACCGAGCCGGGGTCGGTCACGTCGCAGCGGACCGCGGCCGCCTCGCCGCCGGCGGCCTCGGTCCGCCGCGCGACCTCGGTCAGGGCGGTGAGGTCCCTGGCCCCGAGCACGACCGCGGCTCCGGCCGCGGCGAACGCTTCGGCGGCCGCGGCCCCGATGCCCCGGCTGGCTCCGGCAACGAGCGCGACCTGGCCGCGCATCGGATGATCAGGCATGGCGGGCTCCTTCGGTGTCGGATTAAAGCGTAGACATCGAAGTGTTACCGCGTCAAATTATTGGCGGACCCGAGCCGGGGCCCGGGTGGTCTCTCCGGCCACCGTGACCGGCCGGAACGGCTGGCAGGACAGCACCACGACCAGCGGCCAGAACACCTGGACGACGCCGAGGGCCCGCTCGGCCAGGCCAAGCTCGCCTCCGCCCGTGGTGACCTCGAGGACGAACCAGCCGAGCAGCACGACGATCGTGGCCACCGCGCCGAGCGCCAGCCTGGGCCGCAAGGCCCACGGAATGCCGGGCCCGGGACGGCTGGCCGCCACCGGCCAGACCGCCAGCAACGCGATGCCGGCCGCGGCCGCGAGGGCGTGCCGGCCAGCGAACTGGCCATTCGAGGGCTCAGGGCTGACGGCGACGACCAGGCCGGCCACGCCGGCCGCGATCAGCATCAGCCGCCCTGGCGTGGCCGCGGGCCGCAGGGCCAGCGCGGTGATGATGTAACAGGCAGCGACCAGCGCAAACGCCAGCGTCATGACCCAGCGATCGGGCGCGCCGCTGGCCGCGAGCGCGCTCACGCTCTGCCTGACCTGGTCGAACTGGCCGGGCCTGAGTTCTGCCGCGACGGTCCAGCCGCCGACCAGCAGCACCGGCGCGGCGGCCGACGAGGCCACTCCCCACCACGGCACCACCCGCACTCCCTCACGTTAACGAAGCGCCGTCCGGCGCCCTTGACGGTGACTAGCGCAGCGCCCCTTCGAACTCGAGGTCGCTGATGTCGTCGCCGTCCCAGCCGGCCGGCGGGCTGCCCGGCGTCTCGGCGCCGGCCAGGTCCTCGCGGCGGAGCCGGATCGTGGCCGCCACGACCAGCATGGCCAGCACCGTGATTCCGGCGGCGACCAGGAACCCGCGCGCGATCCCGATGGCCAGGGCCTGGTGCAGGACCGAGCCGGGAACCGCGGTGCCCGGCTTGGCCGAGGGCACCGGCAGGCCGGCCTTCCCCGCGGCCGCTGCCGCCCTGGCGACCTGGTGCTTGACGCTGTCGGAGACCGTGGTCCAGGTGACGGTGCCAAGCGCGGCCAGCCCGATCGCGCCGCCGACCTGCTGGCCGGTGTTGAGCAGGCTGGACGCCACGCCCGAGTCCTCGCCCCTGACCCGGTTCAGCGCGACCAGCGACAAGGGCACGAACAGCATGCCCATGCCGGTCGAGGTCACCAGCATCGGGCCGAGCAGCCCGCCGACATAGTCGCTGTGCACGGTGAGCTGGGAGAACCAGAACATGCCACCCGCCGCGGTCAGCGTGCCGGCCAGCATCAGCGGCCGGGCGCCGGTCCGGCTGATCAGCTGGGACACGATCCCCGACATCAGCACGATCATGACGGCGAAGGGCAGGAACGCCACCCCCGACTTCAGCGCGCTGTAGCCGAGTACCTCCTGCACGAAGATCGTGAGGAAGAAGAAGAACCCGAACATCGCGGTGGCCAGGAACAGCATGATCACGTAGGCGCCGGTCCGGCTCCGGTTGGCCAGGACCCGCAGCGGCATCAGCGCGTGCTTGCTCCGCCGCTCGATCAGGGCGAAGGCGACCAGCAGCGCCACCGAGGCCGCGAGCGACGCCAGCACCTTGGTGTCGGTCCAGTGCGAGATGCCGTGCTGGTCGGTGCTGGCGTTGGACAGGCCGTAGACCAGCAGCGCGACGCCGGCCGTGCTGGTGATCGCGCCCGGCAGGTCGAACCGTCCGTGCCGCCTGGGCGACTCGCTCAGCACGTACCTCGCGAGCAGCGCCGTGACGATGCCGATGGGCACGTTGACGAACAGCACCCAGCGCCAGGACAGGTAGCTGGTGAGCACGCCGCCGGCCACCAGCCCGATCGCCGCGCCGCCGCCGCTCATGGCGGCATAGACGCCCATCGCCCGGTTCCGCGGCCGGCCCTCAGCGAACGTGGTCGTGATCAGGGCCAGCGCGGTCGGTGCGACCATGGCCCCCCCGACGCCCTGCAGAGCCCGGGACGCGAGCAGCCAGGCCTGCGAGGTGGCGAAGCCGCCGAGCAGGGAGGCGCCGGAGAACAGCAGCAGGCCGATGATGAAGATCCGGCGGCGGCCGAGCAGGTCGCCGGACCGGCCGCCGAGCAGCAGCAGCCCGCCGAACGTGACCGCGTACGCGGTCACGACCCACTCCAGCCCGCTGCCGGTGAATCCGAGCGCGTGCTGGATGTGCGGCAGGGCGACGTTGACGATGGCCGAGTCCAGCACGACCATCAGCTGCGCGGTGGCGATGACGAAGAGGGCCAGCCCGAGGTGACGCGGACCGTCGGCGGCTGGCACGCCGGGCGAGGAGCCCCGGCTGGTAACCGAGTGTGTCGAAGACACGGCGATCTGTACCTTTCTGTGGGCGTGCGGGTCCGTCGCCGTGGCTCCCGCAGGAACCAGGCGTCAGAGGGACGTGCTTAATGAAGCCGGTGAGATCGGGTCACGCGGTCCGGTGTCGCGCCGGCCGGTCAGGAGGCGACCGGTGCGGTAACGCCCGTGCTGCTGGTTACCTCCCTGGCGGGATCGCGATCGGGCGGTGGCGGCACGGCTGCCAGGGACCGGCACATCTTGCGCAGCAGTCCGAGGAACTGCTCGCGCTCGCTGCGGTCCAGTGCGTGCGTCCACGGCATCAGGCCGAGCGTGTCCTGTTCCACGGCCGCCTTGACCTGGTGGCCGCGGTCGGTCAGCGCGAGGTTCTTGACCCGCCGGTCGGCGGGATTCGGCTCGCGGGTGGCCAGGCCGTGCTTTTCCAGGACGTCGGCGATCATGGTGACGAAGGAGGGATCACAGCCCATGCTCTGACCCAGGTCCTTCATCGGCACCGGGGCGTCCAGCCGGCGCAGGGCTTTCATCGCGGAGACAGGAACGCCGTAACGCTGCGATAGCTGGTCTCCGCGCCGCATCAGGTGGGAAACGAACTCGGTGATGGCATCGAAAATCTCCTGGTCGAGCTTGTCTCCGCCCGCACACCAGTTCATCCCGCCTCCTGTACAGCCCTTCGGTGCATGGTCAGGGCACCTCGTGCTCAGTTTCGCTGTCTAGCTCAACGTTCTGCCTAGCTCAACGATTGAGTACCTCAACGATATTTCCAAATGCTTGATGATGTCAAAGATTTCTTTGCTCATCGATCGCAGCGGTCCAGGACGGCCGGCCCGGCCTACTCACCGACGGACCCGTCGATCAGCTCCCGCAGCAGGTCGGCGTGCCCGTTATGCCGGGCGTACTCCTGGATCAGCTTGATCAGGTTCCACCGGACCGACCGGCGGTTGCCCGCGGTCAGCCCGCCGAGCGGGCCGGTCGACGTCAGCAGCACGTCCGCCCGGTCCCGCTCGGCCAGCCACCGCTTGAGCGAGGCCCTGGCCATCGACGCCTTCAGGTTCGCGATGTCGGCGTCGGGGTCCTCGTCGGTGCAGTAGACCAGCCGCAGTGACCCGCCCCCGGCCAGCGCGTGCACCAGGTACACGTGCTCCATCTCGGTCAGGTGCCGGACCAGGCCGAGCAGGGAGAGTGCGGAGGGCCCGGCCGGCCGGGCGACGAGCTGGCGGCCGGACAGGCCCGCGCACTTGGCGGCCAGCGCGTCGCGGTGAAAGGCCAGCCAGCCGAGCAGAAGTTCGCGTTCGCCGGAGTTGCCCGGCTCAGGAGCCCTGTCCACCGCGTCCCTCCCATCACGGCCGCGGCGCGTGCGCGCGGTCTGGCCTGTGCGTCCTAGTCTGGCCCAGCCACGGCCCGCTGCGAAGCGCGGATCGCGGCTCCGGTCCGGCGGGACCGGCCGCGAGGGCCGGCCGGGGCCAGGGCCGCGGACCGGAGCCGGCGCAGCCTCGCGATATCGGCGGCCTGGCCGGCCTCGTCGCCTGGAGTCTCCACGACGAACGCCACCCCGGCGGTGACCGGGTGGTGCAGCAGCTCCCAGAACGGCCGGCGGCCGAGCGTGCCGCGGCCCACGTTCTGGTGACGATCCCGCCGCGAACCGCACTCGTCCAGGCTGTCGTTGGCGTGGATCAGCCCGAGCCGTCCTGGCGCCGCCGCGTGCAGCGCGTCCATCGCCGCGGCGACGCCGCCGTCCGCGGTCAGGTCATGCCCGGCCGCGTGCAGGTGGCAGGTGTCCAGGCACAGCCGAGCCCGCGGATGCCAGTCCAGCGCGGCCAGGTAGGGCCCGACCTCGGCGATGGTCGCGCAGAGCATGCCGCCGCGCCCGGCCATCGGCTCGATGAGCAGGTCGGGCCAGTCGTCAGGGAGCGCGCCGAGCAAGGGCAGCAGTGTTTCGCGCATCGCGGCGAGCCCGGCGGCCCGGCTGGCGCCGGTCGCCGAGCCCGCGTGCACGACCACTCCGCGCGCTCCGATGTCCGCGCCCCGCCGCAGGCAATGCCGCACCAGGCCGGCCGACTTGGCCCGCAGCCCGGCCTCGGGCGAGCCGACGTTGACCAGGTAAGGGGCGTGCACGAAGACCGGCAGCCCGGTCGCGGCGACGTGGTCGCGCAGCGCGGCCGTCTGCTCCTCGCGGCCGGGCGAGGGCGCCCACGCGCGCGGGTTTGGTCACGAACACCTGGATCGCCTCGGCCCGCACGGCGGCGGCATACCGCAGTGCGCCCGTGCCGAGGCCCCTGGCGGCGGGCGCGTGCGCGCCGATCGGCCGGCGGCCGGGATCAGCGGGCCGCGTCATCACGGCGTGCGTCACCGGGCGCAGCGAGCCCGGCCCTGATCGTGAACAAGACGTATCCGTAGCTCAGCCCGAGCGCCTGCGGGCGGGCGGTCAGCCAGTCCGCCGCGACCTGGGCGGGAAACTCGAGCCTGAGCACCGCGGCCAGGTCGGCCCGGGAGCCGAACCGCCACTGGCTGAGGACCTCCGTGCGCTCGGCCCCGCGGCGCGCCCACCAGGCATCGGTCACCTCGGCCGTGCCCTGGGCGGCGGGCCCGGCCTGGCCCAGCAGGCCCGCGAACTCGCCGTTCTTGTGATCGTTGTCCACGACGACCAGCGCCCCGCCAGGGCGCAGCACCCGGAGCGTCTCGGCCAGGCCGGGTCCGCACCGGGGCGGCCAGAAGTAGGCGAACCTGGCGTGCACCACGTCCGCACGGGCGTCCGGCAGCGGGATGTGCTCGGCCGATCCGGCTACGACCCGTGCCCGCGGGTCCCTCGCCTCGGCCATCCGGAGCAAGGCGGGATCCGGCTCGATGCCGATCACCTCGGCCGCCTCGTCGGCGTAGGCCGGCAGCCAGTAACCCGAGCCGCAGCCCAGGTCGACCAGCGTGCGGCCCGCCCATGGGGCCAGCCGCCGCATCGCCGCGAGCACCAGCCCGTCCGGGTCGATCGCCCGGTTCTCCAGCTCGTACAGGTCGGGGCGGGCGCCCTGGTTCGGGGCCCGGCGGAAATCAGGGAAGCTGGCCTGGACGGCCTCCTCGCTCGCCATCGTGCTCCGGTCCGGTCGGAATATTTCTGCTGGCAGCGTAGGGCACCGGCCCGGTCGCCGGGGCGCCCCCAGCATGGGTCCATGCCGGACATGCAATTCGGGGTGAACTTCCGCGCCGCAGCCTCCAAAGCCGACTTCGAGCGGCTGGTCCGCCGGGCTGACGAGCTCGGGTTCGACGTACTCGCGCTGCCCGATCATCTCGGGGCGGCCGCGCCGTTCAGCACGCTCGCGGCCGCGGGCGCGATCAGCAGCCGGCTGCGCCTGACGAGCTACGTGCTCAACGTCGGATTCTGGAACCCGGCCCTGCTGGCCAGGGAGGTCGCGACGCTCGACCTGCTGTCCGGCGGGCGGGCCGAGCTGGGCATCGGCGCCGGGCACGCGAAGAGCGAGCACGAGGACGCCGGGCTGGCCTGGCTGCCGTTCCGGCCGCGGATCGAGCTGCTGGAACGCACGGCGGTCGAGGTCCGGCGCCGCCTCGCCGACCCAGGGCACGAGCCGGCGCCGGTCCAGCGGCCGGTGCCGCTGCTGGTCGCCGCGATGTCCGCGGCCGGGCTGGCCGTCGCGGCCCGGCACGCCGACATCGTCGGCTTCTCCGGCCTGCGGCAGCTGCCCGGCCAGGAGCCCGGCACGTTCCGGCTGAGCACCGCGGCCGAGACGGCCCAGGCGGTGGCAACGGTCAGGGAGCAGGCGGGCGGCCGGGCCTACCGCTCGGACGCGCTGCTGCAGCGGGTGGTCATCGGCCAGGACCCGGGCGAGGCGGCGGCCGCGATGGCGGCGGCCGCGCCGCCGCTGAGCCCGGCGGAGATCCTGGACAGCCCGTTCATGCTGTTCGGCCGGACCGCCGAAGAGGCGGCCGGTGAGCTGGAGCGCCGTGGCCAGGAGTTCGGCTTCGACCGGGTGACGACCCATCAAAGCAGCCTGGAAGCGCTGGGCCAGGTGATCGCGGCCTACCGGGCGGCGCGATCCGGCCCCGCGGGACACTAGTCTGGACAGCTATCTGTCCGCTGTGACATGCGCTTACTACCTGGCGAGGCGCCTTCATGACCCGGCTGGTCGTCAAGCTCGGCTCCAGCTCGATCGCGAGCGGTGACGGGCTCGCGCTGAACGTGATCGCCGATCTGGTCACCCAGATCGCGGCCGCGCAGCGGGACGGGCACGAGGTGATCCTGGTGACGTCGGGCGCGGCCCGGCTGGGCCGCCGGCTCCTGTCGTTCGAGGGTCCGACCGCGCGGGCCGGCCCTGAGCTGCAACGGCTGATCGATGAGGTGCGGCTGACGGTGGCCAGGGCCAGCGCGCAGGCGGGCGAGGTCGGCGGCGGCCCGCGGCCCGGGCCCGAGGCGCTGATCGGAGCGCTGGCCGGGACGCTGGCCCGGTACGGCCCGGCCGGGCCGTCAGGGCCGCTCGGGGTCGCGCTCGCCGCCTCGGTCGGCCAGCCGGCCCTGATGGCCCTGTACCGGCAGCTCGCCGCGGCCGTCGGGGTGGAGGTCGGCCAGATCCTGCTGTCCCGCAGCGACCTGGACTCGGCGGAGGCGATGCGGGACGTCGGTGCCGTGCTGTCCGGCGCGGCGGGCCGCGGCCTGCTGCCCGTGGTCAACGGCAACGACACCACCGATCCGAAGTCCGAGCTGGATAACGACCAGATCGCGGTCGCCGTCGCGGTCGCGGCCCAGGCGTCCAGGCTGACCTTCCTGACCAACGTCCGCGGCGTGTTCGGCGACGAGCAGCTGCGGGAGCGGATCGCCCGGCTGAGCCCGGAGCAGGCCAGGGCGATCAGGATCTCGGCCGCGGGGGAGGGCCGCGGCGGGATGCGGTCCAAGCTCAACGCCGCCGCCCGGGCCGCCTACTGCGGCGTGGAGTGCGTGATCGGGTCGGCCAGCGATGCCGACGTGGTGGCCAGGAGCCTGCGCCCCCGGGCCAGGATCGGCACGCTCGTGCGGGCGGTGGCCGGGCCGCTGCCGCCGGCCCAGCGCTGGGTGGCCGGCATCGCCTACCCGATGGGCACGATCGGCATCAACCGGGAGGCCGAGCGCAGCCTGCGGGCCGGCAGCACGCTGTTCTTGTCCGGGGTCAAGCGGGTGGACGGCGAGTTCGAGCCCGGCGCGGTGGTCGAGCTGGTCGACGTCCGGCACCCGGAACGGCTGATCGGCCGCGGTTCGGTCGCGATGCCGGCCTCGGTGCTGCGGCTGCTGCGGGCGCTGTCGCCCGATGAGGTCGCGGACGTGCTGTCGATCCTGTTCCGGCTCCGGCACGGGCCGGCGCTGCGCGGACCCGGCCGGCCGGACCCGGCCGGCGGCCTGCTCGATCCCGACCGCTACGCCGACGTGGCCGACTTGGCCAGACGCGGGTCGCAGGCGTCCCGGCAGGCCGAGGCCGGGCTGCTGGCCGCATCGGCCGAGCGGGTGCGGTCCCTGACCGACGCGCTGCTGGCCGCCCAGCCGCGAGCCTGCTCGTCGATCCTGGCCGACGGGTCGTTCCTGGCGGGCAAGGTCAGCCAGGACTCAGCGGCCCGGCGCGCGGTCCGCGATATGCATGCTGTCCACCGCGATTCGCTGGTGGTCTTCCGCCCCGGCTAACCCGCCCGGGCCGGGGCTCGCGGCTAGCGGACCTGGCCGGTGCCCCAGGTGACGTTCTTGACGCAGGTCAGGGCCTCCAGGCCCATCGGGCCCCGAGCGTGCAGCTTCTGGGTCGAGATGCCGATCTCCAGGCCGTAGCCGAACTCGCCCCCGTCGGAGAACCTGGTCGAGCAGTTCACGAACACGCTGCCGGAATCCACCGCCCGGGCGAAGTGCCTGGCCGCCGCGATGTCCTGGGTGATGATGGCCTCGGAGTTGCGGGTGCCCCAGCGGGCGATGTGGGCCAGCGCCTCGTCCACGCCGGTCACCACGCGGACGGCCAGGATCAGGTCCAGGTACTCGGTGCCCCAGTCGGCGTCGGAGGCCGGCTCGGCATCGGGCCAGATCGCCCGCACCCGCTCGTCGCCGCGGACCAGCACGCCGAGCTTGTGCAGGTCGCCGAGCGCGCCGGGCAGCCAGGACTCGGCGATGTCCTCGTGCACGAGCAGGGTCTCGGCCGCATTGCAGACACTCGGCCGCGACGTCTTCGCGTTCACGATGATCTCGGTGGCCATCGCCGGATCGGCCGCGGAGTCCACGTAGACGTGGCAGTTCCCGTCGCCGTCGATCACGACCGGCACGGTCGCGTGCTCGCGCACGGTCGCCAGCAGCCGGTGGCCGCCGCGCGGCACCAGCAGGTCGACGTAGCCATCCGCGGTCAGCAGTTCGATCACCGCCGCCCGGGAGTTGTCCCTGATCAGCTGGACCGCGTCGGCGGGGACGGCGGCCTGGCCGGCCAGCACCCCGGTGATCAGGTCGGCGATCGCGCCGTTGGTGCGGGCCGCGACCGACGAACCCCGCAGGACGGCGGCGTTGCCGGACTTCAGGCACAGGGCGGCGACGTCCACGGTCACGTTGGGCCTGGCCTCATAGACCACCGCGACCACCCCGAGCGGCTCGCGCACCTGCTCGATCAGCAGCCCGTTCGGGCGGACGGTACCGCGGACGACCTGGCCGGCCGGGTCGGGCAGGGCGAGCACGGTCCGGACCGCGGCGGCCATCGCGGTGATCCGGGCCTCGGTCAGCGTCAGCCGGTCGGTCAGCGTGGCCGACAAGCCGGCCTCGCGGGCCGCCGCCACATCGAGGGCGTTCGCGGCCCGCAGCGGCTGGCGGCGGTCGTCGATGGCATTGGCCAGGTCGGCCAGGGCCGCGTCCTTAGCCGCGGTGGTCAGCTCCCTGGTCACCGCGGCGGCCGCGCGGGCCCGCTGGCAGGTCTGCGTTACGGAGGTCGGCACGTTCTTCATCCTGCCAGGTCCTGGCGGGCGTTCTGGCCTCCGCGGCGCCGGACTACTGTCACGGCTCGCGCAGAATGTACCTATGAGCAAGCCCGTCCCCTACGCCAGGACCATCGTCACCGACGACGGGGTTCCGATCGACGCCGCGCACCTGACGGGCGACGAGGATCTGTGCTTCGTGCTGGCCCACGGCTTCACCCAGAACTGGCAGCGGCCCTGGGTCTGGAAGGTCGCGAGAAACCTCAACCGGTTCGGCGGCGTGATCACGTTCGACTTCCGCGGCCACGGCCGGTCCGGCGGGGTGTCGACGGTCGGGGACAAGGAGATCAAGGACGTCGACGTCGCCGTCGGCTACGCCAGGGAACTGGGATACCGCAAGATCGCCACCGTCGGATTCTCCATGGGTGCCTCGATCGTGCTGCGCCACGCCGGCCTGATCGGGGACGTGGACGCGGTCGTGTCGGTCAGCAGCCCGGGCCGCTGGAACTACCGCGGCACCCGGCCGATGCGGCTCGTCCACCTGGCGATCGGGAACCGGCCGGGCCGGATGTACACCAAGGCGATCCTGAAGACCAGGATCAGCAACGGCAAGTGGGATCCGGTGCCGCTGCCCCCGGACGACGCGGCCGCCCTGATCGCGCCGGTGCCGCTGCTGGTCGTGCACGGCGACCAGGACACGTACTTTCCGGTCGACCACGCGCAGCGGATCTACGACGCCGCGAACGAGCCGAAGGAACTGTGGATCGAGCCGGGATTCGGGCACGCCGAGACCGGGGCCGGGCCGCAGTTGCTGCGCCGGATCGGCGCCTGGGTCCGGCTGGCGGTCGGGCTGCCGGGCGAGCCGTCCGGCTCCGGCGCCCCGGCCGCCGACCCCGCGGTGCCCGGCGCGAGCCCGGTGAGCGTGGAGGGCACGACCTAGCGCGGGCGGTCCCGGCCCCGTTCGCGGGATCCCGGAGCTAGCCCCGGACAGAACCGGCTTTTAGAATCCGGTTCTAACGGCGCGCGACCCCGGGAGGATCTTGTGGCGTGGGACTTCTGCACCGAGCCGGAGTTCGCCGAGCAGCTCGACTGGGTGGAGGAGTTCTGCCGCACCGAGGTAGAGCCGCTTGACCTGGTCTTCCCAGGCGCGGCCTACTCCCGCGGCGCGAAGGCGAAGGCGCTGGCCGACCCGCTCAAGCAGCAGGTCAAGGACCGCGGCTTGTGGGCGTTGTTCCTGGACCGCGACCTCGGCGGTCCGGGCTTCGGCCAGCTCAAGCTGGCGTTGCTGAACGAGATCCTGGGCCGGTACCGGTCCGCGCCGGTGGTTTTCGGCACCGCCGCGCCCGACACCGGGAACATGGAGATGCTGGCCGCCTACGGCACCGGCGAGCAGAAGGATCGCTGGCTGGGCCCGCTGCTGAACCAGGAGATCTTCTCCGCCTACTCGATGACCGAGCCGCAAGGCGGGTCCGATCCGGCCCTGTTCATGACCCGGGCGGTCAGGGACGGCGACGAGTGGGTGATCACCGGCGAGAAGTGGTTCACCAGCGCCGGGGCGCACGCCGACATCATCTTCGTGATGTGCGTGAACGGGATGTTCGTGGTGCCGCGCGACGCTCCCGGCGTCGAGATCGCCGATCGTCCGCCGCTGCATAATCACATCCGCTACAACGGCGTCCGGGTGCCCGCCGACCACCTGCTCGGACCGCAGGACGGGGCCAAGGTGCTGGCCCAGCGCCGCCTTGGCGGCGGCCGGATCCATCATGCGATGCGCACGGTGGCCCAGGTCAAGCTGGCGTTCGACATCATGTGCGAGCGCGCGCTGAGCCGGGAGTCGCACGGCAAGGTCATCGCCGAGCATCAGATGGTGGCCGAGGCGATCGCCGACTCCTACGCCGATATCAACATGCTCCGCCTGCTGGTGCTGTGGACGGCCTGGACGATCGACAACTCCAGCACCCGGGCGGCCCGCACCCAGATTGCGGCCTGCAAGTACACCTGCGCCCGGGTGCTGCGCGAGGTCAGCTACCGGGCCCTGCACATCCTCGGCTCGCTCGGCACCACCGACCTGACCCCGCTGCAGGCGATGTGGGCGGCCGCGCCCGCCATGGCCATCGCCGACGGGGTCGACGAGGTACACAAGGTGACCGTGGCCCGCAACGTGCTGAAGGGCTACCAGCCGCATCCCGGGCTTTGGCCGACCGAGTACCTGCCCGCCAAGCGGGAGGAGGCCCGCAAGAAGTACGCCGGCCTGATCGCCGCCGATCCCGACCTGGCGGCCTGGTCCGACGCGGCCGCTCGCGGCGGCCCGGGCAGGCGCTGACATGCGCAT
Source organism: Streptosporangiaceae bacterium (assembly GCA_051004215.1). GTDB lineage: Bacteria > Actinomycetota > Actinomycetes > Streptosporangiales > Streptosporangiaceae > Chersky-822. The sequence continues at coordinate 11,305 of JBPCKO010000108.1, read as the reverse complement.
CGACGGCAAGGTCGCCGTGGTGACCGGCGGCGCGAGCGGTATCGGCCGGGCGCTCGCGCTGGCGTTTGCCGAGCACGGCGCCGAGGGCGTGGTCGTGGCCGACATCGACGCCGGGGGGGCCGCGGCGGTGGCCGCGCACATCACCGGCAGCGGCGGCCTGGCCCTGTCGGCCGGGACCGATGTCACGCAGGAGACCCAGGTGCAGGCCCTGGTCGAGCAGGCCGAGGAGGCGTTCGGCCGGGTCGACGTGTTCTGCTCCAACGCCGGGATCATCGTGGCCGGCGGCGTCGAGGTGCCGGACGAGGCGTGGGAGCGGACCTGGGCGGTGAACGTGCAGAGCCACATCTACGCCGCCCGCGCGGTGCTGCCCGGCATGCTGGCCAGGAAGGAGGGCTACCTGGTGATCACGGCCTCGGCAGCCGGCCTGCTGACTCAGCTGGGTTCCGCGCCCTACGCGGTGACCAAGCATGCCGCGGTCGCGCTGGCCGAGTGGCTCGCGATCAGCCACGGCGACCAGGGCCTGCGGGTGTCCTGCCTGTGCCCGCAGGCCGTGACCACGAACCTCGGCGCGACCAGCCAGCGCGAGATCGGCGTTATCGCCGCGCCGCCCCCGGATGCGGGCGCGGTACCCTCGGCCGATGCCGGGAGCGTTTCCCGGCAGGCGGCGGTGGACGGAGTCCTGACCCCCGAGCAGGTCGCGGCCAGCGTGCTCGACGCGCTGGCCGGCGAGCGCTTCCTGATCCTGCCGCACCCCGAGGTGGCCACGTACGAGCGCAGGCGCGCCGAGGACCGCGACCGGTGGCTCGGCGGCATGCGCCGCCTGCACGCCCGACTGACCGGAAAGGGCTAGCCGATGGTGCAGGGCATCAACGAGACCGCGGTCACGCCCTGGCTGACCAGCCATGTCGACGTCCTCGCGGCGCCGCTGTCGTATGAGCTGATCTCGGGCGGCCGGTCGAACCTGACCTACGCGGTAACCGGGGCCGGCGGCCGCACGGTCGTGCTGCGCCGGCCGCCGACCAGCCACGTCCTGTCCACCGCGCACGACATGGCCAGGGAGTACCGGGTGATCTCGGCGCTGCGCGGCACCGACGTGCCGGTCGCCCCGGCCCTGGCGTTCTGCGGCGACGAGGCGGTCAGCGACCGGCCGTTCTACGTGATGGGCTTCGTGGCCGGGCACGTGCTGCGCGACGTGGCCGGCACCGAGGCCGTGCTCGACGAGCCGCACCGCGGCGTGGCCGGGAACCAGCTCGTAGACGTCCTGGCCGCCATCCACCGGGTGGACGTGGACGCGGTCGGGCTCGGTGACTTCGCCCGCCGGGACGGCTACCTCGAACGGCAGCTCCGCCGCTGGCACGGCCAGTTTGGCAAGTCCCAGGAGCAGGCCAAGGAGATCGGGGTGTACCGGCCGGTGCCGCTGGTCGACGAGGTGCACGCGCTGCTGACCGAGCGGCTCCCGGCCCAGCAGGGCACCGCGATCGTGCACGGCGACTACCGGCTGGACAACACGATCATGTCGGCCGGCGGCCAGATCATGGCCGTCCTGGACTGGGAGTTGTGCACGCTCGGCGACCCGCTGGCCGACGTCGGCACGCTGCTGGCGTACTGGGCCGAGGCGCCGGGCCGGACGGTCCCGGCCGCACCCGCCGTGGTGACACTGGCGCAGTCGGCGGCGACCGGCCTGCCCGGCTTCCCGGCCCGGGCCGACGTCGCCGCCCGGTACGCCGCGGCGTCCGGCCGCGATCTGTCCGGCATCGGCTACTACGTGGCGTTCGCCTACTGGAAGCTGGCCTGCATACTGGAAGGCGTGTTCGTGCGGTACGCGGCCAACGCGATGGGCGCCGGCCCGGACGACGCCGGCGCGCTCGCCCCCGGGGTGGAGGACCGCGCCCGCCGGGCCCTGGAAGCCCTGCAGGACTGAGCGGCGGGCGGGCGGGCCGGGTGCGGGTCGACTGCCGTCTGCACACCGTGACGTCCGGCGATGCCGTCACCACGCTTGAGCAACTGGCCGGGCGGGCCGCCGCCGAGCGGATCGACGTGGTCGCGATCACCGACCACAACGAGACGTCGGCCGCGATGGCCGCCGCCGCGAGCTGGTCAGGGCCGGTGCGGGTGATCGTGGGGGAGGAGATCAGGACTCAGGCCGGCGAGGTGATCGGGCTGTTCCTGACCGAGCGCGTTCCCTACGTGCTGCCGCTGGCCGACGCGGTGGCCGCGATCAGGGCCCAGGGCGGCCTGGTCTACCTGCCGCGCACCCGTTCGACTTCGGCCGCGGCAGCCTCGGACCCGCCGCCGCCGGGCTGTGCGCGGCCGGGCTGGCCGACATCGTCGAGGTGTTCAACGCGAAAATTAAGGATCCGGCGCAGAACGCCAGGGCGGCCGAACTCGCGGCCGCCTGGGGACTGCCGCCCGGGGCGGGCTCGGACGCGCATGACCCGGCCGGGATCGGCGCTGCCTACGCGGAGATGCCGGACTTCGACGGCCCGGCCGGGTTCCTCGCGTCGCTGCGCGACGCGCGCGTGACCGGCGAGTACCGGCCGCACGCGCCGCGGTTCGGCGTCCGCTAAGCGGCCGTCAGCTCGCGCGCTTGTAGGCGCGGACCGACAGCGGGATGAAGACCACGAAGATGCCGACGAGGCAGGCCAGGCTCTTGAGCAGGCTCGGCCAGAGCGGCGCCTGCGCGGCGGCCGGCCCGATGGCCAGCGCCCGCATCGCGTTGATCGTGTAGGTCACCGGCTGGTTGTTGGCGAACGCCTGCAGCCAGCCCGGCATCGTGGTGATCGGCACGAACGCCGAGCTGATGAAGGTCAGCGGGAAGAGCCAGATCAGGCCGAACGCCTGGACCGACTCCTCGTCACCGATGGCCAGGCCGGTGTAGGCGGCGATGCAGCAGAACGTGAGGGCGAACACGATGGCCAGCAGCACCATGCCGATCGCCGGGACGACGCCATAGGAGAACCGGAACCCGACCGCGTAGCCGATCCCGACGATGACCAGGATCGTGATGATGATCCGTCCGGTGTCCGCGACCAGGCGGCCGACCAGCACGGCCGAGCGGGCCATTGGCATCGAGCGGAGCCGGTCGATCACGCCCTTCTGCAGTTCCTGGGCCAGCGCGATCGCGGTGCCGAAGCAGGCGAACGCGGCCGTCTGGCCGATGATCCCGGGCATCAGGAAGTTCACGTAGTTGACGCCCGGAGGATGGATCGCGCCGCCGAAGACGTACCGGAACATCAGCACGAACATGATCGGCTGGACGAGCGTGAACACGATGTAGGCGGGCACCCGCATCCAGACCAGCAGGTTGCGCCGGGCGATCGTGAACGCGTCGGTGGTGGCCCACCGGGCCCTGGTGGTCAGGCTCGGCTCGGCCTGCGGCAGCGTGGCCGTCGCGACCGCGGTCATGAGGTCCTCCCGTTCCCGGCGCCGTCGGTGCCTGCCTTACGTCCCTTGCGCCGGCCCCGGCCCGGCTTGCCGGACTGCCCTGGCTCTTCCTCGGCCGCGTGCCCGGTCAGGGCCAGGAACACGTCGTCCAGCGACGGCCGCCGCAGGCTCAGCCCGCGGGTGGCGACCCCGGCTGCGTCCAGGCCGCGGACCGCCTCGATCAACGCGTCCGAGCCGCGGCCGCCGACCCCGACGCTGACCATCCCGGTGTCCGCGTCGGCGTGCGGCTCGCCCTCGCCGACCGGCTTGATCGCGGCGACCGCGTCGGCGATCCTGGCCCGGTCGGGCACCTCGAACTCCAGCACGTCCCCGCCGATCTGGCCTTTCAGCTCCTCGGCGGTGCCCCGGGCGATCACCTGGCCGCGGTCGATCACCACGATCGTGTCGGCCAGCTCGTCGGCCTCGTCCAGGTACTGGGTCGTGAGCAGGATCGTCGTGCCGCCGGCGACCAGCGAGCGGATGATGTCCCACATCCCGAGCCGGGACCGCGGGTCAAGGCCGGTGGTCGGCTCGTCAAGGAACAGCACCTTCGGCCGCCCGACCAGGCTGGCGGCCAGGTCCAGGCGGCGCTGCATGCCGCCCGAGTAGGTTTTGGCCGGCCGGCTGGCCGCCTCGACCAGGCCGAACTGGCCGAGCAGTTCCTCGGCCCGGATCCGCGCCTCCGGCCAGCTCAGGTGGTACAGGCGGCCGACGATTTCCAGGTTCTCCCGGCCGGTGAGCTCCTCCTGAATCGCCGCCGACTGGCCGGACAGGCCGATCGTGCGGCGCACGGCGGCCGCGTACCTGACCACGTCGTAGCCCTCGACCACGGCCCGGCCGCCGTCGGGCTGCAGCAGCGTGGTCAGGATGCGCACGGCGGTGGTCTTGCCCGCCCCGTTCGGCCCGAGCACCCCGAGCACGCTCCCGCGCGGCACCGACAGGTCGATCCCGCGCAGCGCGTGCACCTCTCCGAACGACTTGGTCAGGCCCTCGACGATGATCGCCTGGTCCTGGCTGGCCTGTGCCACCACTATCTCCTGTCTTGTGCCTCCCGTGACCGGCTGCCCACTGTGCCGTATGCATCCGGGCGCCGCAAACGGAAAACGAGTCGCAACCAGGGTAGCGGCCGGGTCTGACCGCGGCGGCCGGCCGGGTTTCATGATCACGTGGAGTTGCCTTGCTCACAGTAAGGTAAGTCCCCCTGATCATGGAATCTGAGGGACGCGTCAGTCCAGTCCCGCCGCTCGGCACGGCGGCCTGGTCAGCAGCGAGAGCCGGTCATGATGGGCGAACGCGGCCCGGCACATGACCCTGGCCCGCGGCCCGCAGCCGTGCAGCAGCGCCCCGCCGGTCGTGCTCGGGATCGTGACCGTCACGCAGCCCGCCCTGGCCCCGCCGTAGGCGTCCGGGTGGATCGCGGTCCACGCCGCGACCGCGGCCAGCACCATCGCCACGGCGAGGGTGAGCACGATCAGCGGGCGCTTGTCACCGCGGACGGGCTGCGCCGGAGGTGGCGGGGTCAGCAACGGCATGGTGTTCGCCAGCCTAGGCACGGCCGGGCCGCCGCGGGTTTCGCGCGCGTTGACGATGCCGGCCGTCGCCCCGGACCCTTTTCGGCCGTGTAACGGCGGGGAAACTCGCGCGAAACACGGCCATGAAAAACATGAACCGTACTGACCAACACTGAAGTGGAGGCAGGACGGTGCTGGTCAGCGTGGCCTGGCCCTCCAGTGCATCCCTTCGCTCCATCCCCTGGGAGGCGAAGAATGGTTCCCTATTCGGCCTGGCTGAGCTCGGGCGACAACGCCTGGCAAATGACGGCCGCGACGCTTGTCGGCCTGATGAGCATCCCGGCCCTCGCCGTCCTGTACGGCGGGATCGTGCAGCGTAAATGGGCGATCAACACGATGATGATGGTGTTCAGCGCGTTCGCCCTCACGCTGATCGTCTGGGTCTTGTGGGCGTTCAAGATGGGCTTCGGATCGTCCTGGATCGGCTCCTTCCTCGGTAAGCCGGGCACCGTGGTGGGCGCCTCGGGCGAGCAGGCGCAGGCGAACATCCCGCTGCTGAACGGCCTGATGCCTAAGTTCAGGTTCCCGCAAAGCTCGCTGGTGTACTTCCAGTTCGTCTTCGCGGCGATCACCCCGATCCTGTTCATCGGCAGCGTGATCGGCCGGATCAAGTTCAAGGTCTGGCTGATGTTCGTGCCGCTGTGGATCACGTTCGCCTACGCGGTGAACGCGTTCATGCTGTGGGGCGGCGGCTTCTGGGCGAGTAAGGGAGCACTGGACTTCAGCGGCGGTTACGTGATTCACCTGGCCGCGGGCGTCTCCGGCTTCGTCGCCGCTGCCGTCGTCGGGCCCAGGCTGCAGCGCGACCGGCGGAAGGCAATGCCCAACAACCTGCTGTTCGTCGCCGTCGGCGCGGGCATCTTGTGGCTCGGCTGGAACGGCTTCAACGGCGGTGACCCGTACTTCGCCGGCGCTGACGCCAGCGCCGCGGTCATCAACACCAACCTGGCAACCGCGGTCGCGATGATGACCTGGATCGCGATGGACATGATGTTCAGCGCGGAGAAGAAGCCGACCTTCCTCGGCGGCGTCAACGGCATGATCTGCGGCCTGGTCGGCATCACGCCGGCCGCCGGCTATGTGACCGGCGTCGGCGCGATCATCATCGGCCTGGTCACGTCGTCGGTCGTCTGGGTGCTCTTCGCCTACCTGCCCAAGCACGTGTGGCCGTTCAACAAGGTCGACGACGCGCTTGGCGTGGTCTACACGCACGGGTTCGCCGGCCTGCTCGGCGGGCTGCTGGTCGGCTTGCTGGCTGATCCGAAGATGATCGTCTACCTGGGCATCGGCAAGAACCCGGACGTGAGCACCACCGGCCTGTTCTACGGGCACCCCCGCCAGCTGCTGATCCAGGCCGGGGCGGCGCTGAGCGTGATCGTCTGGGACGGCCTGGTGACCTTCCTGATCCTGCGCGGCATCGGGCTGTTCATGAAGCTGCGGATGACCGACCCGGAGCTGGCGGCCGGCGACATCCAGGTGCACGGCGAGGTCGCCTATCCGATGGAGGAGCCAGAGGCCGAGCCCGACTTCGGGCCGATTCCCGGTGAGCCCGTACCGGTCCATCACCACCATCACGAGCTGGTGACCTCCGACGGCAAGGTGCTGGTCACCTCGGGCGGCAAGGCGCCGTCGCCGAACGGCAGCAACGGGGACGGAGCCGGCTAGCCGGCCGCTCAGCTTTCAGCGCCGCCAGTTCCAGGTCGCGATCATCGTCTGGAACTCCCCGGCGAACTGGTCGAACAGCGCCTGCGGGTTCGCCGGGTCGGCCGCCGTCAGCGCGACCATGAACCACTGGCCCCGGTGCGGTACGAACAGCTCGCGGATCCGGACCGCGATGTGCGGCAGCACCATGGTGGTGTCGAGCAGGACGGCCCGCTCGCCCTGCATCATCACCACGGCTGGCCGGGCGACGACGACGCCGTTCGCTTGCTGTGCCTTCAGCCCGGCCAGCCGGAGCGCGCCGCGCTCGAACGCGCCGGGATCGGCGGCGAGGTTGCCGAGCATGGACCGGTCGGTGACCTCGCTGAACTCGACCGAGACGTAATATCCGGTCCGGCGCAGCATGAACAGCAGCCGCATCTGGTTGTTCGCGGCATCCCTGGCCGCGTTGGCGAGGAACGCGGGGTCGGCGAGCGGTGCCCAGCCGGCCGGGACCGCGCACGTGAATCGCTTGTCGCGTTGCTCCCAGCCGGCCACCGGCACGCCGGGGAGCGGCTGCCAGGTCGTCACCGTGAGTTCCTGCCAGAGTTTGCCTTCCGACAAATGAGCGAACGCGCTGATCAGGCCGGCCGGAGCGCTGGTCTTGAGCATGAGCGGGTAATAGTCGACCACTGACAGCTGCAGCGCGTCCTGGTCCTGCCGCCAGGACGGGACCTCGCTGTACTCCACCCGCATGCTGCCCCAGGAGCCGTGCAGCCCGATCCCTTCGTGATCGAGAATCACCTGCCCGTGGCCGGCCAGGCGCCATTGCGGTGCGGTGAGTTCCCTGGCCCGGCGGCGGACGGCCGCGTTCCCGGTCGCCCGCGTCCCGTAGAACAGCCGGCCGCCAGCGGTGAGTTGGTGATCAGCGCACTGCGATTGAGCTGTACCGAGACCGGTTCGGCGGACCAGTACCACAGTTCAGCCGGCCAGCTCGGCTGCTGCCATCCGCCCTCATATGGCTGGGCCATCCGGACATGGTACGTCGGTGTTTGCCCGGGAAGAAGGAGAGAAAAGGGTAGGCTACGCTATCGCGCCATTCGCGATGACCGGCGACTGCGGGGGGCGGGCAGCTGGTGGAAGAGCTACGGCCGGGCGATCCCCGGCGGGCGGGCCGGTACGAGCTGGTTGCCAGGCTCGGCAGCGGCGGCATGGGCCACGTCTTCCTCGGCCGGTCGCCGGGCGGCCGCCCCGTCGCGGTGAAGGTAATCAGGGCCGAGTTGCTGGCCGGCCATCCCGACTTCCGGGCCAGGTTCGCCCGTGAGGTCGCGGCCGCCCGCCGGGTCAACGCGCTGTTCACCGCGCCCCTGGTGGATGCGGATCCCGACGCTGAGATGCCGTGGCTGGTGACCGCCTACGTGCCAGGCCCCTCCCTGGACGACGCCGTCGCCGGCCACGGGCCGATGCCGGCCGGTGCGGTGCGCGGGCTGGCCGCCGGGCTGGCCGAAGGACTGGCGGCGATTCATGCCGCCGGCGTGGTGCACCGCGACCTGAAGCCTTCCAACGTGCTGCTGGCCGGTGACGGCCCACGGATCATCGACTTCGGCATCTCCAGGGCCGCCGACACGACGGCCTGACCGCGGCCGGCGCGTTCGTCGGTACTCCGGCCTTCATGTGCCCGGAACAAGCCGAGGGCAAGCCAGCCGGTCCGGCCGGGGACATCTTCAGCCTGGGCTCGGTGCTGACCTACGCCGCGACCGGCCGCGGCCCGTTCACCGCCGACTCCGTGCCCGGCCTGTTCTTCCAGGTCGTGACCGCGGATCCGGATCTGTCGGCGGTGCCGGAGGAACTCGGCCCGGTGATCGCGCGCTGCCTGGCCAAGAACCCGGCCTTGCGGCCGTCCGCCAGCGACCTGGTGGACGAGCTCGGACACTCGCTGCCGCAGCCCGATTGGCTGCCGCGCCCGGTGGCCGCGACCCTGGGCCGGTATCAGGTCCCGGCCGCTCCCGAGACGCCGCCGCCGCCCCTCGCCCCGGCGACGGTCCGGCCGCTGGCCATCCAGCCCGGCCGGCCGCCACCGCCGGTCCAGCCGTCAGAGCAGGTGGCGTCCATGGCGCGTCCGGGACCGCGGTCCTATCTGCCCCCGCCGCCCGTCTCGTCGCGTTCCTATCTGCCCCCGCCGCCTGTCTCGCCGGGGTCCGGCCCGCTGCCGCCGGAGTACCGCTTCGGCTGGCTCGCCCTGCCGTTGCTGCTGCTGGTCGTCACGGGCGCATTCACGGCGCCGCTGGAGACCTTCTACCTGATGACCTACGGCGCCGTGGTGGTGATCGCAGCCAGCCGGTGCGCGGCCGCGGCCCTCTGGGTCCGTGCCCGCGGCCCGGCCGGGCTGGCGGCCAGCGCGGGACGCGCGCTGCGAGCCGACCTGGCCGGGCTGGCCGGCCTGGCTCTGCTGGGTTTCGCGGCCCTCGCGGTCAGCGTGTACGTGGTGCTGCCCAAGGTCGGACCGGGCCCGGCCGCTGACTACGGCAAGGCGCTGGCGACCGGCGGGCCGGCCGACCCGTTCGGGTCGGCGGCGCAGGCAGGCTACTTCCTGCACTTGTTCCTGGTGCTGCCCGCCCTCGCCGTGATGTCTGCCGTGCTGCTGCGGCGCCGGGGAAACCTGAGCCGGCCTCTGCTGCTGCCGAGGGCGGCCCGCAGGCTCGGCTCGAGCGGGCCGGCCGGCCGGCTGGCCGTCGCCGTCGCAGCGGTGGCGCTCGCGGCCGTGCTGATCGGGCTGAACGGCGGAGCCGCGCCTGGCCGGCTTCCGCCGGGCCCGATCTGCGCGCTGGCCAGGGCTACCTGCGCGGCGGCGGCCCGTCTGCACCGCGCTGGGTGAGGCCCGGAGCGGCCTGGCCAGCCGGCCGGAATGCGGGCCCCGGCCGGATGGTTATCGGCGAGCATGAGGATCGCGGTGATCGGAACTGGCAACATCGGCGGCACGCTGGGCGGGAAGTGGCAGGTCGCCGGGCATGAGGTCGTCTACGGAACGCGCAGCGCGAGCGGATCAGGCCCGGGCGGCGCGCCGGTGCAGGCGGTCGGCGACGCGATCGACGGCGCCGACGTGGTCGTGCTCGCGGTACCCGGCGGTGCGGTGACCGCCTGGTGGCCGCCAACGGGCCGGGGCTGAACGGCAAGGTCGTCGTCGATGCGGCCAACCGGATCGGGGCAGCCGAGGTGAACAGCCGGTCTGTCATCGCGGCGGCCGCACCGGGTGCCCGCTACGTCCGCGCGTTCAACACGCTCGGCTGGGAGAACTTCGCCGACCCGGTGCCGTCGGCCGGGCTCTTCTTCGCCGCCGACCCGCAGGCCAGGCCGGTCGCCGAGGAGCTGATCAAGGCGGTCGGGCTGGAGCCCGCGTACGTCGGCGACGCCGGGGCGGCCGGCACCGTGGACGGCGTGCTGCCGCTGTAGTTCGCCCTGGTCCAGCAGAACGGCGGCAACCGCAAGCTCGCGTTCGCGATCCTGAGCTGACCGGCGCCGGTCAGCGATCGTGCACGTGAATGAAGGCGGTCGGCCAGTATCCGCTGTCCGGCGTAATAGTCTGCACGCGGAATCCGTTGTCGCCGTCGTAATTCATTTCTGAAATGACGACCGATGTGGCCGAATTGACCCGCTCGACATACGCGACATGGCCGGATGAGTACCAGCCGATGCTGCCCAGGGCGGGCTCCGCGTTGACCGTGATGCCCAGGCTGCGAGCCTGCGGACCCCAGTTGTCCGCGTTCCCCCAGCGTCCCTTGCCGCCGTAGTTGTTACTGAACGCGAACCCGTTCAGCTGACTCAGCCGGTAGGCCGCCCAGGATGTGCACTGGCCGCGGTAGAAGTACCACTTGTCGGCGACGCAGGCGCCGCCGTCGGTGCAGGCCGGCGGGCCGGGGTAGGGGTAGCCGTAACGCGCGGCCGCCTGCCGCGTTCCGCTGGCCCCTGGCCAGCTGCCGAGGGCCAGCCCGGAGTTCAGCTGATGACTCCACAGCCGGCCCTGGGCGCCCGAGTACAGCACTAGGTTGCCGTTGTCGCGCAGGTCCAGCGTGAAGCCGCCGGCCTTCCCGCCGGTGCCGGTCTGCCAGATCACGCCGCCCTTGCCGGTCGACACCACGAAGTCGCCGTCGGTCCGCAGCCAGGCGGAGTTGCCGTTCCCCGTTGTCTGCGCCGACCAGGCCGCGGTGCCGCCGCTGCCGTATTCGACCAGGTCGCCGTCGGCCTGCATGACCAGCCGGTAGGCCCCGTTCGGGGCGGTGAGCGACGCGCCGGGGAGCAGGGCGTCGTCCGGTGAGCCCGCCGACAGGCTCGCCGTGCGCGACCAGATCGCCGCTCCGGCCGACGTGATCACGAGGTTGCCGCCACGGCGCAGGTCGAGTTCCGGCTGACTGACCCGGCCGCCGCGGCCCGACTGCCAGAGCGTGCTGCCGTCGCCGCCGGTGACGACCAGATCGCCGTCCGCCCGCATCGTGGCCAGGTTGCCGGTCCCCGTCGTGGCGCTCGACCAGGCCGGCTGGGTCCCGTCGTACTCGACCAGGTCGCCGTCGCGCTGCATGACCAGCCGGTAGGTACCCCGCGGCGAGGTCAGCTGCTGCCCTGGCCGCAGGCTCTGACCGGAGGCGAGCACATGCGGCCTGCCGGCCAGCGGCCCGGAC
>JBPCKO010000107.1:0-2871 GCA_051004215.1 Streptosporangiaceae bacterium | reverse complement strand
GCCCGGCAGCGCACCGGCCTGACCAAGGGTTCGCGGGCGGCCCTGGCCGCGACCGGGGCGGCGCCGCCGGACGGCGGACCAGAGGACGTGGCGGAGACGACGCTGCTCGCGGCCGGACCGGCCGGCGACCGGGGACCGCGGGACGAGAGCCGCGGTGGCCGGCGTTCGGCCGGCCAGCCCGGCGCAGGCGACGGGCGGCTCGCGGACGCTTGGCCATACGAATCGGGCAGCGACCGGAACGACGCCAGGCTCGCCGACGCCTGGCCCGATAACAGCGGCGGCGACGGCGAGCAAGACTCGGGCGGCAGCCGGGGCGCGGGGGAGTTCCGGCCCTCCGGGCAGTATTCCTATCGCCCGGCCGGCCAGGCGGCGGATGACCTCGGCCCGGCGCGGCGGTCCGGCCAGCACATCTTCCCCGGCGGATCCGGTCCGCTCGGCGGACCGCGTACCGGCCGGCACGGCTACCGGACCGACGACGACCTGGCCAGCGACCCGCTGCGCGGGGACCGGCAGGCCGGGCCGTCCGCACGGGCCCGGTCGTACCCCGATGATGCCGCCGATGAGTTCCCCGGCGCTGGCCGCGGGCCGGCCGGACCGGGCGGGCGGGGACAAGACGGCGACCTGGACTACGGATCGGACCGGCCGGCGGCGGGCTGGCGCTCGCCATCCGGCCGCTCTCCGTCCGGGCGCTCGCCCGGCGGCGACTGGCCGTATCCCGAGCTGGACGCGCCCGGCGGCCGTGACCGCGAGGCGGGCGGCCGCTCGCCTTCTGGCCGTGCGCCGGGCGACTCCTGGCCCGGCCGGGACGGCGGGGACGACCTTGCGCCCTGGCGGGCCGAGGAGGACACCCGCGCCGGCGCCTACCGGCTGACCGGGTCAGGCCAGACCGGGTCGGGCGGCCAGCGTGACTCCAGGCCCAGGGGCCGCCATGGCAGCGGGCGTACCGACGAACCTGCTGGCTGGCCTGGCGGCCAGGGGAGTTCCGGTGACTGGGACGGCGGGTCAGGGCCCTCGTCGTGGCCGGGAACTAGCGGCGACGAACTCGAGCCGTTGCCGCCGCTGGACAGCCGGGCCGGCGGCCAGGGCAGGCGGCGGGGTCCCCGGCGCCCGGACGAGGACACCGGGGACTGGGGCCGGTTCGACGACGAGCCGGCCGACTACCGCCGGAACCCGGCCCCGGCCGACTACGAGCCCGAGTACGAAGGAGATAGCTGGTGAGCCCCCGCCAGGCCCGCAAGGCCCGTCCTGGGCCTCGCCAGGCCCGCTCGGCCGGCTCGCCGGCCGGCCAGGCCCGGCCGGCCCGCCAGGCTCGGGGGCGCCAGCTGACGAACCGGTTCGTCCTGGCCTTCCTGGTACTGCTCGCGCTGGCCGGCCTATACGGCATCGCGGGACTCAGCCGCGCGGTCGAGCTGACCGCCGCCCGGCCCGCCGCCTCGGCCGGGCAGCTCGCGGTCAGCTCGGCCCTGGTCGGTTGCCCGGGGCCGGGGTCCGGCGCGGTGACCGGCGGGAACATTGCCGAGGCGAGCGCCCCCGCCAGCACGGGCAGCGGACAGATCACGCTGACCGTGCCGGGGCCCGCGGTCAAGGGCCAGCCCGCCGCGCCCGTGGTCAACTCGCCGCAGCCGGGGCAGCTGACGATCAAGACCGTCAAGACGGCACCCGTCGTGTCCAATAAGGCCGCGACGCTGCCCAGCATGGCCGGCGGCAAGGTGCCGACCGCCCTGGCGCCCGGTGGCCTGTTCGTCGCGGCGACGGGGGCGAATGCCCAGGGGTTCGATGTCGAGCAGCTCGGCCCGGGCGGCAAGCCGACCGCGCGCTGCCAGGCACCGGGGTCGGACTTCTGGTTTGTCGCGCCCGAGGCGACGACCACGCACACCCAGCTGTACCTGATGAACCCGGACAGCACTCCGGCCGATGCGCATGTGGCCATCGTTACCGACAGCGGCCCGCTGCTCGGCAAGCCCGACTCCGGGATCTCGGTGCCGCCGCACGCCATGATCGTGCAGAACCTCGATCACCTGGTGCATGCGGCCAGGGACGCCGCGTTCCACGTAACAACCAGCAGCGGCCTGGTCGTCGCGGCGGTCCGGCAGACCGACAGCCTGAGCAAGCCGGGCATCTGGCTGCCCCAGGCGGCCGAACCCGCGACGTCCCAGGTGCTGACCGGCCTGCCGGACATGACCGGCACCCGGGAGCTGTACATCACAGTGCCGGGCGCCAAGGCGGCCAAGGTCACCGTGACGGCGGTGTCGCCGCGTGGCTCCTACCAGCCCACCGGCGGCAACGCGATCAGCCTGCTCGGCAAGGTCACCACGGGCGTGTCGATCCCGGCCCTGAGCGGATTCCCCGGCTCGATCTGGGTTTCCTCCAGCGTGCCGGTGACCGCGGCGCTCGAGGTTTCCGGCGGTCCCCCGGGCGCGCCCGGTGCGTTCATCACTGGTTCAGCCCCGATCACCGAGCAGGGCGTGGTGGCGGCCAGCCCGGCCGGGGCGGCGGGGACGACGGACCTGGTGCTGTCCGCGCCTGGCAAGGCCGCGACGGTGCGGATCGCGCAGGCGGTGCCCGGCACGGCGCTCACCGGCCAGCCGGGCCAGCTCGTGCACATCGCCGCCAAGTCGGCGGCCAAGGTCGCGATCAAGGTGCCGAAGCAGGACGCCAAGGCCAAGCTGGTCGCGCTCCTGGTCACCCCGCAGCCCGGATCCGGCCCGGTCTACGCGGCCAGGCTCGCCCAGGCGAGCGGCGCCGTCCAGGGAGTACTGCCGGTGATCTCGACCCCGACCAGGATCGACCTGCCGGCCGGCCGGCCGTCCCTGCTCGCCGTGCTCGGGAACTGAGTCGGTCTTCGCCCGGGTAACCGGGATCGATCGCCTG
>JBPCKO010000106.1:0-10708 GCA_051004215.1 Streptosporangiaceae bacterium | reverse complement strand
TTCACCTGGACCAAGACCGCCGATGAGATCTTGAGCTCGCTCGCTGACTACCTCGCCAAGCTCGGAACAGGCACCCGTAAACCGGCAAGACTAACCAATGAAACTTCAGGCGCGGGACACTAGCAGGGAGGTTTCCATGAGCGGCAGCACGAGCGAATACACGTCACGAGCCCCCGCGTGCGTGGCTCGTGCTGCCGGGGGCGGAACCGGCATCGTGCACGGGTCCGGCATGCCGCGTGCCGCGTGCTGGCCCGGTCACAGCGAGACTCCGGTGCCGGTTCTGCCCCCCCAATATCAGGGAACGATCATGGCAGGCGAATGGCCGCTGCAAGGCTTCATCGAGCTGGGCCCGCTGCCGGGCGCTGTGCCCTGCGCCCGGCTGCACACACGGCAATTACTGTGGGAATGGGGCCTTGCAGCCCTGAGCGAAAGCGCCGAGCTCCTGGTTTCCGAGCTAGTGACCAACGCGGTAAAGGCATCACGGTCCAGCGGGCGGATTACTCCGGTACGGCTGTGGCTGCGAGCAGATAAGACGCAGGTCCTGATTCTCGTCGGGGATTCCAGCCTCCTGGCACCGGCACCCAGGGACAGAAGCGGAGACGAAGAGAACGGCCGGGGCTATTGCTGGTGGAGACCATCAGCGATAGCTGGGGCTGGTACTTTCCGCGCAACGGGAAGATCGTCTGGGCGATCGTGCAGGATTTATTGCATCCGATGCAACATTCCGCAGTGCCTGAAGAGCCCGCGGATTTCCTGGATGGCGGAGCTGAAAGACCATGACCACATCGCCCGGCGCGCCGGGACCGGGCCATGACCGCGACGCCGCCCTGAAGCCAGGACCCGTCCCGGCCGGCGGCGCGCTCATCCCGGCGCTGCCACGCAGGCAGGTCCCTGCTTCGCACCCGGCCGGGATCCGCCCGCCGAAATGGGCACCGCCTGACCCGGAGATCCTGGCCAGGGTCAGAGCAGGACTGGACCGGCTGTAACCCGCAGCCACAACCGCACCTCACCAGTGCCCAGCGATAAGGAGAAACCACCATGGAACACCCCGCGGTGCTGTTCGCCAGCGGCCTGTACGCGGCGCAGGCCAGCATCACGTACTGGCGGCTGCGCCGCTGGATGCCCGCTGACATCGCCGAGACCAGGTCGTGGATCCGGGGCACGCCGCCGTGGCGCCTGCTGGCCCCCGCGTTGCTGCCCGCACTCCCGGCGATCGCCGAAGGCACCTGCCTGATCAACGGCCTGCTGTGGCCCGTCGAGCTACTCACCCGGCCGTGGGACAGGTACTCGGCGCCGAGCACGCCACCTCAGCGATCGACGAGGCCATCATCGCCATCTTCGACCTGGGGGACCAGTACCAAGCCCAGGACCACCCCCGGGAGGCGACAGGCCCGGTGCGAGCGGGGGCTGAAAGACCGCAGCTGGCCCGCCGTCGGGCGTCACCATCATCCAGACAGCAGCATCCAGCTCATCCGCGCGCTGGCCCGTCGAGCTGCTCACCCGGCCGTGGCACAGTGGCCACAGCGACCACCGCAAACCGGGCAGGCGCGTCCCGGTCATCCGTCACCAGCACCCCGTCCCTCCAGGAGCCTCGATGAACGCTGACCAGCACCCTGACCTGAGCACTGAACGTGACGCCGACCTGCCCATAACGGATCTCAGGTCTGAGGCTGTCGCTCCCTTACATCCCCTGGTCCGCCAGGCGTTAGCGGCTGCTCCGGATGGCAGTGATGCGTATGACGAGGATGCTGCGGTGCGAGAGCTTGAGCAGCATCTGAAGGCGATGTTCGGAATGGGAACGGCGCTCTTTGTCCCGACCGGGCGGCTCGCCAATACCCTGGCTGTGGGAATCCTTGCCGGCCACGGCAGCGAGGTGCTTTGCGAGTGCAACGCGCATATGGTTCGATCGGAATATGGCCTGCTGTCGCGTCTGTGGGGAGTGCAGACACGAACCTTCTCCTCAGATCACGGAAGAGTCGTGCCCGGAGATATCATGCCGCTTCTTAGCCCGCTAGAGAACACGACCGTGCATACCGCTCTTGCCTGTATCGAGGACACACACGGCTTCGAGGGGGGCGTGGCCCAGGATACCGATGCTCTGTGGTCTGTCGCCCGGTTACTCAAGGGCCGGCGTATTCAGCTTTACTGCGATGGCGCGAGGATCTGGTACGCCAACGTGCGCCAGCGCGTTCCCTGGAGCTGGTATGGCGAAGTTTACGACGGCATGTCAGTCTCATTAGTCAAAGGCGTAGGCGCCCCAGTGGGGGCTGCCGTCCTTCTCCGCGAGGACAGGCGGGCCGAACTGCGCGACCTGCGGCGCATGGCCGGAGGCGCCTGGGTACGTCCCGGGCCTCTTGCTTCCGCGGCGCTCTGCGCTCTTGACGTGAACCGGGACGATGCCCGCGCCGACTGCGCCAGCGCTGCCCTTCTCGCGGATCACCTTCGCTCCGGGTGCCCCGGCCTGGAAGTCAGCCAGGAGACAAACATCGTCATGTTCGATGTTCCCGATGCCAGCGACTACTTCGAGAGGTGCCGGGCTGCCGGGGTGATGATCTTCAGGTTCACGCCCAGCCGCATTCGTGCTGTAACTCACCGCGGGCTCAGCGGCGATGATATCGACCGGGCTGCCAAGCTCATGTGCGCTGTTTACCGGGAAGCGCCGTAAGGGGTCTGTGCTTTGATATCTTCCAGCGCCTCTGTCAGGTCATCGTTCTCCCTCCCGGTCGGGGATATGCTCCGCACCTCAAACGAAGTGACCGCGCTGCGCGCGAGAGCGGCCCCGTTCATTGACCGTCTGCGCGTGAAACCGCAAGTAACCGGAATAGGACTGATCGGCGGCTTGGCTCGTGACGGAATACGTCACTTCGCTGACTGTTACTCGGATATCGATATCACCATCCTGCTGACCTGTGACCTTCCGGCTGGGCTTCTCGGTATGCCCATGCAGGCCCTGATCGCCGAGGCGCAGTCATTTCTGCCGGGCTGGCTGCCGAACTTCAAGTTCGCTGAGCCGGATTCTGGAACTGAATTCAATGTGCACCAGCATCTGCTGGAGTACGAGGCGCAGGCGTTCGTGGTATGGGACAACGAGAAATGTGGCGCTTACGCTGACACGCTGGAGATTGTCCATGATCCGCAAGGGCAGCTGCGATCACTGGTGGACAGCAAGACCGCGTGCAGAGAAGAGCGTGCCCTCGATGCGGCACTGAGGCTGCTGTCACGCAGTTACATACTTATCTCCCATGACGTGATCACGTGCCTGCAGCGCGGGCGGATTGACGTTGCGCGCGACATCATCGTCAGGGTCACCTACGAGGCGATTGACGTCTTGCTGTTCCTCAGCGGAATCTGGCCGCCCGGCTACAAATGGCGGCTCCTGGCGCTGCAGGCATTGCTTGACCAAGCCGCGGTCCTCGGAGGGTGGAGCTACGCAAGGGTCTTGCGGCTTGCGCGCCTGGACGCAGCGACCCGGCGCCAGTGCGAAGACCTCCAGCGCGAGCTGGTTCTGCTGCTCGACCAGATCGCGGTGCTGGCGGCTCAGAAGTTCCCCGCCTGGCCTGCCGACGTGTACGCCTATGCAACAAGCCGGGTATTCACAGACAAGCAACTCAGGACTAAAACAGCGGCCGATACCCGCAGCGGGCGTGGTTTCGAATATGCGGTCAGGATTCTCGACGCTGAATGGAACAGGATAAACCTCAACCTAGAGGATCAAAGTCAAGCAGCGACGGAAGTAATATGATGTCGGTCATCCTCGTGAACCCGCCTTCCCTGTATCACATGCCCAAGTTCGGGATGAGCGGCAAGCTCGCCTACTTTGAGCTCAGCCGCCGCCAGTTAGGCCCGGATGGTTTCTGGTCCCTGCCAGGCGAGCACCTCGGCCTCCGGTCGCTGCAGGCATCATGCGCCGCACGCGGCATCCCGGTGGACGTCATTAACGGGCAGCTGCTTTTCCACCGGTCGATCGGTGAGACATGGGACGCTATCCGCGCATGCGCGCGGAAGCAGGGCGCTCCTGCCCTGATCGGGTTCTCAGGACCGTGCCAGGTGTTCTCCGAGAACCTGCATCTCGCGGGACTGGCAAAGAGAACGTGGCCGGGCTGCCTGACTGTCCTGGGGCATGACTTCGCCACGCTGAACCATGAGCGGATTCTGGCCACGCACCCGGAATTCGACCTGATCTGCGCCGGGGAAGGCGAGAAGTCATTCCCGGACGCCGCCCTGGCAGTCCTGCGGGGAGATGATCCTGCCGGGATCCCTGGTGTTGCTACCCGGCACTCGCGACTGATCCCGGGCACCCCCCTCGATCTCGACCAGCTGCCATGGCCAGCACGGGACGATCTCGCGCCCGCCCTGGCCGCCGGCCTCAGTCCCGCGATCTTCACCAGCCGCGGATGCCCATACCGCTGCACGTTCTGCACCACCGGCGAAACGGCCTCCCGGTTTCCTGGTTCAAGCCGGTACCGCCTCAAGTCCCTGGATAATGTCCTCGCGGAGATAGAAGCGCTCACCGCCCGGGGCGCTGAACACATCACGATCACTGACGACCTGTTCCTAACCAAGACGCCGGCCTCCCTGGACAGGGCGGCAGAGTTCGCCCGGCGGCTTCTCAGGGCAAAATACCGAATCAGCTTCATGCTCGACTGCCGTGTGGACTCCATCGATGAAGGCGTGTTCCGCCTGCTGCGACAGGCCGGGCTCTCGCGGGTATTCGTCGGAGTCGAGACCATGAACCCAGGTCAGCTCAGTACCTACAACAAGCGTTACACGGCGTCCAGCAACCGGCGGCCATATATCGCCAGACAGCTGGCCATACTGCGTGATCTGGGGATAGATGTCGTTCCGGGCATCATCACCTACCACGCCGAGATGACGCCATCAGAACTGTGGGACGCACTGGACCTGATCGACACCTGCGACATCGAGAGCGCCTTCTTCTTCCTCAACAGGCTGATCGCCTACCCGGGAACTGCTGTCTACCGGCGTTACGCCGAGCAGGGATTGCTGACTACCGACTGGCCCGTGCCAAGGTGGGAGTTCCGCAATCCGCTTATCGCGCGCGTTGAGCGCACGATGCTCGACGCGGAAAATGAAAGCCGGTCATTCGCAGAGCTGAGAGAGCTGTTCGTCTCACTGCTTCACGACATCGCGCCGGAAGGAAGGACGGCCAGACCCGCATTGGCGGACAGCTGAGCCCCGTCACGGCGGCCAGGACGCCGACGTCACGCTCACCGCTCTTTGGCAGCCGCCAGGCTCCAGCGCGGCCCGTCCTGCGTATCGGTGACCTGGACGCCGAGATCCGCCAGTTCCGCCCGCACCTGGTCAGCGCTGGCCCAGTCCCGGCCCTGCCGGGCTGCCTCGCGGGCCGCGACGAGTTCCTCAATGCGCTCGGCGGGCACCGAAGGCATCACCGCGGCGGCCTGCAGACCCCCGGCCGTCAGGCCGGCCAGATCCAGCCCGAGAGCCTGATCTGCTGCAGCAGCAAGCACCGCCTTGTCGCGATCGCTGAGGTCGGGCGCACGAAGAGCGCGCTGGAACTCGGCCAGCGCCCGCGGGGTGCCCAGGTCATCGCTGACCGCCGCGTCGAAGCGGTCAAGAGCCACCCGACCCTCAGCCCCGAGCTGAGCGTGAGCGTCACCGTAGTTCCTGACGACAGGCAGCGGACGGAGCGGCTCGACCCGAGCCAGCAGCCGACGCAGCGCCGCGGACGCGCCGCTCAGCCCTTCGTCGGTCAGGTCCTGCTGGCTGCGGTAATGCGCCATCAGCAGGAAGTACCGGAACGCCACCGCGGGATGCCCGGCCCCGGTCAGATCCTGCAGGGTCGGCATGCGGCCGGCTGACTTGGAGATCTTGGCCCCGCCCAGCAGCAGGAACTCGTTATGCATCCACAGCGGCACCCAGTCGAGGCCATCTGCCAGGTACGCCTCGCTCTGCGCGATCTCATTGACGTGGTGCAGCTCGCGATGGTCAACGCCGCCCGTATGAATGCCAAAGTGCCTGCCGAGAAGCGCCATGCTCATCACCGAGCATTCCAGGTGCCACCCCGGCACGCCCGGCCCCCAGGGCGAGTCCCACCGCATGATCCGCCGCTGCTGCGGCGGGTCACTCCGCCAGATCGCGAAGTCCGCAGCCGACCGCTTCCCCTCCGCGCTCACCCGGCCGCCTTCCATCTGCCCGGTCTGCGGCATCATCGCCAGGCGGCCATAGCCCGGGGACTTACTCGTATCGAAGTAAAGCCCGGATGGCAGCATGTACGTATAACCGCCAGCCTCCAGCACCTCAGCGAACTCGACCATCTGCGGCACATAGCTGGAGGCACGCGGATAATGACTGGCAGGCCGCACGTTCAGGGCAGCGAGGTCATCAAAAAAAATCCGCGTATAGCGGTCAGTAATCTCCCTGACCGACCGCTGCTCACTGCGGGCCGCGACCTCGACCTTGTCCTCGCCCTCGTCCCCGTCACCCACGGCATGACCGACATCAGTGATGTTGATGACCTGCGTGACAGTGCAGCCCTTCCACTCCAGCAGCCGGCGGAGGGTGTCACTGAACACATACGCGCGCAGGTTGCCCAGATGCGGAACCGAGTACACGGTCGGGCCGCACGAGTACAGCCCCACATGCCCCGCGACCGCCGGGAAGTCTGTCATCTTGCGTCCCAGGGAGTTAAAGAACCGCACTGGTGCGCCCGCGTTCATCGGCTCGCTTCCTTGTTTCTGTTCTTTCCGATGTGGCATCGCGTTTTTAGGGGGAGACCCCGGTCTGCGTGGTTCGGGGAGCAGCCGCCGTCTCCCTCCCCAAAGAGTATCGGCAGTGCGGTCGCTGCTGCGCGTCCCCCAGCTCCGTACCACGAGGTGGCCACCACGGGCGCCTGCCGCCAGTACCACGATCCAGCGTATGGACGCATGTCCAGGCCGGTACTGGACCAAGGGCAAGTCTCGCGATGACCTCTGGCTTTGTACCCCTGTGCGAGCCAGGAGGTACATGTCAGGTCAACGCGAGGTCGGTCCCAGGTACATGCGCTGTGGCCGCCGCGCGCCACGGAAACCTCGCTAACCGGTGGACGGCAACCGGCTAGCGGGACGCGCTCCGCGAGAAGACTGCTCCGCGCACGAAACTGTTCGGTTCCTCCCTGGGCTGCCGGGCCGCCCCGCGGACATGGGGGTGCTACGGCCGGGTTCGGGGCCTGGTCTATGCGCGACGACGGCAAGCACGATGCGGGCCAGCCGACATCTTCGCCAGGTCTCTACACCGACGACGACCTCACGGTCCCCGGGTGATCCCAGAAATCTCACGGCCCTGCGTGAAAAAAGGCCCCGAAAACCCGCTTTATATCTATGACGGCCGCTCGCGCGGATGACAGGCCAGACACGCAGCTGACAAGCGGCCGGGCACACCGCCTGTCTGCGGCGCTAGGCAGGGCGTAGGAGCTGCCACAGACACTAGTCCGAAGGAGCGCGGGATGCCTGATCCAGGAGGTAACACGCAGGCTAGCTGTAACGCCACAGTGGTTACTCGTGCCTTGATCTGGAGGTTTGCGTGGGGTGTTCTGTGGCGGGGCGCATCTCCGGTGCCGGCGGGGATGCTGCCTGCCCCGGTGTTCCGCCTGTGGGGTTTCCCCGGTCTTGGCAGGCGAAGCGGGTCGGTCGTACCGCAGGCGACTTCTGCGCGCGGCTCCGGCGGTGCTCGCTGGCGAGTTTGTACCGGCAGGTGTGCCGGACGTTTGCCTGGCAGGTACCCCGGACGCCCAGGACGGCCGGCGCGCCTGCCGGCCCTGACAGCGGTGAAGCCGCAGGCCAGCGGCGAATTGGACCTCGGACGCGAAACAGGGACTGATGACTGTGGTGTCAACGAAATCTACCGTTTCCCCGCGGGCGCCGGGCGGGCGGAAAGCAACTGATGACCAGGCGGTCCTCGCTGCTGCCGGTCACCTGACCAGCCGTGACCGTTACCTGGTCCGCCTGACCGGACAGCACCGGGTACTGACCACCGACCAGCTGTGCGCGCTGGGGTTCGACAGCATCATCACCGCCCGGCACCGGCTCGGGGTGCTGGTGAGCATCGGGGTGCTGCGCCGGTTCCGGCCGCGCCGCGAGGTCGGGTCGGCGCCCTGGCATTACTTGCTCGGCCCGGTCGGCGCCGCGCTGCTGGGTGCCGAGGACCGCGACGACCGCCGATGGCTGCCGCAGGTCCGCGCCGGCCGGCAACTCGCGCTGGAGCGCTCCCAGCAGCTGGCGCACATGACCGGCCGGAACTGGTTCTTCGTCGCACTGGCCCGGCAGGCCCGCGATGGCAGCGGGCAGCTGCGGGCCTGGCTGAACGAGACTGAGTCAGCAGAGCGGTACGCCGACCGGGTGCTGGGCGGCTACGGTGACCGGGTGCTGCCGCGCCCGGACGGCACCGGCACCTGGGCCGAGCACGGCCGGGCGGTGACGTTCCTGCTGGAGTACGACACCGGCAGCGAGAACCTGCCCCGGCTGACCGGCAAGCTCGTCGCCTACGGGCATCTGGCGCAGGGAATGGCCACCGCCGAGCGGATCTGCCCGCCGCTGCTGTTCTGCTTCCACAGCCCGCGCCGCGAGCAGGCCGCCCGCCGCGCCCTCGCCGGCTGCGGTGACGCGCCGGCCCTGCGCATCGCCACCGCCGCCCTCGACCCGCAGCACGCCAGCCCGGCCGGCCCGGTCTGGCTCCCTCTGCTCGGTGCTCATGACCGCCAGATGCCGCTGATCGACCTGGACGCCGCGATGCCCGACCCCTGGCAGGACCACCGCGCAGACACGGCACAGCGGCGCCGGGAGCGCGAGCAGCAGCAGCCCGCCTGGAAGCGCCAGCCCTACGACGACACCAGCGACACCGCACCAGCCGACCCCGGCGATGCCGACGATCTTTACGGGCCATGACCGCACGTACGCCCGTCCGGGACGGGCCTGGACGGGGGGTGCCGGCCGTATCCAGCCAGCCCCGCCTCCGAACCTGCCCGTCAGCTCCGCACTGACGTCGAGGAGGATCAGCATGCCTGACTACCGTCCCCCCGTGCCGTGCGCGGACCAGGCGGCCGGCGCCTGCCCGGACGGCGAGCCGCCGGATCTAGGGCCGCTGCGGGCCGTCGCCAGCGGGGTGGAGCTGGCCGACGCGGCGCTGGCGGTTGCTGACAGCTACGGCCGGCCGCTGGCCGGCGGTGACCCGCTGACCCCGCTCGCCCGCGACGCCGCCCGCTCGCTGACCGAGGCCGGGTTCACCCTGCATCACTGCGCGCAGCATCATCCGCTGCACCCGCTCGGCGGGGTGTGCCTGCTGCCGGTCGCCCGGACCTGCGACCCCGGCGGCACCGGAGGGGTCGTGGTGTCCTGGACGACTCACCACCTGCTGTCCCGAGACTGGTACCGCTGGGATGAGTACGACAGCGCCCGCGAGGTCATGAACGGCGCGCTCGCCCAGGTCCTCGACGCGCTCCGGTACCAGGTACGGCCCATTCGGACCGGGCGGCGCGTGGATCGTGACCGGCCACCGGGGCCATGGCGGGGAAACCCGGCCGTGACCGCGCCTGAGACCTGCTCGGCGAGATCCGCGTCCCGGAGAGGAGGTGAATGCCCCACGGCCCGTCCCGCCCACCGCACCGCGCCACCGCCCGCCGCCCATGCCCCGGCACGGCCGCACCAGGGCCGCGCCGCGCGCCGCCGCGACGATGACGACCTTGACCTGGACGCTTACGTCAGGGAAGTTGTTGACGGCCTGCCCCCGCTGACCGAGGAGCAGCGTGACCAGCTCGCGCTGATCTTCCGCAGCAAGCACCGCGAGTAAGCCCGCCCGCACCAGCGCGCCCCGCGTATTCACCGCCCGCTCCGTATTCACCGCCCGCTCCGCAGTGACCGCCCGCTCCGCAGTCACCGCCCGCTCCGCAGTCACCGCCCGCTCCGCATCGAGAGGACATAGTCATGCTCAGGGTCGGCCTGACCGGAGGCATCGGCGCGGGCAAGAGCGAGGTGTCCCGGCGGCTCGCCGCCCAGGGGGCCGTCCTGATCGACGCCGACGCGATCGCCCGCGAGGTCGTGGCGCCGGGTTCGGCCGGGCTGGCGGCGGTCCTCGCCGAGTTCGGCCAGGACCTGTCGCGACCAGACGGCAGCTTGGACCGCGACCGCCTCGCCC
Organism: Streptosporangiaceae bacterium; assembly: GCA_051004215.1. Lineage (GTDB taxonomy): Bacteria > Actinomycetota > Actinomycetes > Streptosporangiales > Streptosporangiaceae > Chersky-822. The sequence goes on along the minus strand of JBPCKO010000106.1, from coordinate 562 downwards.
ATCTGGTGTTCGCCGACAAGGATCGGCTGGCCAGGCTGAACGCGATCACTCACCCGCTGGTCGGGGAGCGGATGGCGCAGGCCGAGCGAGAGGCCGGGGCCGACGCGATCGTCGTGCACGACGTGCCGCTGATCGCCGAGAACAACCTGAAGCCGGGTTACGACCTGGTCGTGGTCGTGGACGCGCCCGAGCATGTGCAGATCGAGCGGCTGACCAGGCACCGGCGTATGAGTACGGAGCAGGCCGAGGCCAGGATGGCCGCTCAGGCGAGCCGGGAGCAGCGGCTGGCCATCGCCGACCTGGTGGTGGACAACTCCTCGTCCCTGGCCGAGCTGGACCGCCAGGTCGGCGACCTGTGGGCCGAGTTGCGGCGCCGGGCCAGGCTGCAGCCGACGGCCTGACCCCCTTACAGTGGGACGGGCCGCAGCCGGCGAGGAGGCTAGGTGATCGAGGTTCGCGCGCTCACGAAGCGCTTCGGCACGAAGGTCGCTGTGGACGACCTCACGTTCGATGTAGCGCCCGGGCGGGTCACCGGGTTCCTCGGTCCCAACGGGGCCGGCAA
>JBPCKO010000105.1:0-20467 GCA_051004215.1 Streptosporangiaceae bacterium | reverse complement strand
CCGCGGAACCCCGGCGACCCGGTCCGACAACCGGGCCACTGTCACGGCCCGCTCATAAAATCAAGATCACGAACGCCGCCGGCACCACCGCGACAGCCCGCCAGTCACACCGCATGAATCATTGGGGCTAGCTATTCTTGCGCGCTGTGACCACCATCACAGAGGCAAGCTTCGGCCTGACATTAAACGCCCTGTCGATGACCTGAACAGGTCTGGGCAGTGACTGAAAGATCGCGCCGCTGGAAGCCAGCACATCGAAGCCTTCATTCTCCAGCAGATCGGTCAGGCCACGATGGTTGAAGACCCGGACATGGCCTACCGGCGCGGTCTGGCGCTTAACTCGCCGCAATACTCCAGCACCGATCATGGTAGATTTCGTCGAAACTTCATAAAAGATAGGCTGGACACCGAAAAAGAATATGACTCGGTTGTACCATGCCTGCAGGTTAGGAGTGGAAACGATGAGCAACCCGCCCGGCTTCAGCACGCGACGGCATTCTTCGAGCAGATGGTCGGGGTTATAAATGTGTTCGATTACTTCGCCCGCGTACACTAGGTCGAAGCTAGCGTCACTGTAGGGGATGCGATCTTCAAGATTACAGCGGCGGATGTCGTACGGGAGGCCCTGTGCCTTTTCGACCATGTCCTCGGAGAACTCGACGCCATGATATTCATATGGTCGCGCCAACGTCTTGTCCAGTTGCTGCAGGAAAGTCCCGTCACCACAACCAATATCGAGGATAGATGCTGGCTTATCTCTCGGCAGCTGGCCACGGATGATATCGGTGACCTTGCACTCACGCTGCCACATAGGCCGGCCTGCTAGGAGCTCGAGTCTCTCGCGAGTGCCGTAATTGATGGGCTGCGCGGTCATTAGCTCTCCTCGGTGGAAGTATTAGCATTCCGGTTTAGATTTTAGCATTCACCGATGGGCATCCGCCTACCAGTTGACATATTCGGTTCATGGAAGGGAATTCTGACTGCCAGGATTAGCTTATAGCTTTCCTGATCCTTCAGCCTAAAACATCACGGTCTCACCTTTCCCGTCATCCAATCGCTGGAAAGGCGCGGTACCGATTCAGCAAGGACTGAGAGGATTGCCCTTCTACTTGACCGCTTTCTCCGCTCGAGGAATGCGATGCCCACGACAGCAAGAGCCGCCGCGAGGGACGCGATCTCGCTCGCGATTACGCCGCCAGATGGTTCGTAATGAACGACACCTCCTGCTGCCGGGCCGAAGATACCCGCCTGCCCATCGGCGAGCCGTATAGCCGGACGGCCACCGAGTGTCCAGCCTTGCGAGTAGGGAACTGGGAGGGCGACAACGCCTGGACGGCCGGGAAGAACCCGGTAGTCGATGAGATCGACGGAACGCACCCGGCGGGCGTCACGTGTCTCCGAGGCGGTCGGTTTGACGGAGAAGAGGTCCAGCGAGGGGCTCGAGTACAGGCGACGGATCCCGGGCGCAGTTGCGACCCTGTCGAATTCCCGCCAGTCGGCCACCTTCGCCAGGGCGACGAACCTTACGCCCATATCGGCGAGTGTTACCCGCAGCCGCCGCAGGTTTACTGGCGGACCGAGCAACTTATCTAGGAACACGTGCTCGGGATCTTCGGCAGTGAAAGCGTAGCCATGGCCGGGATTCTGGCTGGTGAGAACGTTCCCTGCGAAGTAAGACGCCGCTGGGTTGGCGATCGCACGCTGGCTGGTGAAGGGGGTCGGGAAGTACTCATGCCACGGCAGGAACAGCACCGTGAAGTGCCCGGCAAGGCGCGAGGCAACGGTCCATGATGGCGGGACGTCGCTGGCCTGAACCTGGCCCCCGAGCCCGCCGAACAGATTCAGCGTGTACACAAGGGGCAACGCGACCGCCGCTGCGGCCGAAACGAGGTGCGCCGCCTTCCGGTGGCTTCCGGCCGTGAGCCATGCGATGCCGCTGCCAAACCCGTAGGAATACGCGAGGGCGACGAGAACCGCGAACTTGTCCGGCTCGCGCATCATTACGAATCCGGGAACGTGCTCATACGCGAGCCGGAAGAGACCGCCGGTCGGACCCTGAGTGCCAAGGGCGAGAAAGTACCCGGCAACACCCGCGGCGAGAATGGCCAGACCGTCGCGCCTACGGGCGGCATCGCGCAGCACAGCGAGATAGCCGAGGGCAACGATCAACGCCAGCGCCGCCAGTATGGCCGGCCAGCGTGTAAAGAGGTCCTTCGGCTCGACCGGCCCCGGGCGGAAGAAGCCGTACAACCCGGCGACGTTTACCAGCAGCCCCACTCGTGGGTCAGCCCGGGTTCGATACGAAGTGAGCTGGGTGAGAGGGCCGACCGGGCTCGCCCCCACGAGCAACGGCGGCACCAGCAGGTAGGCGCTGATGGCCGCGGCACCAAGAGCGGCGCCTCCAAGGCGAAGCGCGGCCAGAAACCGGTTCGGCCTGGTCAGGACAACCGCTGCCGCGACAGGCACCAGAATCCACGCGAAGTGCTCGCTCATCATCACCATGGCTCCGGCCCAGCCAGCCGCTCGGCCCACGCGGTGCGGCTCTTGCGCGGCATCCACGAACGCCGCGACGGCGAATGGCAGCAAGGCGTAGCCGAGCAACAGCCCGAACTGGCCGGCGTACAGCCGGTCAAACACGAAAGGGTTAACGGCAAAGAAGAGCCCGGCGCTAAGGCGCGCCGGGAGCACCGACTTGCGCACCAGGCGCGCCGCCCCAGCCGTGGCAAGCGGAAAGAAGACTGCGGCCGGCACGACCGGGCCTGCCTGCCCGAGAAGCCGGTCGAGGAGATGGAAGGCGATCGTGAGCGGGACACCCCCGGTTAGGCCACCATCGAGGCCGTACGCTGCCGCGGGCAAGAACGGCTGATGAGGGCCGGAGGCGAAGTCCAGCAAGAGCAGCCGTCCGCCAGCGAACGGGTAACAGACGAGCACCGCCAGCACCACGCCAAGCAGGAGTGGTGCCGAGGCTGCGAGCGCTGGTCGTACCCAGGCCCCAAGCGGGCGTCCTGTGGTCAATGCCACTCGCGCCGTTGAAGCAGCATTCCCAGGAACCCATGCGAATCCGCGCGAGGGCGCCGGCGGCACGGTCATGGCCGCAGCGACGGCGCCCGGTCCGCTGTTCGGTAACCGGTGTGCCGTCCTAGACGCCGCCGTCGCAGGACTACCCCGGCGCCGAACACGCAACCTAGGTACGCGAGGCCGCCGAGGCCGCCCGCCAAAGCCGCCGCTTGGAAGCTTGACGCGCCTGAGTAGCGCAGCGCGTAAACCGCTGTCGCTGGACCCCGCACGGTCCACTGGTTGTAGAAGTGGTTGGCAGCGCGGTGGCCGGTTACGCGCGCACCAGGGCTCACCGCCGCGAGAGTCCACGACCGGGCGAACGTTTCGCGAAACTCCACTTGTTCACACCCGCCGCGCCGCATGACGAAGGTGCCACCTTCGAGTAGCGGGGGGAGACCGGATGCGGGAGCCCCAGCCCTACCTCCGCACGAGCGCGAGGTCAGCAGCGGGCTCGCATGAGGGAGCGAGACGAGGGCGAGGTACTTGCCCCACTTGACGACCTTCGCGCCGCCACGAAGTTTGCACGGGATTATGCCGCAGGAAGTACGCGGGATTGCCAGATGGACGACGCCAGAGGTCGCGCGCGTGGTCCCGGGCGCGCTGCCGGGCGGGAGGACGTGCAAGACTTTCGGCGGCAAGCGCCGGAAGCGCACGGCCTCGCCTTCAGGCATACCGTTGATCCAGAGTTGCAGCTTCCGGGCCGACCAGGTGAGTGTCAGATAGTAATGCCGACTCCTGGGGAGCACGAACCCAGGCGACCATATGGATTGCGACGGCGAGTAGATCGAGAAGAAGTTCTGGCGGTTCAGCTGGACGTAGTAGCCGTCGAAGGACAGGAAGCGGTCTGCCTGGCGGGGCAGTGACCTTACGTCAACATACAAGCTCACGGACCCAGACGGTCCAACCCGGACCCGACGTTTCCGCGATCGGGCGATCGGATGGCTCGATCTAGACTGATGACCCAGCAAGTAGGCGAGCGCGCTGTCGGACGACACTACCGAGATCTTGCTGTTGGCTCCGAAGTACGCCGCGTTCCAGTCCAGATGGACGACGATCCGGTCGATGCCGAGTTGTTCAGCCGTGCGCAGGCACGACGAGCGGCCGGCCGAGATGCAACGGGCCACCTCGAACCCAGCACTGCTCGTCCGCTGCCCTTCGTGCTCGAGCACAGATCGTTGGCTCTGCCACGCCTCGAAGAGCGGATCAGCATTCGGCTGTATCCCGGCGGGCCAAACGAACGCGGACTCCTCGTTGTTGGTAAATGGAAGCTCGAGCGTCTTGCCGCCGACGGGAGACCGAGCGAGCATGGTGCCGACCTGCCGGTACTCAGCTGGCAAGACATATTTTGCGGAGGGGAAGACGCCGCCGCCGGCGGGGAAGACGTGTGAGCTCCACCATGGCGCAAGGACCACTGCGAGCCCCCCGACCAGGACGGCGCTCACTGTCACGCTGACCGTCCGCTTAAAACCGCGCGCACTGGACTCGTCCGCCAGGATCTGCAGTACGGCGGCCGCACCGGACCCGGCGAACAAGGTCAGCGGCACGACAATGAGAAGGGCGAAGTTGTTGAGCGGCTGACGGAAGATCGCGCCCCAGGGCAGCCGGGTGAGAAGCCCGCCGGTGACTGGCAGCGGCTGGGCCTCCCCTTTGCATATCAGGATGCCAAGCACCAGCATGCCCACGAGCGGTGAGATTTGCTTCCAGCGAGACGGGCGAAGGCCCAGGCGCACAATACCCGCCGCACCAAGAATGGGAATGCAGGCGAGCACGAGCTTGCCTGCGCCGGAGGTCACGAGGCCGGACCAGGCGATATAGGGCACCCCGTTCACCGTCTGATAGAGCTGCGGCACCGCCGTCAGGGTCAGCAGGTGCCAGACCGTCGAGTAGTGCGAGGCGAAGTCCAGGATGGCCGTCGCGCTCTGGTTCTTGGTAGCCGCGGTATAGAAGTTTCCGAGATTAGTCAGAGACGGGAGCAGCCACCATAGGAGCGCGCTCCCGCACGAGCCAACGACTGCCACCGACCGGAGGAGCGCCCTGCGGCCACGCACTGCTCCCACGAATAGGCACAGGAACGCCAGCACGATGAAGGTCTGGGGTAGCTCCGCCTGTGTCAGCCCGGGCGCCGCCGCCACACCCACGGCGAATGCGCCGAGACACAGTTTTCCGGTCTTGCGATCCCGTTCCGCCGCGAGGACAAGCAAGCCCAGCCACGGGAGGGCGGCCCACAGGACTTGGAGGTACAGCACGTGGTACCAGATGTAGGCCAGCGCAAACGGATTCCCGACCCAGAACATTGCCGCGGCGATGGCCGCGATTCGGGAGCGAGCCGCTAGTAGCAACCCGAACCTTGTGGCGGCCAGGTACATGCCCGCCGCCGCGGCCATCGCAAGCAGGGCCTCGAAGAACGCCTCCGTCATCCACAGGGGCAGGCCCGTGGACTGGAGGAGCGCGATCGAGCAGTCCGCGGGTAGCAGCCCTAGGTTAGCGTTGGGCTGGCCGGTAGACGTCAGGTATGTCCACGAACGGGTGTCCTGAGCGCAGTTGAAGGTGTTGCTCAGGTGGAAAATGCTGTCGACCGTCAGTACGGGTCGTCCGGGCATGAAGTGCATGAACGCACCGAGCCCGACGAAGGCCACGGCGACCGCCGCCGGTAGGTGCGGGAGCAAGCGAGCGGACCGGGCGGGCCTGCCGACCGGCCGTTCAGCGGTCCGCAGTCTCAGCGCGACAGTAGCTTGGTTACTCATGCTGGTCGGCGTTCCCTCGGAGAAGTGCGAAGTCGCCACCGGTGGTCCGTGCCAATTGGCGTGATCCCGGTGCGATGATGCCTAGCGCTCACGCCGTACAACGACCGAAGGGCCTGGGCATAGTCGTCGAAGCCTACGAGCGCGGTGGAGGCACGGCGGGCCGCCTGCCTGGCCTCGACAAGGTTCTCCTTCGCCAGCAGTTGCTCGATTGTGCCGGCAAGAGCGATGACCGAGCCGAAGCGGTACCGGTAGACGCCCTCCGCCGGGAGGCCGCGCGAACCCCCTTCGGACGCGACCACCGGTATGCCCCGCGCAAGGGCCTCCAAGGCGACGGTCGATAGCCCCTCGGCTTCCGTAGTAACAACGACGATGGTCGCATGCTCGAAGAGCCGTTCCTTGTCGGCACCTCGGACCGCTCCGTGGAAGCGGATCACCCTCCCAACCGCCCGCGCGCGGTCCTTCAACGCTGCGGCAGCGCCGCAGTCGGGCCCGGCGATGTCGCACTCGACGCCTGGAGGAAGCAGAGCCATGGCGCTCACGAGATCCTCGATATGCTTCGCCGGATGAAGCCGGGCAAGGGCAAGCAGGCGCGACGGCGCGGGGAGCATGGGCACCCAGTCATGCGCCTCAACCGGGTTGGGCAACACTTGTACGAGCTGGCCGCAGCGAGGAAAACGGTTGAGATAGTAATCGCGCTCTTCCACGCTGAGCGCGATGACGTGCGCACGCTGCCGGATCAGCGCCGGGAAGAGCAGACCGTCGGCCCAGCGCTTGGCCAGCCGCCGGACGGCACTCCGCTCGTTGACGATGCCCGCCACGCCATTGTGAGGAGTCACGACGAGAGGGGTGCGCCCGCGCGCGAACAGGATGAGAGTGAGGAGCTGCAGCCGGTCGAAGCCCTGAAAGTGCACGACCTCAGCGCGGCAGCGCCTGAGCCGCTGGACGAAGCGCAAATACCCGCGGGCTCTGCCGCTCCGGTGTGCCTCACCCTCAGAACCTGTGACGAGGACATAGGAGAAACTGGGATCCTGAACATGCATCAGGAGCATTTGGAGGTGGTTCTCGAGGCCGCCGATTCCTCCGGGCGCGTGCTTGCAGGTTAGGGCAACGGTGACTGTTTCTGATCGCTCGGCGCCCGGCCGCGAAGGTGCATTCTCGTCCTGACTGGTCATGCTGGCCTCCCGGCTGGCTCTTCAGGGCCCTGATGGCTGAACTCCGGCCAGCTGGAATACTGCGAAGTCTGCGGGAGCTTGTCCCAAACCCCGGAGCCGGCTTCCCCGCCGCCAAGTCGCGTTAGCCGAACCTGACGCTCGCTCCACATGCCCGCCCTGAGGGCGAGCCACGCAGCGGCATTCGAGGGCTGCCGTAGCAAGCTCGCGATGGCGGCACGCCCCGCGACTGCCCGTGGCAGCGGCTCGGCCCAGTCGCCGGCCATTCGCGCCCGTGTGTGCGTGTCAGCAGAGCGAAGGTAGGCCGAACGGAGTTCGTCGTACGTCGCAATCGGCTGGTAGTAGACGACCGCTTCAGGCATGTATACGATTCTCCAGCCCGCACGTTTCGCGCGGGAGGCGTAGATCCGGTCGCACGGCCTCTGCTGGTCGTCCCCCGCCTGCCACGCGTCACGCCGCAGCCCGAACAACCGCCCGATCGGCAGGAAGTCGTGGTTGAGGAGACGGCTCTTGGTCTCGTGGAGCATCACGGCACTGAAAATCGCAGAGCGTTCCAGCAACGATTTGGCGGTAAGCCCGGCTTCTGGTTCGCAGCGTGCCGCGACGACCCCGACGGTGGAGTCCGCAAAACCACGCAGGAGAATGGAGAAGGCCCACCTATCGACACGGCAGTCGGCATCGACGAAAGACAGCAACGGCGCGGAACTGCTGGCAACGCCGAGTGAGCAGGCTGCCATCTGACCGAGTCGCTCGCTCTGACGGATCGCGAGCGCGCCGTGCGCTCGCGCTACATCAGACGTTTCGTCGGTGCTGTGGTCGTCGACCACGACGACTTCAGCCTCTGCAAGTCCGGCACATTCGAGAGCCTGGCGAACGCTGTCGAGGCACTCGCCAAGGCGCGGTGCTTCGTTGTGCGCCGGGATGACGACAGCGAGATCAGGGATGCGGTTGCCGGTTTTCATCTCTTCAGGGCCTCCTCCTTGTTGTCGCTATGAGGCACTTGCCGCGGGACAAAGTGATGTGACGCGACGGGGGCTTGAGGTACGGGGTCGAACGCGTCGGACCGGAACGCCGCGGGCTTTCCGCTCATCCGATCCGCAGGCTCGTTCGCTGGCGCCCGATCGATTCGGGCCACGGCGAGGATCCCGGCTGCGACCTCGGCCCACGAGACCACGCCGGCGGGTCTGGCCACGGGCCCGTAGCCTCCGGCAATGGACGAGAGCAGCCCGAACAGGCCGAAGGCCAGGGAAGCCGGATCAGCGCGCGTGAGGACGCCTCCCGATGCCCGGATCGAGTCCCGGAGACCAGGCACGTCGTAGCCAATCGAGACGGTGCCGTTGGCGGCCGCCTCGGTCACGACAAGGCCCCAGCCCTCGCGAACGGACGTAGCGACCAGTGCGTGCGCGCGGGCCAGGCGCTCACGCTTTTCTTGCTCGGTCACGCGACCGAGGAAGCTGACACCCGGTACGGCGGCGCGCCGCAGCCTCGCCTCCTCCGGGCCGCTCCCGATCACCCACATCTGCGCATCGGGCATCCGGCGGCGGAGCAGCGTAAAGGCCCGAATGGCATGCCCCGGACGCTTGTTGGCGCTCAGTCGCCCGATGAAGATAACGGTCGGGACGGGCTCCTTCTCAACTGCGGGCGGTGCCATCACGCCGGAACCCATCCTTCTGGCACGACCGTGACCCGCCGCAGGCCATAGTCCGCGAGCGATGCACGACTGGACTCGGAAACAGTGACCACCGGCACATCCCGGTACGCCCGCAGCCAAGCCGGCTCCAGCAGGTATCGCCCGAGAACAGAAATCGGCCAGGGCGTCTCGTACCTCCAGACCTCCCGTGCGACCTGGTGGACGACGGCGACGATCGGCACGTTCCCGACAAAGCGCGGACACAGGAACGGCCTCGTGTTCACGCAGTCGACGACCAGGTCGAACTGGCCGTCGCCCTCGCGCCGCCAGTAGCGCCTGGCCTCTCGGTAGACGCCCAGGCGCCCGCCGCGCCGTATGACTTCCACTCCCTCGGCCAGCTCTCGCGCGGGCCTGCCGTCGACGGCGGCACAGAAAATGGTCACCTCGTGGCCGCATCGCACCCATTCGCGCGCTACCGACTGCAGGTAGACCTCGGCGCCGCCGGCTCGGGGATGCGCAAGATCCCGCCAGTTGTAGGCCAGGATCCGCAGCGGCCGGTCCTCAGGCCCAGAGCCCGCCGGTGAGCCGACCAGCGCTCGGGCGGCGAGCGACCCGGCGCGTGTTCGTATCGACATGCCCGGCACCTGGCTCCGGCCGAATACCGACGCGTGGTGCGGGCCGTAATAGCGTGTGACCCGCGCCCGGTAGAAGATGGCGATCGTGTCCAGAAGCGTGCGCCGGACCGCCTTCAGCGAGATAGTCGTCGTGAAGCGCTCGGCTATCTGGACCGGGAGCTCGACGAAGTTCCGGTAGCCCATCCGGCGGGCGACGACGAGCAGTTCCAGGTCGAAGGCGAACCGCTTCTCCACCATCTTCGGGAGCACCGCTGCGAGCGTCTCGCGGCGCACAAGCTTGATGCCAGTCTGGGTATCCCGGGTTGGCAGGCGGAAGAGCACCCTCGTCACCTGCCGGTAGCCGGACGAGTACAGCCGTCTGAGCGGCGGGTAGATGACATCTGAGTCTGGATGGAGCTTGCTGCCGAGGACTACATCCGGTTCACCCGCCCTGATCGCCGCCAGGAAATGGCTCAGTTGCTTTGCCGGGATGTCGCCGTCGCCGTCGATGAAACCGAGGTAACGGCCTCTACCCTGAGCCAGGCCAACGCGCAGCGCGGCTCCCTTGCCCTGGTTTTCCACCAGTTCGATGATCCGGACCTGGTCGATCCCGGCGATCGACGACGGACTTCCGTCGGTCGAACCATCCGATACCGCAATCACCTCGAAGGTGACACCCTCGGACTTGAGGGCTTCTACGACGTCGTGCACGTGGACAGCCAGGCGGTGTCCCGGATTGTAAAACGGAATGACAAGGCTGACGTCGATCTGGACAGGAGGGAGCTCGAGACTCTCGTCGTTCGGCGCCGCGGCGTCCGCGGCCGGACGCAGCACCGTTGCGAGCGCCGGCACCAAGACAGCCGAAAGCACCAGAACGCTCGCCGCCAGCATGCAGTCGGCGATGGTCGTCATCCCGCCGCGCAACACGTCCACCAGCACCCAGACCAGTGCGACCCCGGCCCAGCTGTACAACGCTGCCAACGAGCGCCGGGCGACGTGGAAGTAGGTCAGCAAACCGATGATGCCGAGAAGGACGGAGATCAGGCCGATGATCCCGACTATCCTCGCGGCAGCGAGATAGCTTGGGCCGAAGAGCACGTCGACGACCACGCCGGGCATTCCTGCGAGAACGGCGAACGCCACGAGCCCGATGACGCTGACCAGGCCGAGCGTCTCGATGAGAGTCTTGCGGGTGCTGGTGCCGGCAGCGTTGGCGGAGACAAGCTGCGGGAAGGCTACCGTGACGAGCGCTCCTGGCAAGAACAGGGCGATATGGCCCGCGATTGCCGCAGCCGCGTAGCGACCTGCGGTGACGGGCGCGAGATAATGGCGGGCAAGGAGCGTGTCGATTCCGGTTAGCGTGGTGTACCCAGCGAGCGCGGCGATCGACAACACGGCGTCGTGCAGCGAGATGCGAACCTGGTGCCGTGCGGTGGTGAACACCTCTCTCCTGGCGACTATCAGGAGGGCCACGGTCGTGAAGACCTGGCCGATCACGGTCGCGGCGACAGCGCCTCCCAGCCCGAAGCCCGCCGTGACGAGCAGAGCACCGCTGACCAGCCGCAGCGCACCGCCGCCAAAGAACGAGGCCACCGCGACCGGCACGTAGCGCATCTCGCCGAGCAGCGCGCCCTGCAATACAGCGGCGACGACCGCGAACGGGACCCAGATGCCGATAGCCAGGTCCGTGACTGGCGACCTCAGGTTCAGGAAACCGTCGACCGGTGGCGAGAGGATCCAGACGGCCATCATCGCGCCGAGGCCCCAGAGCGTCGCCTTCACCGTCAGCCCGCGCAGCGAGGTCCGTTTGCTCGCGCCGGAGACGACGCCCTGCGTGACGGCGAGCTGGACCGCGCCGAGCGGGACGGCAAGGACGGAAATGACGTTCAGGACAGCGCCGAGCGCACCGTAGTAGGACGGGCCGAGCAGACGGCTGATCAGGACGTGGAAGAGGAAGTTGAGCCCGTTAATCCCCGTCGTGGCGACCACGACGGACCAGCCACCGCGGCTGAGTATTCCGGGGAGGACTTGCCGTCGCAGGCGACGGCGATGGCGGCCCCGATCTCCGGCCGGCGCCTCTTCAGGCACGGCGGGTGCCGTTGGCGTCGTCACGCTCATCTCGCGGCCAGGCTGATCCGCGATTCGTAATGCTGGTCGACGGTCCGGGCTTCGCCACGATGCGCGAACCGCGGATCGCCAACCCGGAGGCCGAGCCAGGCCCACCTGACCCGCCACCCAGACCGCTGGACCACGCGCATGCTTCACTCCCGTGAGTCGAGCTAAGTGAGCTTGGGGAGCCACCATTCCCCCGGACTACCGATGCGCATTAACCAATGCCGTTTTACCGGCATGCGCATCTGCCAACTCCTTCTTAGGACGTCGCATCAGCGGATTCGATGTTATCGAGAATCCCGCTCGTGTGAAGGCGATCTCCGATCTTGTCCGCGGTGCATTAACTGACCCGGCCATAGCCTTGTCTGAATTGACCGGAAGTGCACTTTCTGCGTCCGGAACTATAGCCAACATACTTGACTTAATCTGACATCGAGCCAGCTCAGAGACCTAATGTATGAGCGCAGCGATTCCGTCTCGCAGCTTGCGCGGCCTCGCATATGGACCTACGGTTAACGGCGTTAGATGATTCGTCTGGCCATTAGAGCCACCTCTAGCGTCGCACTTGCCCAGTTCTTCACGCTATGGTCGTTAACAATTTTCTGCCGATCAGGGCTTGTGATTGCTGCCCTCAGGGCACACTGCTAGCGTTGCCGGCCGGAGGTAATTCTGATGCGAATAATTCAGCCAAGGACTGGCGTTGCGCTCGTCGGCGCGGCGCTTCTTGCGACAGGCGTGACCAGCATGGCTCTTGCGGCCCCGAACCAGGCGGCCCAGCCGACGTGCTACAGCACCTGCCCGCCGAAGATAGATCTGAAGGAGACGTTCCATGTCGTGAGCCCGGGCTCGGAAGAGATCGAGGACTTCAGCGTCCGGGTCGGCCCGGATGTCCTCGGCGGCAGCACGCCGACCGGCACCGTGACGATCAAGGCCGGGTCGAAAGTGCTCTGCACGATCATCCTGGTCCGTGGCCGCGGTTCGTGCCGGCCGCCGGCCGACGCCCTGCCCACCGACGGCAACTACGTGGTCCGGGCTTACTACAACGGAGACTCGACCTACAGCCCGGCGACGTCGAATCCGGTGGATCTCCTGGTCGCCGGCGGTTCCGGCACCGATTGACCAGGGCGTCCGGGATCGGCCTGAACTGCGGGTCGCGAGCGGACTCGGGTCGAGTACGCGGGCGGTTGGCTGCAGGCTGGCGAAATCCAGCGCGCAGCCAACCGCCCCAAAACTGAGAGAGACCTCCGGGACCGCCGGCCACGAACCCGCGGCGTCCCGAGGCCCGCGCCCCAGCAACGGAGCGGCCGGCAGCATCCCGCTGTCGGCCGCTCCGGCGTTCCTGAAGTGGATCAGCCTAAGGACTGGCTAAGAGCCGAAGAGGACTCGCCGCAGGTCGTGATGGTCACTGTGACTCTTCGTAATCACACTGCTACTGTTGGCTATCGCAGGTCATTCTGGCTTCGCAATTACCGAACACTCGTACCGGGGGATGAGTCATGCCAGGCATCGGACGTTGGATCGTCGCGCCGCGACTGGGCATCGCGCTGGTCGGGGCCAGCGTCGCGCTGGTCGCGGGCACGGGCATCGCGCAGGCGAGCCAGGCGGGTTACGGCCCTCCGCCGCCGCCGATCCCGGTGCCCGGCGGCTACCTCAAGGTCGTCACCAGCCAGACCTGCAGCGGCGGCGCTCTGACGATCGGCCCGGTTTCGGTCGGCAACGCCACGGCCACGGTCGTCGTCCCGGCCGCCGACTGCGCAGCGGCGCTGCAGGTCACCATCACGGCCCCCGACGTTTCCGGGATCGGCAACGGGGGCCTCTGCGGCTACACCGCCGTCGCCGGGATCGGGGTCATTATTCAGAACCCCTCGAATGGCGGGATCAACTACAGCTTCTTTACCGCCCCGATCCAGGTGACCGTCTCCTCGCCTGACATCAAGGCGGGCGACGTGATCGCGGTCTGGGACGGCGTGAAGTTCGTCAAGGCCGGCGTCGCCTCCGAGAACGGGAGCGTGCAGGTCAAGCTCACCCACGCTGGCTACAACTTCATCGCCATCCTCGCCCCGGCCAGCGACCTCGATCCCTGCGGATCCTCGCACCTCGGCGGCGGAACGGGGCTCGGCGGCGGAACGGGGCTCGGCGGCGGAACGGGATTCCCCGGCGGCCCCGGGCTCACCGGCTTCGGCTTCGACCCGGGTTCCTTCGGCCGTCCGGGCATCGGCGAGGCCTTCTTCGCCGCAATGAACGGCCGGTCGTTCCGTGGCCTGCCGGGCATCGGCGTCCTGGACAGCCGCTTCACCCGCTTCCTGTCGGCAACCGCACGGACGGCGGCGTTCCGCCGCGGCTGACCGGCCCTGAACCGCATCCGCGAAAGGAACTAACAACCATGCCGAGTGCGACCCGGCGCTTCGCCGTGGCCGTCGTGCTCACCTCGGCCGCCCTCGCCGCAGCAGCATGCGGCGAGGGCGGCTCGGCCAGCAGGCCCAGGCCCGGCTCGGCTGCAGCGGCCGTGCACCGGCTGCCCGAGCGCATCGTGCACGCGCCGCGGCACCTCCTGTCGATCGCGCAACCTCAGCCGGGCGGGACGATCTGGGCGCTGGCGGGCGGCAAGAGTGCCGGGCTGTTCAAGATCGACCAGGCGAGCGGCCGGGTCCGGGCCAGCCGGTCGGTGAGCGCGGCCGCGACGTCGGTCGCCGAGTCGGCCAGCGGAACCCTGGCCCTCGCGCTCGGCACCAGGTCCTCCGGCGCGCTCCAGCTGATCAGCTCGCGCACGACCAAGACGATCAAGACCGTCCCGCTGCCCGCACCGGCCAGGTTCGTGACGGCCGGCTCCGACCACGCGACCTTCTACGTGCTGACCGGCTGGGCGAAGTCGGCCAGCGTCTCGATCATCGACGCCCGCACCGGCCAGGTTCGCGGCACCGTCCCGGTTCCGCCCGACACGGTATCCGTCGCCGCCGACACTCGCGGGGCCGTGCTGTATGCCCTGGAGCGCGCCGGCCTGGTCAGCGAAATCGCGATCGCGCGCGCATCGTCCAGGCCGGTCCGCTTCCGGGTCGGCAAGGAACCCAGCCGCGCGCTCGCGCTCAGCCCCGACGCGAGCACGCTGTACCTGCTCAAGGGCACCGGCACGGTGGCCAACATCGCCGTGGTGAACACCGCGACCCAGGGCGTGCGGCGCGTGCTGCCCGCGCCGAGCCACTGCGTCCAGGTGATCGTCTCGGCCACCGGGAGCCAGATCTACGAGGTCACCGGGACCGCGAGCTATGGCAACATCCAGATCTTCGCGGCCTAGCCCGGCCCGGTCCGCGGCCCGATGAGGACAGCAGGACGGCACCGCTCGCGCCCCACCTGGCCCTCGGCCGCCGCGGGGCTGCCCCTTGCGCCAGGGGATCCGGCGACCGGGCTCCTCGGCGGCCATCGCCCCTTCAGCGCGCCAGCCATCGTGCTGCCGCCTCCCGACCGCGCCGATCAGCCGTCCGGCCGGGAGGACAAGCATCAAGACGAGGCGGAACTCCCCGTCCGCCCCGATACCGCCGGTCAGGCCGACGCCGACGAGGCGGCGGGATGGACCGGACGGGCGCTGCGCACCCTGGCGGGCGTCTCGATTCTGGCCTGGTCGTTCCGCCTGTCCGGGTACCTGACGTTCGCGCCGTGGCTCGCGGTCGCGGTGACCGGGCTGGGCCTGGCCGGGCTGCTGACCGTGATCGCGGCCTGGCTTCCCGGCACGACCCTGAACTCCCGCCGCCAGCACCAGATCGGCTGGCTGATCTTGCTGGCGGCGATCGCGGGCCTGGCTCTGTGGAGCTATTTCCAGGTCTACATCGCACCCGAATACGGCACCGACGAGATGGCGTTCGACCAGTACGCCGCCCAGCTTGTGCTGCACGGCATCAACCCGTACCTGCACTCGATGGCAGGCGCCTTCCCGCTGTTCCACGTCTCGCCGAACGGCTATACGTTCCGGCTGAACGGCACGGCGGTCACCTCGTTGTCCTACCCTGCGCTGGCCTTCGAGGCGTACCTGCCGCTGCTGGCCCTCGGCGTCACCACGCAAGCGGCCGTCTGGGTGGACGTCGCGGCCTGGGCCCTCAGCGGCGTCGTGCTGTACGCGGTGCTGCCGAGGCGGATCGCGCCGCTCGCGATCGTCTTGCTCAGCCTGGACCTGTACATCGGCTACGCCGTCGGCGGCATCACCGACTTCCTGTTCTTGCCGTTGCTGGCCGGGGCGGCCGTGGGCTGGGACCGGTTCTCCCGCACCCGCGGCCCGGCCGCCTGGCGCGGGCCAGTGCTGATGGGGCTGGCGATGGCGGTCAAGCAGACGCCGTGGCTGATCCTGCCGTTCGTGCTGGCCGGGATCGTGATCGAATCCTGGCCCGCCAACGGCTGGCGGCAGGCAGTCAAAGACGGCGGCCGGTACCTGTGCATCGCAGTCGGCGCCTTCGCCGTGCCGAACCTGCCCTACCTGATCGCCTCCCCTGGCGCCTGGCTGCGCGGCGTCCTCACCCCGCTCACCGCGGGCGCGGTCCCGGCCGGCCAGGGGCTCATTAGCCTGAGCCTGTCGCTGCCGGTGGGCGGCGGCTCACTGCAGGCGTACAACCTGGCCGCAGTCGTCGTCCTCGCCGCCGCGCTGCTCACGTTTGCCGCGATCTACCCCGCGCTCAAGCCAGCGGCCTTCCTCATTCCGTCCGTAGTGTTGTTCTTCGCCTCGCGGTCTTTCGGCAGCTACCTGGTGATGCTGCTCCCTTCCGCCCTCGCCGCCGCTGCCACCGCAACCCGGGCCCCCGCCGCGCTGCGCTGGCGCCGCTGGCCGTGGGCGGTCGGGGCCGGAACGTTCGCCAGCGCCGCCGCGATCGCGACCGCGCTCACTGCCGCGAGCCCGCTTACCATGTCGATCGCCTCGGTCCGCACGACCGGGCAGCTCGCCACCGTGGAGCGGGTCAGGCTCGCGGTCAGCAACACCTCCGGCAGCGCCGTCCGCCCGGCGTTCACGATCGAGGACGGCATGACGATGACCGCGTTCTGGCAGCGTGTGCGCGGCCCGGCGGTCCTCGGCCCGCACGCCAGCGCCGAGTACACGATCCAGGCGCCCAGCTATTTCGCGATGCCGTCGATCAGCAACGGCTTCCAGGTGCTGGCGTTCACCGGCAAGCCACCGTCGGTCAGCCGTTCCGGCGCCTACGTGGCGACGCTGTGGCGGGTGCTGCTGGACCCGGCCACGGTCAACCGCCCGCTGCGGGCCGGCCAGGACATCACGGTCAGGGCGCGGATCGTGGACCGGCTCGACCGGCCCGTGCACGTCGCGAACGTGCCGGTCTATCTCGGCCAGGTCACCTACACCCAGCACGGCACGATCTTCAGCGAAGCCACGATCAACGCCAGCAATCCTGGTGCGACGCCGGTGCAGGCCACGACGAACGCCAACGGCGTCGCGACGTTCCGCATCATGTCGTCGTCTCCCAGCCGGGAGCCGGTCTACTTCGAGGCCAACCTGGTCAACCCGCGCTCGGCCTACCCGTACGGCTACTCGCCGATCCTGGCGATGAGGATCCGGCGATGACGGCGGCGCGCTCATGAGTCATGCCAGCCTGGACCGCCGGGTCGCGGGCCGGCTGGCCCGGCACGCCCGGGTACCGCCGCAGGCCACCGTTAGCCTGATCCCGGTCGGGCCGCCGGCCGGCAAGGCGATGCGGCGCTTCCGGCGGATCGGCTACGCGGTGCTCGCGCTGCAGCTCGTCGGCTTCTGCGCCTGGAGCGAGCTGCTGTACAGCCGGTTCGCGGTCACCTTCGACTTCGCGGTTTATCACCAGGCCTGGTACCTCATCGCGCACGGCAACCTCGATCCGTACAGCTCGATCTCCCGGCTTCCGTTTGTCAGGAACGACGCCGAGGTAGCGATCTGGCCGCTCGCCCCGTTCTACTGGATCTGGCCCCACGACGTGGTGCTGCTCTGGCTCCAGGACATCGGCATCGTCGTCGCCGAGGCCGTGGCCTTTACCTGGGCCTGCGAGCTCGCCCAGCGACACTGCCCGGGACGCCGGGCCGTCTGGCTCGCCGCCGCCGGGCTGATCCTGCTGGTGGCCAACCCGTGGACGTGGTGGGGCATCTCGTTCGACTTCCACGAGGAGGCGCTGGCCATCCCGTTCGCGGTGCTGCTCGCCCGCGACCTGGCGAACGGCCGGCGCCGCGCCTGGGCCTGGGTCGCGCCGATCCTGGCCGCCGGCGCGCCGACCACCACCTACGTGATCGGGATCGGGCTGGGCGCCGCCCTGGCCAGCCGCCGGTCCCGGTGGCCAGGGATCGCGCTGATGCTGGTCGCATTCGCGTATTCCGGCCTCATCGTCGCGCTGCACGCCGACGTAGGCGCGCCGCTGACCCGGCATTACGGCTACCTGGCCACGGCCTCGATGGCGGCCTACGCGGGGACCAAGCTGACCACCGGGGCGATGGTGAAGGGAATCATCAGTCATCCGGTGAACGTGCTGACGACCCTCTGGGCCAAGCGCGTCGACCTGCTGGCAAACCTGGCTCCGGCCGGGCTGCTTGGCGTCGGGTGCATCGAGGTCTTGCCGGTTGTCGTCGTCGTACTGCTGGCCAACACGCTGAGCTTCGGGCTGCGGTTCGCTCAGCCGCTGTTCCAGGCCGTGCCCGTGTACGTGCTGGTGCCGGCCGGGACCGTCGCCGTCCTGGCCAGGCTGAGCAGGCGCCGGCCGCGGATCGCGACCGGGCTGGCGGTGCTGCTGACCGCGCAGGCGGTCGGCTGGCTTGCCGTCTGGGGCCCGGACATCGCCACGCACTGGCTCCGCATCCCGGCCGCGACGTCGTCCACGCTGGCCGAGATCGCCGCCCGGATACCCGGCTCGGCGGAGGTGATCGCGTCGCAGGGAGTCGTCGGCCGGTTCTCCGGCCGGGTCGCCGTGCACGAGCTGGCCGGCCCGGGAACCACGCCGGTCACCGGGCGCGACACCTGGTTCGTGATCACGCCCGCCGCCGGGGTCGAACTGCAGAGCACGGCCAGCGCGGTCGGCCTGGCCGGCGAGCTCGCGGGCAAGCTGCACGCCACGCTGATGGCGCACGGCAACGGCGTCTGGGCGTTCCGCTTCAAGCCGCCGCCCGCCGGCCTGCGCACCGTCCGGATCCCGGCCGACAACGCGCCCCAGCCGGCCTGGGCCGCGCCACTCGCGCCCGGCAGCGCCGGCCGTCCGGTACTCCGCGGCCCGGTCAGGAAATGGCACCTGACCGCGACCGGCCGGGCCGGCTACGTCGAGGACGGGCTGGAATGGCTGGTGCCGGCCGGGAGCTACCGGGTGTCGGTCCGGATGTCGGCCGCCGCGCCGGTCAACGTCGAGGTCTGGAACAACACCGGCGATCAGCTGCTGACCCGCCGGGTGATCGCGACCCGCGGCGTCCGGACCGTCGTGCTGCGCGTCAACGCCGAGCACCCGTTCACCGCGCCGCTCTACTCCGGCTGGGGGCCGTTCCTGGCCAGCTTCGTCCCGCCCCCGGCCGGCCAGATGCTGGAGGTCCGGGTCTGGTCCCGCGGCCACATCCCGGTGAACGTCTACCGCGCCACCATCTCCAGCCGCCTCTGAGGTTCTGCCTCGCGGCGCTAGTTTGGCGCTAGTAGCGCTAAGCTAGCGCTATGGCGACGATCCAGATCCGCAACGTGCCCGACTCCGTGCACCACGTCTACCAGGTCAGGGCGGCGACGGCGAGAATGAGCCTGCAGGAGTACATGCTGGCCGAACTGGTCCGCGGCGCTCGGCTGCGGACCCCAGCCGAGATCGTCATCGAAGTCGAGCGGAACCTGCACGCGGGAGGGGCCGAGGGTTTCAGCGAGGGCTCCTCGGCCGGTCTCGTGGCCGCTGACCGCGAGTCCCACTGAGAGCCGCGACCATGCCAGTACTGGACGCCTCGGTCGTAGTCGACGCGCTCGTCGTCAGCGGCCCGCCGGGCGATGCGGCCAGGAAAGAGCTGCGAGGCCTGAGCGAGCTGCCGGCGCCGGCCATTGTCACCGCCGAGATCGCCTCGGCCCTGCGCGGCCTCGTTCGCCGCGGGGCGCTGAGCCCGATCCTTGCGGCTGATGCCCTGACCGCGGCCCTTTCCCTGCGCATCGTGCACTACCCATTCGAGCCGTTCGCGGCCCGAATCTGGGACCTGCGCGAAAGCATGACCGTCTACGACGCCTGGTACGTGGCGCTGGCCGAGCGCCTGGGCACCGAGCTTGTCACCGCCGACCGGCGGCTCGCCGCCGCCCCTGGCCCGCGCTGCCCGGTCCGGGGCCTGAGTTCATGATCCCGTGGAGTTGTTAGCGACATCCGCGAACAACTCCACGGGATCATGAACAAGACGAACGAGGAGGGGCGGCGGGCTAGTCCAGGGTGAAGTAGTCCGGGCCCGAATACTGGCCGGTGAGCTGCTTGCGGCGCTGCATGAGCAGGTCGTTGAGCAGGCTCGACGCCCCGATCCTGAACAGGTCAGGGGTCAGCCAGGCCGCCCCGGCGGTCTCGTTCACCAGCACCAGGTACCGGATCGCGTCCTTGGCCGTCCGGATGCCGCCGGCTACCTTCACTCCGACCCGGCGCCCGGACACCTGCTCGAAGTCCCGCACGGCGGCCAGCATGACCAGCGCGACGGTCGGCTCGGAGGCCGGGCTGACCTTACCGGTGGAGGTCTTGATGAAATCGGCGCCGGCCAGCATCGCCAGCCAGGACGCCCGGGACACGTTGTCCAGCGTGGCCAGCTCACCGGTCTCCAGGATCACCTTCAGGTGGGCGCTGCCGCAGGCCTCCTTGACCGCCCTGATCTCCTGGTACACCTGGCCGTAGCGGCCGGACAGGAACGCGCCGCGGTCGATCACCATGTCGATCTCGGCGGCTCCGGCACCCACCGCGGTGCCGACGTCGGCGAGCTTCACGGCCAGCGCCGCCCGTCCGCTGGGGAATGCGGTCGCGACGGACGCGACCTTGACCCCGGAGCCCTGCAGGTAGGTCACTGCCGGCTCGACGAGGTCGGGGTAGACGCAGACCGCGGCCACCGACGGGGTGGTCGGGTCGGTCGGGTCTGGACGCATCGCCTTGGCGCAGAGCGTGCGGATCTTGCCGGGTGTGTCGTTCCCCTCGAGCGTCGTCAGGTCGATCATGC